>DJPI01000015.1:30222-30522 GCA_002438505.1 Ruminococcaceae bacterium UBA6416 | reverse complement strand
GCTGCCGCAGGCCGGTTGATTTTTGTAAGCCTTTTCGTTTCGCTACGCTCCACTTCAAAGGCTTACAAAAATCATTGTACTATACTTTGACTTTATTTTTTTCACTAAAATGGGCCACATCTATTTACAACGCAAAGAAATTAAAAACTTTTTTTACAGTTTCTCTTGACAACTAAAAAAATGTAGTGTATTATATCAAAGTAATTTAACCATTCAAGCGCTCCAAATGGCAAACATTCAAGCGCTCTTGGTTGAAAACTCTTGTAAATAAAGGATTCTCATGGGGGTATAGCTCAGCTG
>DJPI01000015.1:472-30163 GCA_002438505.1 Ruminococcaceae bacterium UBA6416 | reverse complement strand
CGCTTATCTCCACCATATACGGAATTAGCTATGAGCTCCGTCTCGGTTACCTCGCCGTGTAAAAATCAGAGGTATTTTTTTTACAAAGTTTGTTTCTGCAACAGACGTTTGCGCAACGCAGCGGTCAAAATGCAGAGGCTTTCATAAAGCCGAATGGATTTTGGGAACCGCAAGAGTCACGCGGAGCGCGTCTGCTTTTTCCGCAGAATAAATTACAACTTAATATTTACGCGGAGGTGGCGGAATTGGCAGACGCGCTGGATTCAGGTTCCAGTGGTAGCAATACTGTGTGGGTTCAAGTCCCATCCCCCGCACCACGAAAAAGCACTTTTTTGAGTGCTTTTTTGTTTTTTTCTCCACCCAATAAGCAGCTATAGCAGCTGCTTATTTCTCTTTTGCCTTAATATATTGTAGCTTCAGAATTTCCGAAAATTTTTTCAACTTTTTTTTGCAAAAACTATTGACAGTTGAGCGTGCATTCAACTATAATACAGATAACAGATGAACAGTTGTTCAATTATTCAACCGTTCAATGACTTCCAATGAGAGGATTTGGTATTATGAAAAAAACGTACGCAATCGAAGTTGACTGTGCAAACTGCGCCGCAAAAATGGAAGAAGCCGCCGCAAAGACGGAGGGTGTTTGCGCTGCAACAATCTCTTTCATGGCTCAGAAGATGAAGGTTGAGTTTGAAGATGGTGCTGATGTTGACGAAACAATGAAGCGCGTTGTTAAAAACTGCAAAAAGGTTGAAGATGACTGCGAAATATATATCTGATGATTTTGATTAAGGGGGCTATGAAATGAGCAAGAAGCAAAAGAAGGTTTTGTGGCGGATAATCATAGCGGCTGCAATGGTTGTTCTTTTAACGGTACTTTTTAAGTTTGTTGAACTTAATGTTTGGATTCAGGCTGTTTTGTATCTTGTGCCTTATGCTGTTATAGGCTATGACATTCTCAAAAAGGCCGTTAAAGGCATTTTTAAAGGCCAGATTTTTGATGAAAACTTCCTCATGGCTGTTGCAACAGTCGGCGCTATCGGCCTCGGCGATTTCCGCGAGGGTGTTGCCGTAATGCTCTTCTATCAGATAGGTGAGTTGTTCCAGAGTGTTGCGGTTGGAAAAAGCAGAAAGAATATCACAGAGCTTATGGATATCCGCCCCGATTACGCCAATGTTGAGGTTGACGGAAAGCTCACAAAGGTTGACCCGGAAGACGTTGAAGCAGGAACCGAAATTATTGTCAATCCTGGAGAAAAGGTTCCCATTGACGGCGTAATTGTTTCCGGAAACACAACGCTTGACACAAGCGCTCTCACCGGCGAAAGCGTTCCGCGCAGCGCAAAGCAGGGTGATGATGTCATCAGCGGCTGCATCAATCTTTCCGGAGTGATCCGCGTCAAGACCTCAAAGGAATTCGGTGAGTCCACGGTTTCAAAAATACTCGATCTTGTTGAAAATTCGAGCATGAAAAAATCAAAGTCGGAAAATTTTATCACGAAATTTTCAAAATACTATACTCCGGCTGTCTGCGGCGGTGCGCTTGTGCTTGCGCTTCTTCCACCGGTTGCAAGGCTCATTATGGGTGAAGCTCCTCTGTGGGGTGAATGGATAACGAGAGCACTGACCTTCCTTGTAATCAGCTGCCCGTGTGCACTTGTAATTTCAATACCGTTGAGCTTTTTTGCCGGAATCGGCTGCGCTTCAAGCAACGGCATACTGGTTAAAGGCTCAAACTATCTTGAAGCACTTTCAGACGCCAAATACTTTGTTTTTGACAAAACCGGAACGCTCACCGAGGGTGTTTTTACGGTGACGGGGATTTATCCGGAAGAATGCTTTGACAAAAACAGCCTTTTATATTACGCTGCACACGCCGAAAGCGGCTCAAGCCATCCGATAAGCGAAAGCCTCAAAAAAGTGTACGGAAAAGACATTGACCGAAAAAGGGTCTCTGATATTCACGAAATCTCCGGCAGGGGAGTTTCAGCTTGTGTTGACGGAAGGCAGGTTCTTGCCGGTAATATAAAGCTTATGAATGACAAGGGCATCTCCGTTGAAACCGAACATGACGAAGGAACGGTTGTCTATACCGCCGTTGACGGAAAATATGCAGGCTGCATTGTCATTTCAGACGTTGTTAAGGCAAACTCAAAAGCAGCAATTGCAAAGCTCAAAGAAAACGGAATTAAAAAGACCGTGATGCTCACCGGAGACAGCGAAAAAACAGCAAAACGCGTTGCCTCTGAAATCGGCCTTGACGAATACAAAGCGCAGCTTCTTCCTGAGGATAAGGTCAATGAGGTTGAAAAACTTCTTTCTGAAAAGGCAGATAAGGAAAAGCTTGTTTTTGTCGGCGACGGAATCAATGACGCGCCGGTGCTTTCAAGGGCGGATATCGGCGTTGCAATGGGCGCATTGGGTTCTGATGCTGCCATTGAGGCGGCGGACGTTGTCCTCATGGATGATGACCCGGCAAAGCTTCCCCTTGCTTCAAAAATTTCAATCAGAACGCTCAGAATCGTTAAGGAAAACATTGTTTTTGCACTCGCGGTCAAGGCGCTGTGCCTTGTTCTCGGCGCAGTCGGAATTGCGGATATGTGGATTGCGATTTTTGCGGATGTCGGCGTAATGGTTATTGCTGTTCTCAATGCAACGAGGGCATTAAAAATCAAGTGATTAATTCAGGACAAAAGTGAGCATAAATAATCGGGTGCGGATGCTTTATGGGTGCTATAATATAGCCACAGCAAAACAAGGGAGGGCATAACGAATGGAATGGATGGCGGTTATAGGCGATTCAATTCAGTATATTGAAGAGAATATCACGGAAGATTTGTCACCGAAAAGCATAGCCGAAAGCATGAATCTTTCTCCGTTTTATTTTTAGAAAGGTTTTGCAATGCTTCACGGTTTCGGAGTATATCCGAAATCGCAGACTTGCGCTTGCCGGGAATGACCTTTTGGTGACCGATGAAAAGGTGATAGACATTGCTTTGAAATACGGATACGATTCGCCGGACAGCTTCACAAAGGCTTTCACCCGCTTCCACGGCGTGACACCGGCTTGTGTCCGCAAGGACGGTGTTATGCTCAAATCCTTTGCTCCGCTGAAAATCAAATTTTCTCTTGAGGGAGGCTATACCAAGGATTACAAAATTTTGAACAAGGATGCATTCACCGTTATTGCAGACGCAAAAAAGTTTAATTATGAGGGTGCAAAGGAAAATGTTCCTCTTTTCTGGAAGGAGCATTTCAAGACCGGAAAGGGCGTCGTTGTAATGGGTACATACGGCATTAACATTGACGAAACAATGGGTCAGGAGACTTTTGAATATTTGATTGCCGACCCGTATTAGCCGGAAAGGGAGGTTCCGGAAGGCTTTGTAACAAGAACAATTCCGGCTTTCACTTGGGCTGTGTTCCCTTGCGTCGGTCCAATGCCGAGCGCGTTGCAGGATGTTAACACAAAGATTTATACCGAGTGGCTCCCGGCTTTGAAAGAATATGAGTTCGCCGCAGGTTTCTGCGTTGAATATTATGACAACCCGGCAAAGTATGAAAAAGGCACACTCGATGAAAAGTATTACTGCGAAATTTGGATCCCGATTAAGAAGAAATTAAACGAGTAAAGCAAAAATCGCCGTCCATGGCCTAAACAAGCCGTGGGCGGCGATTAAATATTCCGTGATTCAATCTTCAAATGTGCCGTTTTCAATGGCTGTGATTTGGTCAACCCTTCTCTGGTGTCTGCCGCCTTCAAATTCGGTTGAAAGGAAAACATCAACCATCTCAAGCGCAAGACCGGCGCCGACTACTCTTCCGCCGAGGCAAAGAGCGTTTGCATCGTTGTGGAGTCTTGTATATTTTGCGCTGAACCAGTCCGAGCAGCAGGCCGCACGGATGCCTTTGACTTTGTTGGCGGCCATTGAGATTCCTATTCCTGTTCCGCAGCAGAGAATGGCTTTTTCGCATTCACCGCTCGTTACACTTTGACAGGTTTTATAGGCAATTTTTGCGTAGTCAACCGAGTCTGATGAATAGGTTCCAAAGTCCTTATATTCGATTCCCTTTTCATCAAGATGCTTTTTAATTTCTTCCTTGAGGAAATATCCTCCGTGGTCTGCTCCCAATGCAATCATTGTTGATTCTCCTTTGCTTTATTGTTAATTTTAGCTTTAAGCTCTCTTTCAGCCTGCGGAAGTCTGAGGTAGGTCGGCATCAGTTCTGAAGCGGAAATCAGCTTACCTTTGCTGAAATTCCTGAATGCGCAGATGCCGACACTCGCCGCGTTTTGAAATCTTAAAAGCGGCGGTGCGGCTTCATAGCCGATTGTGTTTTCGCAAAGTTTTGCTCCGTCGCCAACAAAGACAATTCTTTTGCCGTATCGGCTGAGCTTCTCTCTAAGCTCGCCAATTTTCAGTGCTTCATCGTCCGTAAGGCGAGTTACACGGTTTTTTGAAACATCAAAAACTGCGCAATAGACCTGGTTGCACCGTGCGTCCATAACAGAGCAGGCAATAACATCCTGACCAAGGAGATTATAAGCAAGAGCTTCAAGCGTTGAAATGCTGATGCATTTTTTTCCCGTTCCGTCAGAGAGGCCTTTGATTGCCGCAACGCCGATTCTGATTCCAGTGAATGAACCGGGGCCAACCGAGCAGGCGAGGTAATCTATGTCCGAAAGGTCGGTTTCGGAATTTTTAAGCGCGGAATCAATCATCGGCAAAAGCGTTCTTGAGTGTGTGAGCCCCGCGTTCGTTGAACAAAGGCTGACAATTTTCTCATCTTCAGTAACGGCAACCGAAGCGCAGACAGCGCTTGTGTCAACTGATAAAATCTTCATATTCACCGAACCCTTCAATTTTGAAATTGCGTTGATTTTCGTGCTCACCGCGTTCAATATATATGCGCACCGTGTTTTCCGGAAGAGCGTTTTCAATGTTTTCGCTCCATTCGCAGGCAATCACACAGCCCTTTTGATAATAGTCAAAAAATCCGGTTGAATAAAGATCGTCCCACGTTTCAACGCGATACATATCAAAATGATAGAGCGTAACATTTTTTCCGCAGTATTCGTGAACAAGCGCGAAGGTTGGACTTGTGACATCGCAGTCAATCCCGAGGCCTTTTGCAAGACCTTTTGTGAAAGCGGTTTTTCCCATTCCGAGTCCGCCGAAAAACGCAATGACAACGGGAGTTGAAAGCTTTTTTGAAATTCGTTCGGCAAGAGCCTCGGTTTCCTCAACGCTGTTGGTCTGAGTAATGAACATATGTACTATCCGGAAGAAAAATCCGGCTTCTCCTTAAAAGTATATTAACCGGCCGCTGATTAAAATTTAAAATATACTGCCGAACTTTTCGCCCGGCAGTTAATCTGCGGTTGTTTATATATTGTATCACAAAACGGCGAGAAGTCAACGCAATCACTTGAAATATCGTCATAAATATTATATAATCATTGTTGCTGCAAAAAATATCGTTACAGTTTTCGGCTGAATGAAAGATAAAATTTAGGACGTGGTTTGGTTTGATATATAAAAACATTAAAAAGGCCGTTAAGGAAACAGACAAACTGTTTTTGCTATTGTGTCTCTTCCTTTCGGCAATAGGCACGGTGATGGTTTCCTCCGCAACGCACAGAACGGCGGAGAACGGTGCGTTCCTTTCGCGTGATGCGAAGGTCATGATTCTTGCGCTCATTTTGGGCGTTGCCGCCTGTCTTGTCATTTCGTTCATTGATTATGACATCATTTTAAAGCTGTGGCCGGTCATAGCCGCAGGCTCGCTTTTTCTGATGCTTTTGCTGATACCGTTTGGCTCTGCGCCAAGCGGAAGATCGGATGCGCGCTCATGGCTGAAAATCACAAAAAGCCTTTATCTCCAGCCGTCCGAGATTTTGAAAATCGGCTTTATCATAACATTTTCTAAGCATCTTAATTATCTCAAAAGTGACCTTTCAAGCGTTAAAAATGTTTTGTTTCTTTGCATTCACGCAATGATACCGATAGCCCTTGTTGTTTATACGGGTGACATGGGCTCGGCGCTCATTTTCATAATGATGTTTGTCGGAATGATGTTCATTGCCGGTGTGCATTGGCTTTATTTCCCGTTGGGGGTTGTTGCCGTTGGGGCGGCGCTGCCTATCGTGTGGTATAAGGTTTTCGATAATATTCAGCGAAACAGAATTCTCGCGCTTATTGACCCGCAGTCTTATTCGGATGAAATCTATCAGCAGCAGCAGGCCTCGAATGCAATCAGCGAGGGCGGATTTTTCGGAACCGGCCTTTTCAAGGGAACTTACACCCAGAGCGGCTTGGTTCCGGAGAGCTCCAATGACATGATTTTTTCCGTTATATGCGAGGAGACGGGACTCATCGGAGCTTTTGTTGTTCTGTTGCTTTTTGCGCTTCTTGCAATCCGCATCATCTATGTTGGAAAACGGTCAAACAATTATTCCGCCTCAATGATTTGCTATGGAGTAATGTTTATGATAATTGCACAGGTTGTCATAAATATCGGAATGTGTCTCAAGCTTCTGCCTGTTATCGGAATCACGCTTCCGTTCATCAGTTCCGGCGGCTCATCCGTTGTGAGCTTATATCTTGCCGTTGGACTTGTTCTGAGTGTATACCGTTCATCAGGAACAATTAATTATGATGATGACTACCGTTTTGACAGAATTGCAAGGCAAATATAAAATTACCGCCGGTTAACCGAAAAACACAAATTTACTCACCAACATTTGTGTCCTCAGTCAAGTCGGCGGTTACCCGTTCAAAACCAATAGTCATGCATCTGCTTCAAAAGTTCTTCTGTAATTTCAAATCCGCAGCTTTCGCCGATGACGGAATCCGTTTTGCAAAATGGACAGACAGCCGTGTCGCCTTCATCGTCATCTTCGATGTATTGCGTTATCTCGTTTGAAGAAAAAATTTTTCCGCAAAAAAAGCAGCCGCAGGTTTGTTCCTCTTCCAAAAGCTCCATGTTGCCAACGCTTTGCTCATTGATTTTTTGAAGATCGTGTTCCGAAAGCATATCGGTTTTCCTTTCCTGTGTTGACTTATACTAAATCAGCCGTACCCGGAGTTTGCGCTTGGGTACGGCTTTCTGTTGATTATCAGCTTCTGAGCTTGATGCCGATTTTTGAAAGCGCATCAATAGCTTTTTTCATTGCCGAATCAGCTTCCTCATCGGTGAGGGTACGGTCGGCAGCCCTCATTTTAATGCTGAAAGCAACGCTCTTCATGTTCTCAGGAATCTGAGAGCCAACGTAGACGTCAAAGAGGGTAATACTCTCAAGAATTTTGCCAACGGCGCCGGAAATTGCCTTTTCAAGCGTCATAACCGGAACATCAATGTCACAGACAAAAGCAAGGTCGCGGCTTGAGGCCGGGAAACGCGGGAGCGGCTTATAAACGCGCTTAAGGTTTCCGTATTTAATGAGTGATGCAAAGTCAACCTGGCCGATATAGGCTTTAACACCGATATCATAGTTTTTGAGAACGGCCGGATGAACCTCGCCGAGGTAGCCTATCTGAACATCGCCGAGCATGATTTTTGCAAATCTTCCGGGATGGAAGGTCGGGTCATCCGTAACCGGAACAAAGTCATAACCGGCAACACCGGTGACATAAAGAAGCTCTTCAATAACAGCCTTGAGGCTGAAGAAATCGCAGCTTTCGCCATACTTTCCAAGGGTGACCTTGACGTTTTCATCGGGCAGCTTTTCAGTGCCGTTCCAGATATACTCGTTTGAAATTTCAAAAAGTGACGCTGCAGCGTTCCGGTTGTTATAGTTCCTTGAAAGAACGTCGAGCATTGAGGGAATTACGGTTGTTCTCATAACGCTTGTGTCCTCGCCGAGGGGGTTGGAAATAACAACGCCGTTTCTTCTCGGGTCATCTTTCGGAAGTCTGATTTTGTCATAATGCTTCGGACTGATGAATGAGAAAGTTGCAATTTCCGAAAGACCGCAGCCGAGGAGAGTCTGAGAAACAAGTCTTTCCATGTTCTGTTCCGGAGTACGCTTTGCGTTGGCAACGCCTCCAAGCTTTCTGTTCGGAATATTCTGATAGCCGTAGAAACGTGCAATTTCCTCGGAAATGTCAGCCTGGTGTTCAATGTCATTTCTGAATGAGGGAGCGGTGATAACGCCGTTTTCAACCTTGAAGTCGATAGCTTCAAGAATTCTTTTTTGCTCCTCAGCGGAAACATCAATGCCAATGAACTCGTTGACCCACTGCGGCTCAAAGGGGAGGGTTCTGTCCTTCTTAACAGACTTGTCGCAGTCAATGATACCGCTCACAACGTCTCCGGCGTCAAGCTCTTCAACAAGCTCAAGTGCACGAAGGAGCGCAGGCATACAGTTTTCCGGGTCAAGCTCTTTTTCATATCGACCGCTGGCTTCCGTTCTCATTCCGAGCTTTTTCGCGGTGATTCGCGTTGTGGGTCCGTTGAAGCAGGCGCTTTCAAAAACGATAGTGTCGGTGTCATCCATGATACCGCTGAATTCGCCGCCCATAACGCCGGCAACGGCAACGGGCTTGTTCTTGTCTGCAATGACGAGCATTTCCTCGGTGAGGTCGCGTTCAACGCCGTCAAGGGTCGTGATTTTTTCTCCGTCCTTTGCGGTGCGGACAATGACGCTGTTTCCGTCAAGGAAGCGCAGGTCAAAAGCGTGCATAGGCTGGCCATATTCGAGCATAACATAGTTTGTGATGTCAACAATGTTGTTAATCGGTCTGACGCCGCAGGCGCGCAGCCTTTCCCTCATCCAGCGCGGAGAGGCTTTGACGCGGACATTTTTAACAACTGCACCGCAGTAACGGTAGCAGCGCTCCGGGTTGAGAATTTCAACTGAAAGGTGCTCATTGACGTCACCGCCGCAGCCCTTGACAACCGGCTCATGCTTTTTGAAGGGTACTCCGAAGGTTGCGGAAGCTTCACGCGCAAGGCCGATGATTGAAAGGCAGTCCGGTCTGTTTGAGGTAATTTCAAACTCGGTAACCGTGTCATTGAGGCCTATTGCCTCGCGGATGTCAATACCGAGTGTCTTATCACAGTCATCGCCGAGGACAAAAATTCCGTCCTCGATTGCATATGGGAAGTCATGCGCGGTAAGGCCAAGTTCGCCGAGTGAGCAGAGCATACCGTTGCTTTCAACGCCGCGCAGCTTGCCTTTTGTGATATGCTGACCGCCATGAACGTATGAATCATCCATTGCAACGGGAACCACATCGCCCTCCTTGAGGTTCTGCGCTCCGGTAACGATTTGAATGTTTTCGTCTTTTCCGACATTGACCGAGCAGATCCACATATGATCCGAATCCGGGTGACGGGTGAGCGAGTCAATTCTTCCCGTGATAATATTATTAAGCTCATGACCTTCAACCTCAAAAGCTTCAACCTTTGAGCCGGAAAGAGTCATTTCGTCCGCAAATTTTTTATCGCTTACATCGAGGTCAACAAAATCGTGCAGCCATTTCTTTGAAAGATTCATTTTTAAAGCACCTCCTTAAAACTGGTTGAGGAATCTGACATCGTTTTCATAAAGAAGACGCATATCATCAATATTGAAGCGGAACATAACAAGTCTCTCAAGACCAATTCCGAAAGCAAAGCCGCTGTAAACATCGGGGTCAACGCCGCAGTTTTTGAGAACCTTCGGGTGAACCATTCCGCCGCCGAGAATTTCAATCCAGCCCTCGCCCTTGCACATCGGGCAGCCTTTTCCGCCGCAGTTAAAGCAGGAAACGTCAATCTCGCATGAAGGCTCGGTGAACGGGAAGTGGTGCGGACGCAGCCTGATTTTTGTGTCCTCGCCATAAAGGCTCTTTGCAAAATCTTCAAGGCAGCCTTTGAGATCAGCCATTGTGATGCCCTTGTCAACAACAAGACCCTCAATCTGGTGGAAAATCGGCGAATGGGTCGCGTCAACGGCATCTGAACGGTAAACACGGCCGGGAGCGATCACGCGAATGGGCGGCGCCTGCTTTTCCATAACGCGGATCTGGCATGGTGAGGTCTGAGTTCTCAGCAGCATATTTTCTGTAATATAGAAAGTATCCTGGGTGTCTCTTGCCGGGTGGTTCTTGGGAATATTCAAGGCTTCAAAGTTATAATAATCCCACTCAATTTCCGGACCCGAGGCAACGGAAAAGCCCATGCCGAAAAAGATATCCTTAACCTCATCAAGCACGATTGAAAGCGGATGCTTATGGCCAAGCGGAACTCTTCCGGAGGGGAGGGTAACGTCAATTTTCTCGCTCTTGAGTTTTTCTTCAAGCATTTTTTCCTTGATTGAGTCAACACGGCCGGAAATTTTGCTTTCAAGGTCTGCTCTGATTTCGTTTGCAAGCTGGCCGATAACAGGTCTTTCCTCGGCGGAAAGTTTGCCCATCTGCTTGAGAATTGCGGTCAGCTCGCCCTTTTTGCCGAGAAACTTCACTCGAACCGAGTCAAGATCCTGCAAAACGGAAGCGTTCTGAAGCTCGGCTATCGCGCTTTTGCGGATAGCTTCAAGTTGTTCTTTCATTTTGAAATCATTCCTTTCGTTTTATATAACTGATGTGACTTGCATAAGAGACAAAACAAAAAGCTCCGTCCCCAAAATAGGGACGAAGCTGAAAATCAAAAACTCCGCGGTACCACCCTAATTTTTGCAAAAAGCAAACACTCCTTGTACCTTTTAACGGAGGTAGCCCGTTGAGACCTACTTTTTTTCAGCCTCACCGCTCCAAAGTGAACTTCAGCGCCTTTTCAATGAAACGGATCGCAGCCAAAAACCGCTTCTCTCTGAAATGAAAAACAAACGCCTACTCTCTTTTTCATCGCGTTATCTTCAGTTACTTTACCACAATCCGAACTTTTTTTCAAGACTTAATAAAAAAATATTTTAATTTTGGCCGAAGTGTGATACAATGAATCAAAACTTGATTTGCATTTTTGAAAGGTGGATGATTTATGCGACTTCTTAACTGCGATGAAATGAAGCAGGTTGAAAAGTACACCGCAAAATACGGTCTGAGCTATCAGCGCATGATGGAAAATGCCGGTGCGGCCTGCACACGCAATATCCGGAACATTATTGAAAACGATAAAACAAGAAGGCGCAATATTGTTGTGGTTTGCGGAAAAGGAAATAACGGCGGAGACGGCTTTGTTGTTGCGCGCAAGTTTGCCGAAAACGGATATAATGTTACCATTGTCCTCGCTTCCGGATATCCGGGAAGCCCGGAGGCGGAATATATGTATAAAATGGCGGTTGACATTGCAATTCCGACTGTTTGGTACGATGCAGACAGAATGAAAGCCGTTCAAACTGTCAGAGGCGCTGATGTTGTTGTTGACGCAATTTTTGGATTCAGCTTTTACGGCTCAATTTCGGAGGATATGAAGCAGCTTATCTCTGAAATGTCCGGCGCCAAGGGACTCAAATTTGCAATAGATATTCCCAGCGGCGTTTACTGCGACAGCGGATACTGCGATCCGAACTGCTTTGTTGCCGATTACACAATCGCAATCTCTGCGCTGAAGCCGGCTCATATTGTTCACCCGGCCTCGGACTGCTGCGGCGATATAATCATTGCGAATATAGGTATCCCCGAGGAAAGCTATAACTTCATCAATAACTCAATGTATACTTATAACAAGACGGAAATAGGCAATCTGTTTCCTGAGCGCGACCCATGTGCTCACAAGGGAACATTCGGCCATCTTCTTTCAATCTGCGGAAGCAAAGCAATGCCGGGCGCTGCCGTGCTTGCCGCAAAAGCAGCACTGCGCAGCGGCGTCGGTCTTGTTACCTGCGCTTTTCCGGAGTGCCTCTATCAGACCATGACCTCAAAGCTCACCGAAACGCTTTTTATGCCACTTTCCGAAAACGAAAAAGGAACTCTCGGCGCCGCGTGCGTTGAAGCCCTCCTTTCATCTCTTGATAAGTTTGACGCAATTTTAATCGGCTGCGGACTCGGCGTGAATGAGGACACCGAGGCGGTGCTCAAGGCCGTACTTGAAAATGCAAAAGTTCCCGTTATTGTTGATGCGGATGCGCTTAATATTGTTGCCGGAAATATGTCGCTTATTGAAGATCTTACAATACCGGTCATTTTCACTCCGCATCCGGGAGAGATGAGCACGCTCACCGGTGTTCAGACGAGCCTGATTCAGGCTGACCGCGTATTGTACGCCGGACAGTTTTCAAAAGAGCACGGCGTTTACGTTGTCCTCAAAGGCTCAAATACCGTTGTTGCCTCGCCGGATTCAGACCGGATATATATCAATGCTTCCGGCAATAACGGGCTTTCAAAAGGCGGCAGCGGCGATGTTCTTGCCGGAATTCTTTCTGCTTTTTGTGCGCGCGGACTCAGACCGGTTGACGCGGCGGATGCTGCGGTGTATATCCACGGCTTCTGCGCTGATGTTCTTGCGGACAGATATTCAAAAACCGGAATGCTTCCAAGCGATGTTATTGACGAACTGCGCGAAGTTTTTGCAGATTTTGAATGATTCAGTTAATATTTTAACCGCAGTGGTTGCTTTGACCGGTGCGGTTAATTTTTTTCAGAATTTTTTCAGAAAACTCTTGACTTAAACTTAACTTCAAGTTATATAATAATCAAAAATTAAGGAGGTAATATCAATGAGAAAAAATTTTGGTGCAAAGCCGTATACCTATCCGCAGCCCGTTTTTATCCTTGCAGCATATGACGAAAACGGAAAGCCGGACGCGATGAATGCCGCGTGGGGCGGTATCAGCAACAGCAATGAAATTTCAATGTGTATAAGCTCCGGCCACAAAACAACGAAGAACATTCTTTTGAAAAAGGCGTTCACCGTCAGCATGGCTGATGAAAAGCATACGGTTGCCTGTGACTATGTCGGAATCGTTTCGGGAAATACCGTTCAGGACAAGTTTGAAAAAGCCGGTTTTCATGCGGTGAAATCAAACTTTGTTGATGCTCCGCTCATTGCTGAGCTTTCCGTTGCCGCCGAATGCAGACTCAAAAGCTATGATCCGAAAACGGGAACTCTTGTCGGTGAGATTGTCAACGTCAGCGTTGATGAAAGTGTTCTTGACTCAAACGGAAATGTTGATGTTCAAAAAGTCCGGCCGATAACATTCGACCCGTTTAACAGCAATTATGTTGTTCTCGGCGATATTGTCGGCAAAGCTTTCAGTGATGGCAAAAAGCTTAAATAATTATATCAATTCAGAAAGGTGCGTTGAATAATGGAAAATTTTGTTTATTGTACCCCGACTAAACTCATATTCGGAAAAGACGCCGTTATGAATCTTCCCGATGTGCTGCGCCCGCTCGGAAAAAGGGTTCTCATGACATACGGCGGCGGAAGTATCAAGAAAATCGGCCTTTATGACAAGGTTAAAGAGCTGCTGTCCGGTTTTGAGGTGTATGAGCTTCCGGGCATTGAGCCTAATCCGAAGTATACAACAAGCGTTCTCGGCGGAGTAAAGCTCTGCAAGGAGCATAACATTGACGTTGTTCTTGCCGTTGGCGGCGGAAGCGTTCTTGACTGCTCAAAAGCAATCTGTGCCGGTGCTCTTTATGACGGTGAGCCGTGGGATCTTATCACATATAAGGTTAAGGCGAAAGCTGCGCTTCCTCTGGTGGATATTCTCACCCTTGCCGCAACAGGCTCGGAGTATGACAGCGGCTGCGTAATTTCAAGAACGGAAACCAATGACAAGGTTGGATATCTTGATGACCTTCTCTTTCCCCATGCGTCAATACTTGATCCGCGGTATACATTCTCTGTTTCAAAAAAACAGACGGCTGCCGGTGCCGCAGATGCAATTAACCATATCATTGAGCAGTATTTCTGCGAGAAGCATTCGCTTTTGACGGACGGAATGTGTGAAAGCGCAATCAAAAGCCTTATTGAAAACGCAAAAATTGCCATTGAAGAGCCTGAAAATTATGATGCAAGAGGTGAGTTTATGGTTGACTGCTCGCTCGCCTGCAATAAGATTCTTTCAATCGGCAACAGTCCGTCCGGCTGGCCTTGCCACGGAATTGAGCACGCTCTGAGCGCATACTATGACATCACTCACGGTGAAGGTCTTGCAATCATCACACCGCGCTGGATGAAGCACATTTTGAATGAGCATACCGTTGAACGGTTTGTCAGCTTTGGCACTCACATTTTTGGCATCGATCCGTCTTTGCCGGAAAATGAAATTGCCGAAAAGACCATTGAGAGCGTATATAGCCTTTTTGAATCATTCTCAATGCCGATGCACCTCAAGGATGTCGGAATCGACTCTTCACGTCTTGAAGAAATGGCCCATCACATTGCCGTCAATGAAGGTCTTGAAAGCGCATGGGCGCCGCTTGAAGAAAACGATATCCTCGAAATTCTGAAAGCCTCGCTTTAATATCAACAATTCTTAAATTTTTAACCCGGTTGCCGCACCTGCTTTCGGTTTTGCGGCAGTCGGGTTTTGCTTTGTCTCGCATATTGAAGCGCAATGGAAAATATACTTTTCATGAAACCTTTCCGAAAGGGGAACACATATGAAAAGGCTAATTGTTTTGCTTCTTATTGTTTTGCTTCTCTTTTGCGGCTGCGCAAAAAATGGTGGTCAAGGTGCCTTTAAACTTGAAAAAACAACCGCAAACGTATCATTCGCCGAGGGTGAAACAATGATAAGAGGCGAACTCTGCTTTCTTTCACCGGAAAAAATTACGCTTAATATATCAGAACCAAATGATGTAAAGGGGTTTTTGGTGAAGCTTGAAAACGGTGCTTTGTCTTTTGGGTTTGATGGAACGGAGTGTTCGCTTGAAAACCTTGAAAATCTTTTTGGCGGCCAAAAGGGTTTTCAATCGCTTTTTGAAGCGCTGTCTGCCGCCGGAACAAGCGAGCATAAAGCTTATGCACGAAAAATAAAGCTTGACGGTGTTCCCGGTGAAGCGGTGCTTTCGCTCGATGAGAACGGAAGAATTAAGGCTTTGCGTTCCGGCGTCTATGATTATGAATTCACATCAGTGCAGGATATGGCATAAAATGCAGTGACCGCGGTTTAAAAATTTGCTTGAAGCAACTCGGCGGTCGTTCGGTGATTACTCAACGATAATATTGCTCCCGCGTGATTAAGAGAAAGAAAACAGGGACAGAATATTACTGTCAGACACGAAAGGGAGTTAATGCCATGAATGTTAAACGGGGAGACATTTATTACGCTGATTTAAGTCCGGTTGTCGGCTCGGAGCAGGGTGGAATCAGACCGGTGCTCATTGTTCAAAATGATGTTGGAAACAAATTCAGCCCAACCGTTATTGCTGCCGCAATAACAAGCAGAAGAACAAAAACTAATTTGCCGACCCATATCAGGGTAAATGCAGACGGCTGCGGCCTTGCAAAGGATTCAATAGTCCTTCTTGAGCAGGTTAGAACGCTTGACAAAAGGCGGCTGCGCGAGCACATGGGAAATCTCTGTGAGACCGATATGGACAGAATAGACAAAGCTCTTTCGGTAAGTTTCGGACTTAGTACATAAGCCTGAAACCCGGAAGAAAAAACGGAGCTGACGCAAATGCGACAACTCCGTTTTTTTGAATCTGAATGTTAATCAATTACTTTGACTTTTTCTTTCCAAAGCAAGCGCCGATAATCATGATGACTGCAAAGATGACAAGATAGAAGAGAACCGGGCAGCTGAATTTGCCTTCAGCTGCGGCCGCCTGATAGGGGGCGATACCGTGTGAATAAATTGCAGCAAAGACCATGAACAGAGAACCGATGATTGCAAGGGCGGGAAGAACAAAACGCTTGAACGGGTTTACATCCTTGGCTTTCTTCATGAAAAGAATGAAAATCGGAATGTAGAATGCATAAATTGTGATAATCGGAAGTTCAGAGGAATCAAAGCTGAAAATTCCGAACCACGGTTTCGGAGTAAGGTTTGCGCCGAAGAAGTATACGAGCCACAAAGCACAGACAAGAATCGCAAAAACAGAGGAGTTTGTCGGCATATTTGTGTTTTCGCTGACCTCGCTGAATGTCTTTGATTTCGGACCGAAACCTCTGACGGCAACTGAGTAAAGACCTCTTGTTGAGCCGAGCATAAGTCCGTTGAGAGTACCCATGCAGGAGATGGCAACAAAGAGATTAAGAATGTTTCCGAGAACATTTCCGAAAACATTTGTGAAAGCAACGGAAGCCCCGTCTGTTCTGAGTGTGTTGACATCAGCGCCGCCGGCAACGCCAATGTAATAAAGAACATAAACGGCAATAATGATGATTCCGCCAAGAACAAGAGCAATGGGAAGATTACGCTTTGCGTTCTTGAGCTCCGCATTGATTGATGTTGCAATTATCCAGCCTTCATAAGCAAAAGCTGTTGCGCAAACAGCAACAAAAAGAACCGAAGTATTGCCTGAAGCGGTTTTGAAGTTTTCAATGAGAATCGGATCAGCCGAACCGGCCATGTTGTGCGTGAAGCCGTAAATCGTTCCAACAACAGCCATGAGGACAAGGGGAATGAGTTTGATGAATGTTGCGGAAACCTGAAATTTACCGGCAATCTTCGGAGAAAGGGCATTGAGCGCATAACTGCCAACAAGGAAAAGGCAGGAAAGGGCGAGACACTCCGGGCCGTAAATGCAGCCGCCATCGGAAGCCGCAATGTGCATTGCAAAGTCCGGATTTACTGAGCTAATGAAAACAAGAAGATATCTTGCCGAAAGCCAGGCAAGAACCGAGGTCATTCCGGGATAGTAGATTGTGCTCATGAACCAGCCGACCATGTAAGCATATTTGCTTCCTATGGTTGCCTCAGCATAGTCAACAACGCCGTTAACCTTTTCATATTTCTGCGCCATTACGGAGAAGGCAAGGATGCAGAAAATCATGATTACGCCGCCGATGATCCATGCAAGAATACCGAGCGGCATATCGCCTTCGGTCTTTTCAAGGATGGTTTGCGCCTTGAAAAAGACGCCGCTTCCTACGACTATACCGACTACCATACAGATAGCGGTCAATAGGCCGTATTTTTTTTCAAGTTTGTTTGACATACATTTTCCTCCCAAATCTTTTCTTTTGAACGTGGAAAAAGAAAAAAGCGCTGTGCAAAATGAACAAAAAAACTCGCACATTCGCTTTTAACTCGAATATATTATCATCATTATTACATTTAGTCAATGTTTGGAAACAAAAAAATCAAAAATTTTTAGAATTTCTATATAGTTGCTTCACATTTGCCCTGGCTGGGGCAAATAACGGTTGAAAGGCGGAGGCTTTTCAACGTAACCGATAGAATTATCTTTAACTTTGAAAAATAATAAGCAAAAAATCTTTTAAGGACTTGACAAAAGGAGAGAGTAATAGTAAAATTTCCTCGTTATATTTTGTAATGGCATTGATGAAGAAACGCACTTTTTGTTCCCGTTTTTCAGAGAGCAAGGCTCGCGGCTGAAAGGCTTTGCAAGGTGTTTTCAAAAATCTGCGTGCTGCTTCTGAGCCTCCGCCGAAAGGACGGACGTTTTCCGGCGTTAACGGAATGCGGTCTTTTGTGGCCGTGCAAAGCGGTGCTTTTTGCGCAATTCGGGTGGTACCGTGGGCGTTCGCTCACCCCGATTTTAGTGTAAAAGAGCATCTTTTTTTATTTTTCAAAAGTATTTCTGAAAGGATCTGATTAAAAATGGAATGGATGGGTCTTAATGACATCAGAGAAAAATTTCTCTCGTTCTTTGAAAGCAAGGGACACCTCAGAGCGAACAGCTTTTCCCTTGTTCCTCAGGGAGACAAGAGCCTGCTGCTTATCAATGCAGGCATGGCGCCGCTCAAAAAATACTTCACAGGTGAGCTCACCCCTCCGTGCAGACGCATGACCACCTGCCAAAAGTGTATCCGCACACCGGACATTGAGCGCGTCGGAATTACCGCAAGACATGGAACATATTTTGAAATGCTCGGAAATTTCTCGTTCGGTGATTACTTCAAGCATGAGGCAATCGCATGGGCATGGGAGTTTTGTACCAAGGTCATGAAAATGCCAGTTGACAAGCTCTGGGTTACCATCTATCAGGATGATGACGAGGCTTTTGATATTTGGACAAAGGAAGTCGGCGTTGCACCGGAAAGGATTGTCAGGCTTGGAAAGGAAGATAACTTCTGGGAGCACGGTGCAGGCCCCTGCGGCCCGTGTTCGGAAATCTACTTTGACCGCGGTGAAAAATACGGCTGCGGCTCTCCCGATTGCGGCCCCGGCTGCGACTGCGACAGATATACCGAATTTTGGAACCTTGTTTTCACTCAGTTTGAAAATGACGGAAACGGGAATTACACCCGCCTTAAAAGCTGCAATATTGACACCGGTATGGGTCTTGAAAGGCTTGCTTGCATTATGCAGGGCGTTGATAACCTCTTTGAGGTTGATACCGTCCGCAACATTATGAAGCATGTCATTGATATTGCCGGAGTGAAATATCATGACAATGAAAAGAGTGATATTTCCCTGCGCGTTATCACCGATCATATCAGAAGCACAACCTTTATGATAAGCGATGGCGTTATGCCTTCAAACGAGGGAAGAGGCTATGTTCTGCGCCGCCTTCTTCGCCGCGCCGCACGCCACGGAAAGCTGCTCGGAATCAACCGCCCGTTCCTTTATGAGGTCTGCGAGACTGTTATCCGTGAGAACAAAAACGCCTATCCGAATCTTGAGGAAAAGCATGACCTTATCGTCAAGGTTATCAAGGCTGAAGAAGAAAACTTTGCAAAAACCGTTGATACCGGCCTTTCGCTCCTCAATTCGCTGATTGAAAAAGGAGACATGAAAGTTCTTTCGGGTGAGGACGCATTCAAACTTCAGGATACCTTCGGCTTTCCGATTGACCTGACAAAGGAAATTCTTGCAGAAAAAGGTCTTTCCGTTGACGAGGAGGCGTTCAAAAAGCTTGTTGAGGAAAACAGGCTGAGAACGCGCGCTGCAAGGAAAGATGCCGGTGCCGAAACATGGAAAGGCACCGCCGCAGTCACAAAGGGTATTGAAAAGACCGATTTTGTCGGTTATGACACCCTTGAGTGTGAGAGTGAAGTCATTGCCGCAATTTCAGACGGAAACAGAGCGGAATTCATCAATGAGGACGGCGAGGGCGCACTCATCTTTTCAAAAAGTCCGTTCTATGGTGAAGGCGGCGGTCAGGTTGGCGACAGAGGCTGCATAAAGACCGCAAATGCCGTTTTTGAAGTTACCGGAACAACAAAGACCGGTGACGGGGTGATTCTTCACCATGGACACATTGTTGAAGGCGAGGATATTGCCGTTGGCGAAAAGGCCGTTCTTTCCGTTGATAGAGAAAAGCGCAACGCAACAAAACGTAATCATACGGCGGCTCATCTTCTTCAGGCGGCACTGAGAAAGGTTCTCGGCACCCACGTTGAACAGGCCGGCCAGCTTGTTGATGAAAACATTGTTCGGTTTGACTTTGTTCATTTTTCAGCCATGACGAGCGAGGAAATTGAAAAGGTTGAAAAAATGGTCAATGATGAAATCCTTGCTGCGGTTTGCGTTGATGTCAGTGAAATGCCGATTGCCGAGGCGAAAAAGCTTGGTGCAATGGCGCTGTTTTCCGAAAAATACGGCGATGTTGTCCGTGTTGTAAAAATCGGTGATTTTTCAACCGAGCTTTGCGGCGGAACTCACGCTGAAAACACCGGAAACCTTGGACTTTTCAAAATTATTTCCGAGTCCTCCGTTGCCGCAGGCGTGCGCAGAATTGAGGGTGTTACCGGACTCAACAGTCTTAAGCTTTTCAACGAAAACCTCAAGCTTATTTCGGACACAGCTTCGGCACTTAAGGTTGCAAACACAAAAGACGTTCTTCAAAGGGCATCCAGCGTTATGCAGGAGCTTAAAGAAAAGGATAGAGAGATCGAAAAGCTTTCCGGAATTATTGCGAACGCAAAAACGCAGTCGATGCTTGAAAACGCAAAGACAGTTGGTGAGTTGAAGGTTGTCACCGCCATTCTTGAGGATGCAACCGTTCCCGAACTTCGCAAAATGTGTGACCTTGTCAAGAGCAAGGGAGACAACTATGTTGGAGTCATTGCTGCCGTTCAAAAGGATAAGGGCACAGGAAACATCTGCACCTGCTGCGCAAAGCACGCCGTTGAACTCGGCGCTCACGCCGGAAATATTGCAAGAGAAACCGCCAAACTCGCCGGTGGCTCCGGCGGAGGAAAGCCGGACAGCGCAATGGCCGGAGTCAAGGATATCTCCGCTCTTAAAGGCGCTTTGGACGCTGCGGTCGGCATAATTGAAAATATGCTTAAATAATAATATATAACAGGAGGTCAATTATGGATTGCATTTTTTGTAAGATTGCAAACGGTGAAATTCCAACAACCAAAGTTTATGAAGACGATACGGTTATTGCTTTCAATGACCTTTCGCCTCAGGCGCCGATTCATGTTCTGATAATCCCGAAAGAGCACATAACAAGTGCCGCTGACATCAACGCCGGAAACAGCGCGATCGTTGCACATATTTTTGAAGTTGCGGCAAAGCTCGGAAAGGATTTCGGCCTTGAAAACGGATACCGCATTGTTAACAACTGCGGTGTTGACGGAGGACAGACGGTTAAACATCTGCATTTCCACTTTATGGGCGGCAGACAGTTTGGTTGGCCGGCAGGCTGATTGCTGATTAATTACGGAATTTTAAAGTTTTGAAAGAAAGTGTGAGTGTTATGTCAACTTATAAAATGAAAATTGCTGGTCTTGAAAGGGAGCTTCCTCTTTGCAAAATCAATGACAAGCTTGATATCGCCGCTTTTGTCATTTTTGGCGATGTTGAAATTACCGTTGCTTCGGCAACCGAGCTTCTCAAAAAATGTCCGGAGTTCGATTACATTGTTGTTCCGGAAGCAAAGGGCATTCCTCTTGCATATGAAATGGCAAAGCAAAGCGGCAAGCCGTACTTTGTTTGCCGCAAAGGCGCAAAGCTTTACATGAAAGACCCGGTCTCCGCTCATGTTCGTTCAATCACAACCGATAAAATGCAGACGGTTTATCTTGACGGAAATGAGGGCGAAAAGCTCAGAAACAAGCGTGTGCTTATCGTTGACGATGTTATCAGCACCGGCGAATCGCTTCTTGCCGTTCATGCGCTTGTTGAAAAGTTTGACGCAAACATTGTTGGTCAGGCTGCAATTCTCGCTGAAGGCGATGCGGCCAACAGAGATGACATCATTTTCCTTGAAAAGCTTCCGCTTTTTTTTAAGGACTGAGAAAAACTTTTCCGGCCGGGAAAAACCGGCCGGAAAAATCGGACTTCAAAAGGTGACGGATAATGAAGATGAAAAGACCCTTGGCGGTGGTGGGGCTGTCAATGCTTGCAACGCTTTTTGTCCTTTGCGGCTTCGGCAGCATAAAGGCGGATTTTTTCGTTTTGTTCGGAGCATTGCTTTGCTTTTTATTAAGTCTGATATTCAAAAGGTTAAGGCAGGGTGCGCTTTTGCCGACTGTTTTCGGGTCGGTTGCATTTTCCTGCCTTCTTTTGTTGCTGTTTGAATTTTTTGTTTTTCTGCCGGTTGAATCGCTCGGTGGAGACAACAGAAGAATCACGGCTGTTGTCCGTGAATACGCCTATGAAAATTCATCCGCGAGTCGGCTTTATTTTGCTGCCGATCTTACGGAAGTTGATGGAGAAAAAGCAAAAGGCAGAGTCCGGCTCTCATTTCCCAATAAGCCGTGGAAAAGGAATACACCGCTTCTTCCGGAGGACACACGGCTTCTTGAACCCGGAGACAAGGTGACTTTCACCGGAAATATATACAAAATTGCCGCCGGAAACGATTCGATACATAACCATTTCAAAAGCAATGGCATCTGTCTTGGTGCATATCCGCTTCAAAGTGTCACCGTTAAAAAAGGCGCGGTTAAAAATCTTTATACCGTTTTGATGAAGGAGCGGAAAAGGGCGCTGAATCAGATTCTCAACGCATATGACATTGATGCCGCGTCAGTGATAATTTCCGTGCTCATGGGGGATAAGCAGTATCTTTCACCTGAGCTGTATAACGCTTTCGGACGTTCGGGAACGGCGCATCTTCTCGCGGTATCGGGACTTCATCTTTCGGTTTGGATAATATTCCTCATTGATTTTTTCAGAAAGAGAAACGCGCTGTCAAAGAAAAACATATTGATCCTCATCTTGTTTGTGTTTTTGATAATGTTCTTTGCATCGTTCAGCGGTTCGGTGAAGCGCGCCGGAATGATGATGCTGATTTATCTTTTGGCTGAGTTTTTCGGAGAGCGGGCGGACAGCCTCAATTCTCTTGGGTTTTCCGCAGTTTGTGTTCTTTGTCTGAATCCGTATTCGGCCGTGAACGCAAGTTTTCTCCTCTCTTTTGTTGCAACCCTTGCGATAATAATGATTGCAATTCCGGTTTCTGACGCGGTCAATTCAAAGCTTGACGTGATGACGCAATTTCGCTTTCCAAAGTTTTTTAAATCCGCCGTTGTCTGCTTTTTTATCAGCCTTTTTGTGAACATTTCAACTCTTCCGTTTCAAATTCGATATTTCTCAGGCGTTTCAACGCTCGGAATTGCCGCAAATTTGCTTTTGCTTCCCGTGACGGCTCCGCTAATTCTTTCAAGCGGACTTTATGTGATGTATTATTTTATTCCGGGTGCATCGAGGCTTTTGTTTTTGCTTTCAAAGTTTTGCTCGTTTTACTGCGAGAAAACCGTAATGTTTATCGGCTCGTTCAGGTATGCATATATCGAACTTGAGGAAAAATTTGTTCTTCCTGCCGCTTTTTTATCCGCAGGTGTTTTTGCTCTTTCACTCTCAATTTTGAACGGGCGGAAAAAGAAGCCTGCCGGTTTGCTCGGCCTTAAGTAAATGTTGACATTTTTTATCTTGACTGCTAAAATATACCCAGCAAGAACTGCGGAAAATCAACTGCTGAAAAGGGGTGTTATTGATGAAAACAACAAAACGCATTCTTTCATTTGTGCTCGCTTTGGCTATGCTTTTGAGCACGGCGGCCGTTGCCGCTTTTGCCGAACAGAGCAAGAATTTTCTTGTTCTCGGCGACTCAATAGGCTTTGGCTCCGGACTTAAAAATCCTCAGGAAGCCTGCTTCGGAAAAATTGTTGCCGACTCAAACGGATATAATTACAAAAACGATGCCGTTCCCGGCCACACAACAAAAAAGATGCTTCAAAAAATCAGTGAACCCGGTGTTAAGGCAGATATTGAAGAAGCGGACATTATCAGCATTTCTATCGGCGGAAACAACTTTTTGCTTGATAACATTCCGAAACTTGTTCTTGAAGTTTCGCTTTTTAAGCGTTATGACACAGTCAATAAGATTCTTGATAACTTCAAAGCCGATTTCAGAGTCATTATAAAAACTATCAAGTCATACAACCCTGATGTGCTCATTGTTGTTCAAACTCTTTATAATCCAATGCCAGGTGCGCTTCATGATGTTTTCGGCGGTGTTATTGGAAAGCTTAATGATGCTTATAAAGCATGCCTTGACGATATGCCCAAAGCGTATATCATTGCGGATGTTGCCGCCGCCTTTCCGGCTGACCCGGAGCTTGTTGCATTTGATTTTATTCACCCGAGTGCAAAAGGAAACAAGGTCATTGCGCAGGTTATTCTTGACACACTCAGAGAGAACGGCCAGCCGTCCGCAGACGTTCCCGTCCTGAATGCCGAGGGCGAGGACACTGGAACAAAGGTAATAAGGGCGTTCTTTCTTGCCATGTGCAAGTTTCTCAATATTATCCACAGGGTGAAATAACAGGCGGCGCATTTCAGACGGAAAACCGTTAATTTGCATGAGAAGATAAAAACAATAAAGACTATACTTCACATTTTTTGATATTCGTGAAGTATAGTCTTTGTTTAGTGTTGTAAAACGCTGCCGTTTGGGAGCTATTTATAGGTCTTTTTGGCAATCATACTACCGGGTAATTGATGATAGATGGTATTCTTGCTATCAATTAATTTAATGATAAGAAAACACACTGACGGTTGCACCGCGGTAGGTTCCGGCTGAATAATAGACAAATCCATTTGCTGTTGAAACTCCGCCCCAGGTTGAAAATTCATCGAATTCTGAGGGGAATAGCTTTTTGGGCTCTGAAAATGAAAGAGGGGAGATTTTGCTGAGGTTTCTTTCATTTGTTGTAATAATTTTGGCAACTGAGGTTTTGTCTCCTTTTTTAACTTTGTCTTCATCTGTTTGAAATGTTATGCCGATTCTTCCGTCATCAGTTTCAATAATTCCGGGTGCACTTGCTTTTGAGACTATTCCTTTCGGAATGTATACGTCTCTCGGTTCGCTCCAGTTGATTCCATCAAGGGAATAAAGCATTTTAATCATGAACGGATGTGTCTGTGCGGCGTATTGTGTGCTTTCAATAACAAGAACATACTCGCCTGTTGAAAGGTGTGTGAATACCGGCATTCCATCCCTTGAAGCGTGCTTCGTTCCATTGCAGATGATTTTTCTGTCGCTCCAGTTTTTACCGTCAAACTCTCTTGCTTCAATAAATTGGAAAAGGGTATCGCTCGTGTTGTCATTTGCATACATGCAAGTAAGCTTACCATTTATCTCACCAAGATATGGCTCCCAAACGCCGCGGAATTGTCCTGTCTTTTCAGTGCTGTCAACAATTAACGAGTTATATTTCCATGTTTTGCCGAAATCGGCGCTTGTACACATATGAAGAGAACTGTAAAATGTTTTGTTTTCATTATACTTTGTTGCTCTGTAAGCAAGATAAATTATTTTGTCTTTTTCATAAATGTTGACATTTGCGTAACTATAGTCATTTCCCGTTGCGGCAACGGTTTTGCCGTGCCATGTTGCGCCGTTGTCAGTGCTCAGAGCCGTGCTTATTGAATCTGCTGTTTCATAGGCGGCGAGAAGCTCGCCGTTGCTCATTGGAAGAACACGCGATGACCAGCCGTGCTCCTCAATTATGTATGATTTTCCAACTGAAGGGTCAAGTGGTTCAAACTTCTTGAGAGAAGGCGTGCAAAGCTGCGCAAACGCAAGAAGTGCGGCGGTTATGCGGAAAAATGCAAGCTTTAAAAAATTAATAACTAACAATGTTTACTCCTCTTTTCTTTTGTAAATTGATGTGATGGTTACTTTGCCGGTTGTGATATTATCTGAAAATATCAATGCAAAACGGCGGCCGATAGAAAAAGCAGATCGCCTTCAAATCAGGCAATCCGCTTGGTGCCGGTGACCGGGATCGAACCGGTACAGTATTGCTACCGAGGGATTTTAAGTCCCTTGCGTCTGCCAATTCCGCCACACCGGCAACTGGAATAATTATACACACGGATATGCCTGTTGTCAAGTATTTGTATTATTCCCATTAAAGATTGCATTGATTTATCTGTTGTGAGTTGTTGACATGGATTGATATTTGCGATAATATAGAAAACAGTTGCACGCGAAAATTACAAGCTCTTTGTAGACAACAAACAGAAGGAGTGATGTTTTATGGCAAAAGAAAGTATTAAAAAAGCAACTGATAAAACAGAAAGACTGTTAGGTAAGACAAAACAGCTCTTTACAAAAGCAGTTGACAAGAATAATGATGGAAAGTTTGATACTGATGATGTTTCAATAGTTGCTGAAAAGGTTGGTAATAGTATAAAAGCCGGAAAAGACGCATTGAAACAAGCGGTTTACGAAAAGTCTATTGAAATTGAACTCAAAAAACTTCAGCCGATTTTTGTTGAGAGTATTGATAGCGGAGACTTTATCTTGCCGAAATTTATAAGAGTTGTTGACAAAGAAAAAAGATTTGTTAACAGCAAAGCTTGTGTAAATGCTATTGGATATTATTCGGATTTTGAAGTTATGCGAATGGTTAATCTCTTTAGGGATAGCCTGGAACTATTCGGCATTTCGTTTTATCCTGACAATACCCATGAGTTTTATTATGTTGATCCGAGCGACAGAGATAGGTATATTTCATTAGACGATTATTTCAGCTACTTAAAGGTTGAAAGAATTGGCGAATTGCAGAAAATAGCCCAGGATTTGGGAGCAAAACATTTCAGAGTAACTTATAAAGAGGAACAAATTTCATTCAGCGAAAATTATGCAAAAGTTATCGTAACAGTTCAGGATGATGGAGGAAACGTAGAGCATAAGATTACGGAAAACAGGTTTTCAGCCATTGAGATTGCTGCAGAAATGGACTGTCCCGGACACAAGCCGATTAAACCGGCATTAAAATATCTCCAAAGAGACCCAAGCGTCCGTGCTTTAATTAATATGAGGATGGATGAGACATCACCGCTTTCTCATCATATATTTACACTTAAATTAAGCAATTCATCCGGAATAAAAGAGAGTGATGCAGTTAAAATTGACGCCGTTTTAAAAACCATGAAATATGTCGGCAATACAACGGTGGAGAGCGAAGCAAAAAGTGAATCGAGAAAATATCTTGATTACGAAATTGATTTTTAATATTTATAATTATAGGATAAGATGTATATTTTAGGGGCTGTAAAAAACAGCTCCTTCTTTTATTTCAATGCCTCTTTTTAACAAATTATACTTGTTATGGTGAATAAGATGTGATATAATCAAACGATAACTATAATAGACTTTTATGCGCATAATTTTAAATGAGGTAGTTTTAATGATAGTTCTCGGAATTGACCCCGGATACGCCATTGTCGGCGTTGGTGTTGTCGAATATAAAAGCTCGCGCTTTTCCCTTGTGAATTACGGGGCAATTACCACCGAGGCCGGCTTGCCGTTCAATCGCCGCCTGGAGGTAATTTACGATGAACTTACGGAAATAATTGAAAAATATAAGCCGGCTGCAATGAGTGTTGAAAAGCTTTTTTATAACAGCAACGCAAAAACCGTCATTGACGTCAGTCAGGCGCGCGGCGTTATCATGCTTGCTGCCCAGAAAACTCATACACCTGTTTATGAATATACTCCATTGCAGGTCAAGCAGAGTGTTGTCGGCTATGGCAGAGCCGAAAAAAAGCAGGTTCAAGATATGACAAAACGCATTCTCGGCCTTAATGAAATTCCGAAACCTGACGATGCTGCCGATGCACTGGCAATGGCAATTTGCCACGCTCATTCCGGAAGCTCGATACTTGACAAAGCCCGGCCGATGAGAATCAGAAAGGGGATTTGAAAATGTTTTACAGCGTAACCGGGAAGGTTGTTTTTTCCGATTTTTATTCCATTGCCGTTCTTTGCGGCGGAGTTGCTTTTAAGTGCTTGACCTCAGCCAACACGCTTCGTGATATCGACAAAAATGAAGTTGTCACTCTTTATACTCACCTCAATGTTCGGGAGGACGCGCTTGACTTGTTCGGCTTTTCAACCGAATATGAGCTTGAGTGGTTCAGACTTTTAATAGGCGTTACGGGAGTCGGCCCCAAGGCCGCGCTTGCAATTCTTTCCGAGCAGACACCGGAAAAGCTTGCGCTGTGCATCTCGTCCGGAGATGTTAAAGCAATTACCCGCGCAAACGGAGTCGGCCCCAAAATTGCTCAGAGGGTGATTCTTGAACTTAAAGATAAGGCAAAAAGCGCCGTTTCCTCCTCTGCCGATGCCGCTGCGCTTGAAAACGTCTCTGCTGTCGGTGAAATGCCGAACACAAGCGAGGCTGTTGCTGCGCTCACAATGCTTGGCTATAGCAAGAGCGAGGCCTCTGTTGCCGTCAGTAAGGTTGATTCCTCGCTTTCGGTTCAGGATATTATTAAGCAGTCGCTTAAAATTCTTTCAAAGAGGGTGTAATCAATGCCGGATATGGAGTTTGACAACAGATATATAACGCCGGAATATACTCCGCTCGATAATGATATTGAGCTTTCCCTGCGTCCGAGGACAATGGAGGATTATATCGGCCAGGAAAAGGTTAAGGAAAATCTTGAAATATACATTCAGGCTGCACTGCGGCGCAATGAAAGCCTTGACCACGTTCTGCTTTACGGCCCGCCGGGACTTGGAAAAACAACCCTCGCCGGAATTGTTGCCAATGAAATGGGCGTTAACCTCAGGGTGACCTCAGGTCCGGCGATTGAAAAACAGGGCGATCTTGCGGCGCTGCTTACTAATCTTTCAGAGGGGGATGTCCTTTTTATTGATGAAATCCACCGCCTCAACCGCAGTGTTGAGGAAGTGCTCTATCCCGCAATGGAGGATAACGCGCTTGATATTATTATTGGAAAAGGGCCGTCTGCAAGGTCAATAAGGCTTGATTTGCCAAAATTTACGCTTGTCGGCGCAACAACAAGAGCCGGTCAGCTTTCCGCACCTTTGCGCGATCGTTTCGGCGTTGTTTTGCGTCTTGAGCTTTACTCTCCGGAGGAGCTTTCGCAAATTGTTAAGCGCAGCGCCTCAATCCTTTCAATCGGCATCGAAGATGACGGAGCGCTTGAAATTGCCGCGCGTTCAAGGGGAACACCGCGAATTGCAAACCGCCTTCTCAAGCGTGCGCGTGATTTTGCTGAGATAATGGGCAACGGAGTAATAGATGAGGAAACGGCAAATCTGGCTCTTTCAAAAATGGAGATTGATAATCTCGGACTTGATTCGATTGACAGGCTCATCATTTCAACAATGATCCGCAACTATAACGGAGGTCCGGTCGGACTTGAAACAATAGCCGCCGCAATAGGCGAGGAGGCCGTAACCATTGAAGATGTTTATGAACCGTATCTTATGCAGATTGGCTTTTTGAGTCGGACGCCGCGTGGAAGGACGGTTACTCCCGCGGCGTATGAACATCTCGGCATTGCTATGCCGGGTCAACAGCAGCTTTTTTAATTTTTCTTGGAGGTTATTATGGGAAGATTATTCGGTACCGATGGTGCAAGAGGCGTTGCAAACTCGGAGATTTCTTGTGAGCTTGCAATGAATATCGGAAAGGCGGCAGCAATGGTGCTCACCGAGGGTACTCACAAGCCGCGTGTGCTTATTGGAAAGGATACAAGAATTTCCGGCGATATGCTTGAAAGCGCAATAGCAAGCGGTCTTTGCTCCGTTGGAGCAGACGTTATGACGCTCGGCGTTGTTCCAACTCCTGCGGTGGCATATCTTGTTAAGCGCTATAACTATGATGCGGCAGTTATGATATCCGCATCACACAATCCCTGCGAGTACAACGGAATCAAAATTTTCAAATCCGACGGATATAAACTTCCCGATGAAATTGAAGAGAAAATTGAAGCAATCATTCTTGATGAGGCTGCAAAGCCGCCGGTGATGCTCGGAAAGGATGTTGGACGGATAACCGTTTGCGAGAACACTGTTCATGATTATATTGAACACCTTGAAAGAACGGTCGATTGTGATTTTTCGGGGATGAAAATTGCTCTTGACTGCGCCAACGGTTCTGCAAGCGTTTCGGCCGAAAAGCTTTTCACTGACCTCAAAGCCGACTGCACGGTTCTTTCCGCTTCGCCGGACGGCGTGAATATCAACAAAGACTGCGGTTCAACTCACATTGAGGCGCTTCAGAAAGCGGTTGTTGAAAACGGTCTTATTGCAGGTTTTGCCTTTGACGGCGATGCAGACAGAATGCTTGCCGTTGACGAAAACGGTGAGGTTGTTGACGGCGACAAAATTATTGCAATCTGCGCAACGTATATGAAAGAGGAAAACAAGCTCAAAAAGGATACGGCGGTTGTTACCG
>DJPI01000015.1:0-435 GCA_002438505.1 Ruminococcaceae bacterium UBA6416 | reverse complement strand
GGGCTTCAATAAATATTGCGATAAAGCCGGTATTAAGTATGTTGCAACAAAGGTTGGCGACCGCTATGTTCTTGAGAATATGCTCAAAAACGGATATTCAATCGGCGGAGAGCAGTCCGGACACGTCATTTTCCTTGACTACGCAACAACCGGTGACGGCCAGCTTACTGCGCTTCAGGTGCTCAGAATAATGAAAAAGACGGGCAAAAAGCTTTCCGAGCTTGCCTCTTGCATGACTGTCTATCCGCAGACGATGATTAATGTTCGCGTTTCAAAAATGGGCAAAGCCCGCTTTGCGGACGATGAAGAAGTTGCGAATGCCATTGCACAGGCCGAAAAGCAGCTCGGCGACACCGGACGGGTACTTGTCCGCGTTTCCGGAACCGAACCGCTCGTCAGAGTAATGCTTGAAGGCGAAAACAAAAAGCAGATTGA
>DJPI01000051.1 GCA_002438505.1 Ruminococcaceae bacterium UBA6416 | reverse complement strand
GGTCGCTGTTTGTGAGCATCTTGAACTGAAGACCGAGGATGTCATCATAGGAGATTTTTTCCGCTTCGCCGCTTTCAAGCTTATCTCCGCCGGAAAGGGCGTTCATAAGGTTTGCGGTGAACTGGCTTTGATCCTTGAGTCCGAGTGCGTATGCCATAAGCTCGGTAACTTCGTTGTTTCCGTCAACGATTACAACAACTTCGTTGTAATCCTGCGGAAGGCGGCCGTAAATTACGTCGTAATAGTCTCCGATTGTTTCGTTATCTCCGACAAGCTGCTTCCAAAGGTTGGTGTAGCTGTCGATATCAACAAAGCCTTCAAGGCTTGAAATTGACTGCATATTGAGGTTATCGAGGAGGGTGCTCGGGTTAACCTGAACGGGGTTTTCGCCGTCCTGAACACGATAGATGTTGAGCTTTGTTGTGTAATTGAACTGAACGTCGTTGCAGTATTCGTCAAACGTGCTTCGGTTTTCGTCAATGTACTTTTTGAAGCTTTGAAGGTTGTTTGAGTTAGACTGAGCAACAAAGGTGTTGATCATCGTGTTGAACGATGTGTTAACATAAACCGCGTCCTTGTCGTGGTCAACGCCAAGCAGCGGATTAAGTCCGAGAGCAGTTTGAAGAAGGCTGTCGGTGTTGACTGCTTCTTTTTCAACCGACATCGGGAACAGTAAAAGCGCGTCACTTTCTATTTTTGCAATGTAGCCGTTAATACCGTTTGAAAGCGCAAGAACAAGGGCAATACCGATGATACCGATACTTCCGGCAACGGCGGTCAAAATTGTCCTTGTCCGCTTTGTGACAAGATTGCGCAGAGAAAGGGTGAAGGCGGTTGCCATTGACATTGAGGGCTTTTTGCCCTTTTTCTTTTCTTCTTCAGCCTTTTCTTTTTCGATTTTGAAATCCTCTTCGGTCGGAACAAAGGGGTTGGAGTCGTCAATAATACTGCCGTCAAGGCAGCGGACAACTCTTGTTGCATACTGGAGCGCAAGCTCCGGGTTGTGGGTAACCATGATGACAAGCTTATCCTTTGCAACCTCTTTGAGCAGCTCCATGATTTGAACGCTTGTTTCACTGTCCAGCGCGCCGGTCGGTTCGTCCGCAAGGATAATGTCAGGGTTATTGATGAGGGCGCGGGCTATTGCAACGCGCTGCATCTGTCCGCCGGACATCTGGGTCGGGAGTTTATAGATCTGCTTTTCAAGGCCGACCTTTTTGAGCGCCTCAATGGCCTTTTCGCGCCTTCCCTTTTTTGAAACGCCGGAGAGGGTTAGCGCAAGCTCGACGTTTGCAAGAACGGTCTGGTGAGTGATGAGGTTATAGCTTTGGAAAACAAAGCCTATCGAATGGTTTCTGTAGGTATCCCAGTCGCCATCGGTGAAGGTTTTTGTTGACTTTCCGTTGATAACAAGGTCGCCGCTTGTATAGCGGTCAAGACCGCCGATGATGTTGAGCATTGTTGTTTTTCCGCAGCCCGACGGGCCAAGGATTGCAACAAACTCGTTCTCTCTGAAATTAATGCTGATGTTTTTCATTGCGCGGACGGTGGTGTCGCCCGTAACATAATCTTTGACAATGTTTTTGAGTGCCAGCATTTCTTACGCCTCCTTAGCTGCTTTTTTCTCGGCCTTTTTTGTTTTCCGCTTTTCAAAATATGCTTCAATTCTGTCGCGCTTGAATATTGCAAGAATAATGAGCGCTACAAGAACAATGATTACCGGAGAAGCAATGACCGCTTTGTTCTGTTTCTTTTCGCTGTGATAAATAATCTCTTTGTCATAGACATACTGAGCGGTGGTTGTTGAAACCGCCCTTTCGTGGAAGAAGAGCTTATAGAGCCATTCAATCGTTTCGTCCGTTGTCTGGGTGGCCATCTGGTCGCCGATTCCGGAGGAATACTGGGCGAACATATTGTCTCCCTCGCCGTCCTTGGGGGTCATCATTGTGCTGATGACCTTGCTGTTTTCCGGCTCCTTTGTTGCGCCAATGATATAGCGCAGAATCGTGATGAGAACGGCGGTCTGGTCGCTTTGAACGGCATAGACCGTTGCGGCTTTTCCGGCGTAAGTGCGCTTGCTTTGGGTTTTAACAAGCTCACCCATTGAGCCGATGGATTTGAGGTCGGGGGCTTTGAGCTTAATTGTGTCCTTAGCCATTTTCGGAATCATTGAGGAAACCTTTTTGAGAATATCCGTCTTTTTGATTTTTTCAAAATCAAGGCCGAGCGAGGAAGCACTCACGCCGAACGAGTCAAGAAGGTCAAGAACCGGCTTTGTCAGATTGTCAATGCACTGGAAGAGCGAACCGTTTGAAACAAAGTATATGAGGTTTGGCATAATTTCCGTCAGTGTGTAGACGGGCTTTTTGCAGATTTTGTCAACAAGGTCAAGCACGGGTTCAAGAATTGCGCCGATGATTTTGTCACTGCCCTTGCACTTTGAATACTGCTTAAAGGTCAGGATGTTCTTTTCCGGACAGCCGAGCGCCTCAAGAATGGGAATCACCGCGCTGTTATATCCGTTCGTTCCCGGAATTTTTACCGCGTCAAGAACGGTCAGCGTTCCGTTTGCAAAAAAGCATTCAAGTAAAGACTCAAGCGGCATGAGGACGGCTGTCATCGCACCTTCAAAGTAATTTCTGCTTCCGCTTTTGAAGCAGGCGGCAAAGCCTTTTTCGCTGATGTTTTTCCAGCTTCCCGCTCCGGAAAGATATGAGGCGGCGGAGTAATAACCGGCCTTTCTCAAATGAGAGGCAACCGCGTCCGGGCTTACCCCGATGCCGAGCATTGTCATGCCCTCGGAGAGCTTTTTGTCTGAAAGGGCGGTGTAAAGCGTTTTTGAAAGCTTTGCAATAATCTCACCGGAATAAATAGTGTTTCTCAGCGTTGTTTTAAGGCTCTTTCCATCGCCGAATTCCGTCATGAACTCGCTGATTACGTTGTCAATTCCGTCAAGGACGCGTTGGTACTTATCCCTGCCGAGGTTCTGCGTGTACTGAACCTCTTTTTTGGTGAAGTCCTTCTGAGTCCATTCATAGTCAACTTCCTCGCCCTTTTCGCTTGTGAGGAGAGTGACAAGCATTTTGAAGATTTCTCCCGTGTCCTTTTTGAGGAGATTTTGGAGCGCCGGAAGAACGGACTTCATGTCGCTGTTTTCGCTCAAAAGCTCTTTGATTTTATCCGTGTTGAGCTTGAGTGTGTCAATGAGCCATTCGGCCGTGAGGGTGAAGCTCTCTCCGATGTTCGCCGTAATTTTTGAACCGCTTTGGGTTCCGCAGGCCTTGAGCGCATCAAGGTCAATATCGGCAAGCCTGATGTCGCTTTCAGCGGTCATGTCCGAAAGGACGGTGTTGATGTTTTCGCTGAAGTTCGTTGTGTATTTCTTCGGATCCTGAATGAACATTAAAAGCGAGAGCATCTGAGAACCCGAAAAAAGGGAAACAAGGTTTCCGATATGCAGAGAGAACGGCTTGAGCAGCTCGTTAACGGAGTTTTCAAGTCCGCCGTCTTTAATATAGTATGCAAGGTTCGGGAGCATTTCACTCAGCTTCATTGCCGGGCGAGCAAGAATGTCCTCAAGGGCGGAAAAAACGGAGAGCGTGATGTCCCAAACCATTGAATTTTTGTTTCCGTCGGCCTGGGCGTAAAATGTTCCCGGCCTTTCGTGCCACGTGCAGCCGAGCGCCTCAAGCATTGAAACAAGACCCGTTTCATAGCCCCTTGAGCCGTTTATGCGGATAACGCCGACCTTGAATGTTCCGCCGCAGAGAACGGTGTAAAGCACATCGTTGAACGGAGCGAGCATTGCGGCAACGGCCGAGGCAAAGTCATACTTGTCATAGACATTCCATTTTGCGTTTTTGAGGTCATCCTCAGACCAGTCAAGCGCCTTTGAAAGCGGAGCCTGAACAGTCGGATAATCTGAAAGATATTTTGCAACGCCAGCCGGGGTGACGTCAATTCCTAGCTTTGAAAGCGTGTCACGGCTCTCCCAAAGGGAGGAATAAACCGAGCACAGCAGCTTTGAAAGCGTTGCGCTTTCAAAAAGCTTTTCGGTAACGAGCGCGGAAAGCTTTTTGTTTTCAAACGATGAAACAGCCGTTTCAATGAGTCTGTCTGTGCCTTCGGCGGCCTTTTCTGCGCTCTCGTTTGTGACTCCCTGCGGATAGCTCACTGCGGCAAGGCAGGGGGCGCAGGAGGAAAACAAGACGCAGAGCGAAAGGAGCAGACAGAGAAAACCTTTTGTTTTTTTATTCAACTTTGTTCACCTCTTCTTTCCCGGTTTGCGGAGCGTTGGCTTTATCCTTTTTTCCGCTTCCGGCTTCAATCTCTATAATCTTATTCATAATGCGCAGAAATTCATGAGTATCGCTTTCACCGATTTTTTCCATCAAAAACTCTGACTGATGGAGTGCCTCGGTTCTGATTCCCTCAACAACCGCTTTTCCCTTTTCGGTGATTTGAACAATAACCGTTCTTTTGTCTGTGCCGTTTGAAAGGCGTTCAACAAGGTTCTTGTTTTCAAGCGCGTGAATGATGGCTGTGACTCTTGCGGCGGTGACGTCAAGAAAATCCGCAAGCGCACCGGGGGTGCTTTTTCCGCCGATTTCACAAAGCCTTGCAAGAAGAACATTTTCCCCCTTCAGCTTTTTTTGAATAGACTGGAAAGCGTCCGCACGGTTGATCATTGCAAAGGTTGAAACAATGCTGTTGAGAAGGTCGCTTTTGTTCATGCTTTTTCCTCCCTTCGCCAAAAAAAGTAGTTAACACTGTTAAATTTTTACTTAACGGTGTTAACTATATCACCGTGATGTGTGATTGTCAAGAGAAAAAGAATTAAAAATGATAAAAGTGCCTAATTTTTTCATTCCCGGTTTGTGGAAATCGACAAAACGGAACAAATAGTTGAATAACATTTCAACCAAAATTGCTGTTTACAAATAACCCGTTGTAAATTTGCCCAATAAGTGTTATACTGAATACAATATTAAGTTTGGGGTGAGACGATGATTTCCGTTGCACTTGCCGCCTATAAGGGCGAAAAATATATTGAAGAACAGCTGCGCTCGATTTTGCCGCAGCTTTCCGCCGGCGATGAAATAATTGTTTCCGATGACAAGCCCGGCGGCGCAACCGAAAAAATAGTCCGCGCGCTTGCGGCGGAAGATCCGCGCATTGTTTATGTTGAGGGAAAAGGCCGCGGCGTTGTTCAAAACTTTGTTAACGCAATCCGCTATTGCAAGGGGGACAAAATCTTCCTCTGCGACCAGGACGATGTCTGGCTTCCGAACAAGGTTAAGCGGGTGACGGAAGCGTTTGAAAGCGGAGCAACCCTTGTTCTTCATAACGCCTATGTTACGGACGAAAACCTCAATATCACAGACTACTCGTTTTTTAAAACACGCGGCAGCAAAAAGGGCTTCTTTAAAAACATTGTTAAAAACTCATACATGGGCTGCTGCATGGCGTTTGACAAAAGTCTGCTCAAAAAAATTATGCCCATTCCGCGTTATGTTCCGATGCATGACCAATGGATAGGGCTTATGGGTGAAAAATACGGCAAGGTTGCTTTTGTTGACGAGCCGCTGATTTATTACAGAATCCACGGCGGCAACGTCACCGGAGGAGAAACCTCGTTTCATCAGAAGCTTCTCTGGCGCAGATATCTTCTCAAGCGTCTTTTTGTCCGCATTGCTTTTAACCGCTGAAAGGGAGAGAAAAAATGAAAGATTACACCGTTTCCGTTTGTATTGTGACCTATAACAGCAAGAACATTATTGAAAGAACAATAAGCAGCATTTTTGAGCAGACAAAGGGCGTTGCGCTTGACTTCTTTGTTGTTGACAACGCTTCTTCTGACGGCACGGCGGACTTTATCCGTTCGCACTTTCCTCAGGTCAGGGTGATTGAAAACCGGACAAACCTCGGCTTCGGTGCGGCGCATAACAAGGTTTTGCCGTATCTTAAGTCAAAATATCACATTGTTGTCAATCCGGACATCATCCTCAAAAACAACGCAATTTTAAAGCTCTGCGAATATGCCGATGAGCACGAAAATGTCGGTCTGCTTTCGCCTCAGATAAAGTTTGACAACGGAAAGGTTCAGCAGCTCGGAAAGCGCAATCCAACCTTCCGCTATCTCGGCTCGCATTGGTTCCACAAGGGCGATATCCCCTCAAAAACGATGATTGAATACTGTATGCTTGACTGCCCGGACAACGAGGTGCGCGAAATTTCCAACGCAACGGGCAGCTTCATGTTCTTCCGGACAGAGGCGTTCAAAGAGCTTTCCGGCTTTGACGAAAGGTTTTTCATGTATCTTGAGGACTGCGATATTGCAAGGCGCGTCAGCGAGAGCAGAAAGTATAAAGCCCTGTTTTATCCAATGGCCGAGGTCACTCACCTTTGGGAGCGCGGAAGCAAGAAGAGCAAAAAGCTTCTTGCTGTTCACATTCATTCAATTATCTCATATTTCCTCAAATGGGGAATCAAAATCTGGTGATTGCCATGAAAAAATTTTTGTATCGCTTTTATGCATTTTTGTTCAATTTTGCCGCGGCGGTCTTTCCGCTCAAGGAAAACCGCGCCGCTTTCATTTCAATGCATAATGAAAATTTTAACGACAGCCTCGGCGAGGTCACAAGGGAGTTTGAAAGCCGCGGCTTTGAGTGCGTGCGCATAACCCGGCGCGACCTTGACGCGAAAGCCGGAAACATTTTTCGCGTTCTTGACTTCTTTTTCAGAAAGAGCCGCCTGCTTGCAACGTCAAAGTATGTTTTTCTCAACGATAACTTCATGCCGATGGCGTTTTGCAATTTCAAGCAGGGCGCCGTTGTCACCCAGCTTTGGCACGCGGAGGGCGCGTTCAAGCGCTTTGGTCTTGCAATCGAGCAGCCGGAGTCCGTTCGGAAAAACGAGATTGCCTGCAATAAAAGGCTCAGCTTTGCCGTCTGCTCATCAAAGGCGGTGATACCGATTTATGCTCAGGCTTTCGGTCTGCGGTACGGACAGGTTTTGCCGCTCGGCGCACCGAGGGCGGATTACCTTTTGAAAGAGGGGAACGCGGAAAACGCTCGCAAAAAGCTTGAAATGCTTTATCCGGCGCTCAAAGGGAAAAAGGCCGTTCTTTATGCGCCGACCTTCAGAGACACAAAGGAGGAAAACGAAAAGCTCCTTTCCAATTTTGATTTTGAACTTTTTAAAAAAGAGTTTGATGAGGAATATGTGATTTTTGTCCGTTTGCATCCGCAGATACACGAAAAGGCAGCTTTGCCGCCGTTTGTTTTTGACGTGACGGATTACAAGGATGTCCGGGAGCTTGTTCTTGCCTGTGATGCGCTTGTCACGGATTACTCCTCAATCTGCATGGATTTTTCTCTGCTTTCAAAAAAGACGGTTTTCTTTGCGTTTGACGAGGAAAAGTATACAAAGGACAGAAACTTCTGCTTTGATTACAAAACCGAGCTTCCCGGCGGTATTGCAAAAACGACCGGTGAGGTTGTTGAGCTTCTCCGCGCGGAATTTGACGCGGAGAAAAACGAAAAATTCAGAAGGCGCAATTTTGACTTTCTTGACTGCAACAGCGCAAAAAGAGTTGCGGACGCCGTCATTGAAAAATAAAGCTATTGTCAAACGCAGGAACTTGTGATATAATGCACGATAGCTTTTCTCTGCGTGGAAAAAAGAGGAGGATAACCAATGAAAATCATTGCGGCTTTGAACAGTCATAAAAATAATTTTATGAAATACCGCTTCCTTTTGAAGGAGCTTGTGAGGAAGAACATCAAGCTTCAATACAGAGATTCCTTTCTCGGAATGTTCTGGACATTTTTGCAGCCGCTTTTGAACACGATGGTTCTTGTTTTTGTTTTCAATAACATTTTCGGCCGCAGCTCGGCCGGAGTCGGAAATTACACAATCTTCCTTCTCATCGGCCGCCTTTTGTTTGACTTTTTCAGCACCTCAACAAAAAGGGCAATGCGCTCAATCCGCTCAAACGGACCGATGATCAAAAAGGTCTATGTTCCAAAGTATATCTATCCGCTTTCCCAAGTTCTTTCAACCTTTGTAACATTTTTGATCTCCCTTTCCGTTCTTGTTGTTATGGTTGCGTTTTTCAACATCACAAACAACAATCCGATTGATTTGACGTGGCGCGTTATATACTGCGTGATTCCCGTTTTCATTCTTTTTGTTCTCAGTCTCGGGGTCGGAATGTTCCTTGCAACGGTTTCCGTTTTCTTCCGCGATATGGAAAATATCTATGACGTTCTGGTTTCCCTGCTTTTTTATGTCACGCCGATTGTGTATAACATTCAAAGCCTTAAAATTGCCCAGAACAGCACCCAGATGAGAATTTTCAAAATGAATCCGCTTTACGGAATAATCGGAATGTTCCGCGCCGCCGTGATTTGGGGCAATGACTTCACCCATTACTGGGACATGAAGCTAATGTGGTATTCCGCAGCGTGCGCAGTGATTGCGCTTGTTGTCGGCTTTGCGGTCTTTTATAAAAATCAGGACAGGTTTATTCTCCATATCTGAGAAAGAGGGATTCCTTTGAGTAATTATGCAGTTGAAGTCAATCATGTCAGCATGAAGTTCAACATCAATAAAGAGGGCGTTGACAACGCCAAGGAATATTTCATTCGCCTTGTTAAACATCAGCTCCATTTCATGGAGTTCTGGGCGCTGCGCGACGTCAGCTTCAAGGTTGAAAAGGGTGACAGAGTCGGAATCCTCGGCTTCAACGGAGCCGGAAAAAGCACCCTTCTTAAAGTCATTGCCGGCGTTTTGAAGCCGACTCAAGGCTCGGTTCGGGTTGAGGGCGTTGTTGCTCCGATGCTTGAGCTTGGAGCCGGTTTTGACGGAAATTACAGCGGACGGGAAAATGTTTTTCTTTACGCCGCAACAATGGGCTTTTCAAGGAAATTTATTGAAAAAAAGTATGACGAAATTGTTGAGTTCGCCGAGCTTGAGGATTTCATTGACGCTCCGCTCAAGGGCTATTCCTCGGGCATGAGGGCGCGCCTCGGCTTTGCGATTGCAACGGCGGTCAAGCCGGACGTTCTCATTCTTGACGAGGTTTTGAGCGTTGGAGACGCCGCGTTCAGAGCAAAGAGTCAGAAAAGAATTGAAAACATGATGGGTGACGGTGTGACGGTTCTTTATGTTTCACACAGCACGGACAAGGTTGAGGAAATTTGCAACAAGGCAATTATCCTTGACCACGGCCAGATGATTGCCGCCGGAGACAGCACCGAAATCAGCAAAATATATCAGAGCATGACGCTCAATAAGTGAGACGGAAAAAAGCAATGAACTTTAAAATCAATCCCGCGGCCTATGCAGACGTTTTTGTTCTTCCGAAGGCCGTTGTCAAAAACAACCTGCGTCTTGCCGGTGCCGTTCAGCTCAAGGCGCTTTTATATCTTTACTGCAATGCCGGAGCCAAGGACACCTCCTGCGAGGCCATTGCGGACGCGCTCGGCGCAGACAGGGGAGACGTCTGTGATGCGCTGATTTTCTGGTGTGAGCGCGGTCTTGTTATAAGAGACGGCGAAAAGGCCGCTCCCGCAGATGAAAAAACAAAGCAAACAAAAAAAGCCGAACCTTCACGGAAAACTGAAATGCCGGCTGCAGCCGCCGCAATTCCGGTCCCACAGACCGTTTCAAACCAAGAACCGGAAAGGGCGGAAAAAAAGGTTGTTCCGGATCTTCCGATATCGCGTCCGAGTCACGAGCAGATTGCAATCCGCTGCCGCGAGTGCGATGAGTTCAGACTCCTTTTTGCCGAGGCTCAGAATGTGCTCGGAAAAACGATAGGCTATGAGGGTCAGTCGATTCTCATCATGCTCCACGACAGCTATGACCTGCCCGTTGAGGTGATTCTCATGCTGCTTGAATACGCGGTCAAAAGGGGCAAAACCGGCTATAAATACATAGCAACAATCGGCAAAGAGTGGAGCGAAAAGGAAATTGTTACCATTGACGCCGCCGAGGAATATATCAGTGAGCAGAACGAAACGGACGAGCTTTGGAAGAGCTTTAAAGCGCTGACGGGGGTCAAAAACCCGAATCCGACCGCAAAGCAGAAAAAATTCCTTACGCTCTGGAAAAAAGAGTTTTCTTTTTCGGTTGAAATGATCTCTCTTGCGTATGAAATCTGCATTGACAACACGGGAAAAATGAACCTTGAATATATGAATAAGGTCTTGAAAAACTGGCACGAAAAGGGCGTAAAATCGCCCTCGGACGCAGAGCGCGAGCAGGAAAAATGGAACGAGAGCAACTTCAAAAAGTCCGGCGGCGCAGCAAAGCCGAAGCAGGAGGTCTTTTCGAGCAATGCATCGTATGACCTTAAAGAATTTGACAAAAACATTGTCGGTTTGAAATATCTTGAGGACGAAAATCAGTGATGAAAGCGGGGCGGAAAAATGGCATACAGAAGAAGCGTATACATCACGGCGAAAAATATTCTTGAAAACAGGCGGAAAAAGGCCGAAAACGAGCAGGAGAAGCGGCACGCCGCCGCGGTTTCCCTTTGTCCGGAAATTGCCGAAACAGAGCGCGACATGGCGCGCTTTGCCGCCGATGTTATTAAAAGCGTTTCAATGGGAAAGGACGCTGAGCAGTATGTTCTTTCGCTCTCTCAAAAAAATCTTGAAGCGCAGGACAAGCGCAGAGCGCTGCTTTCTTCCGTTGGACTTCCGGAGGATTATCTTGAGGTGAAATATACCTGCCCTCTTTGCAAGGACACGGGCACACACGGCGGCTACTATTGCCGCTGCTATCTTGACCTGCTCAAAAAGGTAGCCAAGGATGAGCTCGGAGTTTCTGCAAGCATGGAAAAATGCACCTTTGATTCCTTTGATGTCGGTTATTATTCGGATGAAACCGACTCGGCATACGGAGTAAGTCCGCGCCTTATTGCTCAGGGTACGCTCAGGTTCTGCCAAAAATATGCCGATGAGTTTTCCCGTTCAAGCCGGAATATCATCATGACCGGAAAGACCGGAGTTGGAAAGACCCACCTTTCGCTTGCCATTGCCGGAAGGGTGATTGACCGCGGCTTTGATGTCTATTACGCGAGTATTCACAAAATTATGGATGCGCTTCAAAAAGAGCAGTTCTCGCGTGAGCGCGTTGAAGAGAGCATTAATGACCGCCTTTTTGAAAGCGACCTTTTGGTGATTGACGACCTCGGCGCGGAGTTTTCAACCCAGTTCACCGTTGCCGAGCTGTATAACATTGTCAACACTCGGCTCAACGCATCTCTTCCGATGATAATTAACACCAATCTCACGCTCGGTGAACTTGAGGAGCGTTATTCTCAGCGCGTTGCCTCAAGGATAATCGGAGGAAGCGAGAGGGCGCTGCTTATCGGAAGTGATATCAGGCAGAAGTTAAGCAACCGATGATTGGGCGCGCAAAAAGCCGCCGAGATTTGTGCTCAGCGGCTGATTTGCGGTTGCTTTAAAATAAAACAAAAAAACTCTTTACATTTTTGTCTTTTTGTGTTATAGTATTTACCTGTCGGGTGCAAAAACCCGGTGAATATTAGGCGCTACTGTGGCTCAGTTGGTAGAGCAGCGCATTCGTAATGCGCAGGTCGTCGGTTCGAGTCCGACCAGTAGCTCCAAGGCACTTCTTCGGAAGTGCCTTTTTTGTTGTTTGCTTTATGATTCAAGGGAGTTTTCATTCAGCAGGAATTCATAAAGTCCGAGATGAAGAATTCCATCCTCATCCGTCCAAGGCTTCATTGAAGTTTTGCTGATAATAATCTTCTTGAAGAAATCCCCGGTGCTCTTCAAAGGTCTGAGTTCGGTTTCAAGTTTTGACGGCTCCGAAACATTCAATGCGGATTGAATATAGTATTTTTTAGAACCCTTGTTTACCACAAAATCTATCTCACACTGTTTTTTCGACCTTTTTCCTGCACTCGTTTCAACAATCTCTACAACACCGACATCAACGGAATACTCTTGGCACAGAAGTTCATTGTATATAATGTTCTCCATTATGTGTGTTTCTTTCTGCTGCCTGAAATTAAGTCTTGCGTTACGAAGTCCGATGTCGGTGCAATAATACTTTGACGGGTATTCAAAATACTTTTTGCCTTTTACATCGTATCGTTTCGCATTGCTAAACAGGAACGACTCAATCAGGTAATTCAGATAGCCCGAAACGGTTGAGCCTGAAACCTTAATGTTTTTTACCGTCTGCAAGGTATTTGATATTTTGCTTGCATTGGTGAGCGAACCGACAGAAGAACAAAGGTCATCCGTTAATTCGCTGAGCACATCAGGCAACTCAATATCATAACGCTCCACAATGTCTTTGAAATAAACCTCGGTGAAAAGAGTGTGCAAATAGTTCATCTTCTCCGCATCGCTCTTTTTTGTTAAAACAAGCGGCATACCGCCGTACAAAGCGTATTCCTCATAGGCGTCGGATTTATCTCCGCCCACAAAGGAATAATACTCTTTGAAAGAGATGGGGTAAACTTTAACCTCATCACCTCTGCCACGAAAGGCAGTCAGCACATCTTTCGTGAGCATTTTTGAATTACTGCCTGTTACATAAATGTCAACATTGCGAAGCCGCATAAGACCGTTGAGTACATTGTAAAGCCTAATGTTCTCAGGGCTTTTAAGTTCAGCCTTTGTGATTGTGTACTGCACCTCATCAATGAGAATATAGTACATATCTGAGTTCACGATTTTTCCACGAATATATTTCGACAGTTCATCGGGATCACGGTACTTCACAAAGGTATCATCATCCAAGGCAATCATAATGATCTGTTCTTCTTTTACACCGCTTTCAATCAGATAATCATAAAACAGATTGAACAGCAGAAAGCTCTTACCGCATCTTCTGATTCCGGTAATGACCTTAATCAGTCCGTTTTCTTTTCTGTCAATAATTCTGTTAAGATATTCGTCACGCTTAATGATGCTCTGCATTGCAGTCCTCCGCTCACTTAAAACTTACGGGTATTTTTCCCTAACATTCAAGTGTAGTATACCAATATTTTTGCAAAATATCAAGCGTTCACTTGAAACTTAGGTGCATTTGCACCCAAGTTTCAAGTGGAATCCGGTTATTTAACGAATGCTGCTGCTGCGCATTCTCACGGCTTCTGTGGAAATGCGAGCGTTTCAAATCCGCGTCAATGCTCAATTCCAAGTGACGCTTCAATTAGGTTTCTTGATTCTTGAACTAAATCGGACCACTTAAAATTTTCAACATAATAATTATCTGCCTTATATTTTTTCCAGCTGCTAAACATTGCTTCACTTTTGGATATTTCGTTCAAAACAAGTTCAACATTTTCTTTTGATAAATCCTGTTTCTTGATTTTGCAGTTCTGTGCAATGCCGATTTTAAATTTTGCATATCTACAGCTTGCGTTTTCGCAAGCAAATACACATCATAAAAATCACGCATTCTTGTATTTGTTGTACTTCTTGCAATGACAGTTTCAAGTTTTTCCGCAAGTAAGGTTTCCAAATTATAGCTAAGCATGGGAATAGAACGGTCTTCAAACATCAGCTTATAGTTGTATTCAACAGCTGATGGAGTAATAACATCACCCGTTGAAATGTCTATTTTTATCGGTTGTTTAAATGTCCCGAAGTTAGAAACAAGTTTTATTCTCACACCGTGATAATTATGTTCTTCCATCATTTCTTCTGCATTGGTAATTTCAAAATTTACATTATCATCAATGTTTATGCTTGCTATTTCTTCAATAATGTTCTTTGCGCTTTCAACGGTAAGCGGAATTGAAAATACGCTTGTATCAATATCCATTGTTGCTCTTGAATCAAGTCCAAGCACTGAGGCTACCAACATACCGCCTTTAAGGACAAAGTTTCTGTTATATTTTGACAGCGAAATTCTTTCGAGAAATCTTTCCATAAAGTAATTTCTGAATAATGTTTGTGACATTTTTGAATCGCCGTTCGTTATGTTGTTTATTTTAGCTTTTAACTGCCTTGTTGATTTAATCATAACAACACCTCTGTATATAACCTTACCTTATCTTCAATTCCCAATATTCTTGCATATTGCATAAGAAGGGTTAGATTTTTGCTTTTGCTTTTCATATATTCTTTAATCGCCGTTTGAAAAATTTGAATATCTATTTTTTCTTTTGCTTTTATAATATCGCAAACAGTCCTGTCCATATCATATACACGAACATCATTTCCGTAATTAGTTTTAACTTTTGTTTTTCCCAAATCTAAAAGATCATTCGTTACGGAGGATACTCTGTATCCTTTTTTTCTTAATGCGGTTGCATTATATGTTCGCGGAACGGTAACACAAACAGCCGCAGGTTCTCTTTCCATAAGTCCATGCAAATAGAGGGCGGTTTCGTGAGAAAATATGATTGTTTTGCTCACAAGGCAGTCAATATACAACTCATCTGGCCAAATATCGGGAGAGATATATATGCCTTTTGCAACCTTTTCTAATTGCAGTTTTCTAATAATTTCTTTAAAATATGTTTTTGAAATTCCTGCATCAACCACTTGCGAGGTCAATAAATATCCGTTGTTTTCAAGTAACATTCTTTCAACTAATGCTGATTTTGTCATTATATCACCATACCTTTATGCTTACATACTACTATTATTAAGCACACAAGTCAAGTATATTTTTAACAAAATCAACAAAATTATTCGTTATGCGCCATACAAATGAAATAAGAAAAGATTAAAACCGCTGCCGATGAAGTCATTGATAAAAACATTGAAAAATTTTGGAGTTTGCAAAATGATTATATTTACCGGTGATAAACAAAAATTAATAAGCTGAAAATAAAAATGACTGCCGGGTTGCTTGCGGCAGTCATTTTTTGTGTTATCCGACGCTTGCGCCGGTTTTGATTTTGCTTTTGAAAAAGTCCGTCATTGTTTGAATCTCCTTCGCCGCCGGGGCGGTGTAAGGGTTAACAACGCTGAAAACGTGGGGAAGCTTTTTTCCGTCAACGGTTTCGTCATAGTAGTAAAAAACATTTTCAACGCCGTGGCGGTCAAGAACCTTTTTGAGCTTTTTTGCCTGCTTTTTAAGGAAGTCTCCGTTCGCCGTAACAATATAAAACGGAGCAAGTCCGAGAAAGGCAACATTTTCATAATCCATGTATTTATAAAGCGGATTTTCTTTGGGCTTGTCTCCAAGGAGGGACTTGAGGTTGACGTTCATCATGAAGTTTGGTGAAATGAGGTCAACCGCCGGACAGATTGCGCCGATTGCTTTGAAGTCAAGCGAGGGAGTGACGCCGAAATCCTCCTGCATTTTTTTGTTTTTGCAGATTGCCGCGCAGATGGAGACCATCTGTCCGCCTGCGCTGTCACCAACAAGGAAGACGTTGTCCGTGTCTGCCGGATAGTTTTTGAGGTTTTCAAAAAGCCATGAGAAGGCGGAAAATGCGTCCGCAATCTGGTCGATGAATTGAAAATTGCGCGCAAGGCGATAGTTGATTGAAGCAACAAGAAAGCCTCTTTCGGCAAGCTTCAGACAGTAATATTTGTTGATTTCCTTATATCCGTAAAGCCAGCCGCCGCCGTGGATGTCAACGATAACGGGGAGCTTTTCTGTTGTGTTCTCCGGATAGTAGATGTCAAGCAGGTGCTCTTTCATTGAGTCGTCAATATACGGAATGTCGGTTATTTGTGTGATACCGGGAGTCGGTGTTTGCGAGGCTATGCGCTTTTCATCGTTCTTTTCAGTGATTTTCCAGAATTTCAAAAGTATCGGTTTGAAAATATCCATTACTTCTCCTTTGCAATTTCAGCTTTTTCAGCCTTGAAATCATATCTTGAAAGCTTGTTTTCCATTGCCATTTTCAGAACGTGCATTGCGCAGTCCTGAATTTCGCCGAGGGTGAGGCCGTTTTTAACGCTCTTTTTGAGTGTTCCGTCCGGCTTCCTTTTTCCAACTCTTGCGCCGCCGGGCATGAGCACATCGACACCGGCTCTGACTCTGTATCCCTGGTCGGTTATTCCGGGGAACTCATGGCTTTCATCCTTTTGCATCCACCAGTCGGTCATAACATTGCCCTCATAGCCCCATTCTTTTCTGAGAACGGTTGTGACAAGGTCATAGTTGTAATGGCTCCAGACGCCGTTTATGAGGTTATATGAGGTCATGATGTTTTTGGGCTTGGCCGTTTTGACGCAGAATTCAAAGCCTTTGAGATATATCTCGCGCAGCGCACGCTCGGAAACGCGTGAGTCGTTGTGAGTGCGGTTCGTTTCCTGATTGTTGCAGGCAAAATGCTTTGGGCAGGCGGAAAGTCCGTTTTCCTGAACGCCGGAAACAACCGCCGCCGCCGTCAGACCGGAAAGAAGCGGGTCTTCAGAGAAGTATTCAAAATTGCGGCCGCAAAGGGGATTGCGGTGAATGTTCATTCCGGGCGCAAGGATAATGTCGCTGCCGCGGGCAAGCATCTCTTTTGCAAATTCCGAGTAAAGCTCTTTGACAAGCTCCTTGTTGAACGAGCACGCGAGCGCCGCGCCGTTCGGAAGCAGGGAGCAGGTTGCGGCAAGTCTGATTCCGCTCGGGCCGTCCGTTGTTGTGACCGGGGGAACGCCCTTTTCTCTGAGGGAGGGGAGAACGCCGCCCATTACGCCGGCATTACCCTTTGCGCCGAGGGAATTGTTCATGATGTAGCCGCCGCGTGTGATTGCCTCAAGTTCATCGAACGAGAGCTGGGCGGTGAAGCTTTCAAGAGTGACCTTTCCGTTTTTAACGTCCTCAAGCTTATAACCTTTGTCTCCGGTGAGCTCAAGCGTCTGCGGAAGATTTTCAAGAATCCTGTTTTTGAGCGAGGCTTTCATTGCCGGTGCGCGCTCAAGAACAGCTTTGATTTTTCCGCCCTCGTCCGCCGCGGCTTTCAGCCGGTCGAACGGTTTTCTCGGGTCGGGAGCCGAAACCTGGCTGAGCCTTTCGGTGACAACAGTGCGGCCAAGTGTAAAGCTTTTGATTTCAGCCGCCGAGCGGACATCTGCGCCGAAAAAGAGCTTGTATTCGCCTTTTTCAAGAACATAGCAGAATTCGTTACCGGTTCTTCCGCTGTCGTCATATGACGCAAAATCGGCAAGATTAAAGCTGAGCTTCAGCTTTTGAGTTTCTCCCGGCTCAAGGGTTTTTGTTTTTTCATAGGAAACAAGAACTCTTGACGGCTTTCCGAGAACACCCTGGGGCGCGGAAAGATAAAGCTCGCCGACATATTTTCCGCTTCTTTCTCCGATGTTTGTGATATCGGCCCAGAGGTTAAAAATTTTTTCCGAATGCGTGACTCGTGTCACCTTGGCTTCAAAGCGCGTGTATGAAAGACCGAAGCCGAATGGGAAAAGCACCTTGTCTTTTTTGAAGGTTTCAAAATATCTGTAGCCGACAAAGATGTCCTCGGTGTAATTATTGAATTTTCTTCCGCCGAAGAACTTTGCGGACGGATAACAGGAATATTTTTCGGCTATTGTGTCCGCAAGCTTTCCGCTCGGAGTGACATCACCGGAAAGAACGTCTGCAACGCAGTTTCCGCTTTCCATTCCGTCCTGCCAGACATAGAGCAAGGCGGAAACGGAAAATTCATTGACCCATGACATATCCATAATGCTTCCGCAGTCAAGAACAACAACGGTTTTTCTGAAAGCGGAGCAGACCTTTGAAAGAAGGGAGCGCTCCTCGTTTGTGAGGTAGAAGCTGCCCTCGGTGAGGGTGTTTTCCCGGTCCTCTCCGGCCGCTCTGCCGATTGCAACAATGGCGGTGTCGCTTTTTTCGGCGGCTTTTTGAACGGTCCTTTTGGAAATCGGCATTTCTTCATAGCACATCGGCCAGTTGCCCCAGAAGCCCTCATCGGGAACATTTTTTGCGCACCAGGTTTCATAAAGACAGGCGAGCTCTTCATTGACGGTGATGTTTTCGTTCGCCCTCAGTCCGTCAAGCAGGCTGATTTTATACGGCGCGTTGACGTCTCCGCCGGAGCCGTAGCCGACATAGAACCAGTTTTTTTGAACGCGGCCGAAAACGGAAACAACCCTCTCTTTTGAAAGGGGAAGAACATTTCCCTCGTTTTTGAGAAGAACAATGCCTTCGGTGCCCGTTTTCCGGCAGAGCGAGCGCAGCTTCTCGCTCGTGCTTTCTCCGCTGCCTGCGCCGGCTTTGGTTTGAGCAACGGAGTCCGTGACAGCGTTAACAACAGCTGAGACACCGCGCATAACGTGCCGTTTGACTTTTCTTTTGATACTCATGACTGTATTTCCTCCTTTGAAAATTCAAGTGATGTTTAAAAATTTCAGCCGAAATATTCTTCCTTTCCGCGCAGACCCTCCTCCGTGACGGGCTTGAGCCATTTGAGGGAGCGGTGGCGGATGATGCAGAAAATGCTTTTCGGAATATCCTCCGCAAGATATGCAATGATGAACACCGCAATGAACGGCAGAGAAAAGACCCTTGCCGCAAGGAAAGCGGACGGAATTGCAAGAACCCAGAGTGAGCCGACATCGCAGAGCATTGCGGCAAAGGTGTCACCGCCGGAGCGGAAAATTCCGACAACCTGAACGTATGAAATCATTTTCACCGGAAGCTCGCAGCCAACGAAAAGCGTGATGAGCAGTGCCGTTGAAATTGAAAGCTCGGAGATATTGTTTCCGAGGTTAAAGATTGAAACAAGCTGACTGCGGAAAATGACCATCAGTGCGCCAACAAAAACGGCAATGAGCGGAACAACAAAGGAAAACCTGTGTGCGTCCTCAACGGCGCGCTTGATTTTTCCCGAGCCTACCGATTTTCCGACCATGATTATGCAGGCATTGCAAAGGCCGACAAAGAAAGCGAACGAAAGGTCGGAGAATGTTTTGACCATTGTGACGGCCGCGTAGTATTCATAACCCATGTTGGAATAGATGACATTGAGAACAACAATTCCGAGCGACCAGAGCGACTCGTTGAAAACAACGGGAAGCGCGCGCTTTGCAAATTCAAGAATATGCCGCGGTCTGAAAGAGATAATGTCCCTTGGCGAGCGCACCATCTGGTTCTTTTGAAAGGCGGAGATAACAACAAGCAGAACCGGACCCGACCAGGAGGAGATGCAGGTTGCAACGGCGGCGCCGGCAACGCCCATTTCCGGCAGCCCGAATTTTCCGAAAATCAGTCCGTAGTTGAAAACGGCGTTGAGAACCGTTGTTATCATTGAAACATACATCGGAATCCGAACCTTTTCAATGTTGCGCAAAAAGCCGGAAAGAATAACGCTCAGAACAACCGCCGGATAGGAAAAGCAGGCAATTTTCATATAGCTGCTTCCGGAAAGAACAACATCCGCGTCATTGTTGAAAATTGAAATGACGCGCTGGGGCGCAAGAAACGCGGGAAAAAAGAACACGGCGGAAAGCACAGCAACGCAGAAAAGCGATATTCCGAGAACGCGGCGCATTGCCTTGTGGTTCCCAACTCCCCAATACTGAGAGGCAAAGACGGACATTCCGGAACAGATTCCAAAGCTGATTATGCTCATGAACCAGCTCCACTGGCCGGCCATTCCGACCGAGGAGAGCGCCACCGAACCGAGGCGGCTGACCATGAGGGTATCAACAATGGCGAACGAGCTTGTGAGCATATTCTGAATTGCAATGGGAAAGCCGAGCCGCAAAGTGACGCGCCAGAAAGGCTTGTCCCCAAGAAATTTTGTTGTCATGAAAAATTACTCCGTTTATAAATACTGCAGAATACTATTATAAAGGAGCAAAGGAAAAGTGTCAAGAATAAACCTGAATTTGCGTTCGGCGGCGTTGATATAAAAAGCGGAGAAAAAATCAAAAACAAGCAAAAAATTATGAAAAAACTCTTGACAAAGCGGCCGGAATGTTATATATTATACGAGTCGCTGATAACGGCAAACAACGGCGAACATGGGAGCATAGCTCAGCTGGG
>DJPI01000020.1 GCA_002438505.1 Ruminococcaceae bacterium UBA6416 | reverse complement strand
TGTTACGCTTGTCAAGCCGGTGCAACCGGAGAATGCATAATCTGCAATACCTTTTGTTCCTGCTTTAATTTCTATGCTTGTGTTTCCCGACATTTTTCCTTTATACTCATAATAGACTTTTCCGGCATAGACATCACCGTCCGGTTGAGAGTTGTACCAAGCTGTACCGTAAAAAGCAGAACCGCCGACACTTATTACGCTATCCGGAATTGTTATACTCGTCAAGCCGGTGCAGCCTCTGAATGCAGCAAACCCAATGCTTGTTACGCTGTCCGGAATTGTTATGCTTGTCAAGTCGTAACAAGCCTCAAACGCAGAAGCTCCAATACTAGTCACCGGATAACCACCAAGGGTTGACGGGATAACAAAATCTCCACCGATTGATGTGTCGCAATCGGTAATTGTTGCTTTGCCGTTTTCAACGGTGTAAGTCAAATTACCCTCTGTAAATTCGTCCGCCGCCTGTGCCGTGGTTGAAAACCAATTTGCAACGCCGGAAAGGTCAAGACCAACAAAGCCCGTAAGCGGTGCGGTGGTGAGTAAAAGCACCACGGTCAGCAAAAGTGCCAATGTCTTTTTGAGTCCGGTTTTTACTTTCATTTTCTTTAGCTCCTTTTTTTAAATGATAATGCATCAACTGTAATTGATATATTATCACAAATAATTTTAAATTGCAACATAAACAAAAATAATTATTAAATTTCAACATTAATTACCAATCATATTTCATTTGACACTTCGCAAAATAATAAAGCAAACGCAAGAAATTTGATAAGTAAGGAGTGTTCAGCAATGGCAAAAAGCGGTAGCTCAAAGGGCATGGTTCCTGAAGCACGTGACGCTCTCGACAGATTCAAGATGGAAGCTGCATCGGAAGTAGGCGTTAACCTTAAGCAGGGTTACAACGGCGACCTCACTTCTCGTGAAGCCGGTTCTGTCGGCGGTCAGATGGTTAAAAAGATGATCGAAGCTTACGAGAGAAACATGAAATAACACCCAAAAATTGAATCACTGCACTTTGTCTGTTACAGCGGACAAAGTGCAGTGATTTGTTGTGTTCATATCTAACATTTCAGTGATTAATAATTTAAAGATCTTACCGCAAAACGGCAGCATTTTTCCACGATCAAAGCCTTCCTTACTTTGGTAATACATAATCTGCTCAAGAATTAACACATACAAAATAAGAACACTTGAGATAATCAGAGAATATGTTAGAAAAAGATTCAAAAAATCATTATTCTGTATTTGTTAATATTTTTTTGCAGCAACAGGATAACAGTTCAAATAATCCTATCATGTCATAACAGTCCCTAAATCTAAACAGTTTCCGGTGTCTTGCTTCAAAATATAATAAGTTTTGTCAAAACTCTTGTAATTTCTAAATTCGGAGGAATTTATACGGTATGTGACAATTTTCGGAGGGGTTTAACTGAAAGATAATGAGCATATAAATTATGTTATATATGGCGAATTTTCTCAGCTCTCTCACGTTATCGTTTGAAAATAAATTGAACGCACCATCACGCTGTAATATGCGAAAACCCGGGCAACCTTATTTCGGTTCCTCGGGTTAATTATTTTGAGCCTGTGTTTGGTGCGCTGTTGCAATGTAATATTTTAATTAAAAACCAAATACTCCCGGGATTGCATATGTAAGAATTGACATAATTATTCCGGCGGCGAGAACGCCAAGAGCAATGGTCGGGAATGAATGGCGGATTCTGATGTCAAAAAGGTCAGCAACCAAAGCGCCCGTCCATGCGCCTGTTCCGGGAAGCGGTATTGCAACAAAGAGAAACAACCCAAAAAGGCGGTACTTTTTAACCTTATCGGCTTTCCGGATTGAACGCGCCTCAAGTTTTTCAATAATTCTCTCTGTTCTTTTAAACCTTTTGAGCCAGCCAAAAATCTTTCTGATAAACAAAAGAATGAACGGAATGGGAAGAAGGTTGCCAATGAAGCAAATTATAAACGCACGGAAAAACTCAATACCCATGAGTTTTGCGGCAATGAGCCCACCGCGCAGCTCAAGAATCGGCAGCATTGAAATAATAAAAGCTATAATTTCGGAAGAAACCTTTCCGTCAAGGTTATCAACAAAAAAACGAGCTATTGATTCAGCCATGTTCAGCCCCCGATACAGTCAGCAAGAAGATATTGTCTGGCTTGTTCAAGAATACGCTTGTCATTGTCATAATTAAGTGTTTTTATTGCATCAGAATAAGAAAACCAACCGCATTCTTCAATTTCTTCAGCCTGAATTGTATATTCAACATCGTCTGTTTCAGCAAGAAAAATTGAAACGGATTTTTCAATTCTGCCCTGAATTGTATATTCGGAGCACTTTTTAAAGCCCGGCAGAATTTTAATGTTGATTCCGGTTTCTTCAAGAACCTCGCGGATGGCGGTCTGCTCGTGGTTTTCTCCGGGTTCAATGTGACCCTTCGGGAAGCCCCAGTGCGCACTGCGCTTGTTGCGGATGAGCAGAAATTTTTTGCCGCTATTATCATTACGGAAAACAACAGCGCCGCAGGAGCTTTCATAAAGACACTCAAGCGTGAAGCCGTTCCTCCCCTCCGCAAAATCAATCGCGCGGCGAACATCGTTAATAATATAGCGTGTGCTTTTAGGTGCAACAACAAGGACAACACCCTTTCCGCCATTGCGGCGGACTATGGCAATAACCCTTCCGTCAAAATTCCTAACCGGATGATTAATGCCCATAATGTAAGCGCTGATGACGGAATTCTTCTGAGTTTTTCCGCCCTCAACAATACCATAGTTCAGCTTATACCTAAAGCCGAACCGCTTATTATAAGAGTGCATCGGGGAAGTTACACGTACTCTGACGAATTTACCTAACATTATTTGTCCCCTTTAACAAAATGCAGCCGGAAACCAACGCCCGAAAATGAGGCAAAACGCCGCACCACGGACGCCGACTGCACAGGATAATATGCTATATATTATACTATGTTTTTCCGATATTTCAATAGGTTTTTCATATTTTATAGTTTATACATATTTTTTGCCGGATTTAATGCATATTTTTGGATAAAAAAATTTCATAGACAGTTGTCTTTTTGCGCATCGCATGATATAATATTTGGAGACAAAAAGCAAAGGAACGTCTTAAAAATGCGAACTTTATTTATAACCGACCTTGACGGGACCTTTTTGGATCCGGACGCCAAGGTTTCTGCCGAATCTGCGGCTATCATAAACAACCTCACGGAAAAGGGTCTGCTGTTTTCAATCGCAACCGCCAGAACGTATGCAACGGTTATTCCCCTTTTCAAAAAAGTTAACCTGCGCGTTCCGCTTGTTCTGATGAACGGTGTTTGTATCTATGACCCGACCGAAAAAAAGACCCTCTCAATTCACGCCATTCCGCCTGAAACGGGAGCTGAAATTGATTCTCTTTTTTCAAAATTCAGGAAGAACCCCCTGCTTTATTTTGAACGGGACAATAGACTGACTGTGAAATATAAAGCACTTGACAATGATAACATACGCTCATATGTTACTGAGCGAGAAGCATTCTTCAATAAGACATTTGAACAGGTTTCTGCTTTTGACTTTTTCGGCAGTGGCAATTTTGTTTATGTTGTTACCCTTGACAAAAAAGAAGCGCTTGAAAGTCTATATAACGAGATGCAAAAGTTTAAAGATATTACTTGCAATTTTTATGGCGATAACTATACTGACAGCTACTTTCTTGAAGCGATGCGTGCCGGTGTAAACAAAGGCCGAGGTGCTGCTGAACTCAAAAGAATGCTCAAGGCGGACAGGCTCATTGCATTTGGCGATAATATTAATGACATTCCACTTTTTGAGGTTGCTGATGAGTGCTATGCTGTTGAAAATGCTTGCAGTGAGCTAAAAAGAATTGCAACGGGAATAATCGGAAGCAACAAAGACAATTCGGTTGCAAAATTTATCGAAAGAAAGTTTTATGAGGATGGGCAGGTGCTATAATTGGGAAAGCTTTATAATTACTATTGCAAAACATATAAACTTACAAAAAACAACAGCGAGGGTTTTTTTGATGTAGTAGGCGATATATATTTTTCCGATGAAGTTCAGTCACTTTCAAAATACGAGCAGCATCTTGACATCAACCGTCTCCAGCATATAACCGGCGTTGCATTTCTCACTTATGTTATCTGCAAACGCCTTGGTCTCAACTACCGTTCCGCCGCAAGAGGTGCAACGATGCACGACCTTTTTTACTATGATTGGCGCGATGGAAAAACGGGAAGATGGCATAAACTTCACGGATATAAGCATCCGCACTATGCGTTGCTCAACGCTAAGGAGCTTGACTCAAGCAGCGATGCAATCACACTCAACTGCATCAAAAGGCATATGTGGCCGCTCACGGTTGTTCCGCCGAAATATGCTGAGGGTCTTATTGTTAGCCTCGCAGATAAATACTGCGCAACGCGTGAACTTATGTATTCGCTGAGCAAAAAATATAAGCAACGATTTTTAAAAGACATTGAAAGGATTAGCCATGAATAAAATTCCTTTGTATATTCTGTCGTTTTTCTTTTACAGTGCTGCCGGTTGGTTTGTTGAAAGTCTATACCGTTCAATCGGTGAAAAAAGAATTATAAACAGCGGCTTTCTCACCGGCCCGATGTGCCCGATTTATGGAACGGGCGCGCTTGTTATGACGGTATTTTTATATAACCCCTTTAAAGACAGGCCTCTTCTTGTTTTTCTGCTCGGAATGGTTCTTTGTGATATTGTTGAATATATCACAAGCGTCCTCATGGAAGTTCTTTTCCACGCACGATGGTGGGATTATACCTATGAATTTTTGAACATTAAAGGAAGAATCTGTCTCAAACACACTCTTTACTGGGGCATTGTTGCAATATCGTTCGTCAAGCTCATCCATCCCCATGTTGACGCTGTTATGATGAATCTTGATGTTAAAACCGTGCGTCTCATACTCATTGGAATATTTGTTGTTTTCTTCATTGACGTTGCAAATTCTGTCCGCAAAGCTCTCGATATCAGAAAGCTACAAGTTAAACTCAGCAGCATTCTTAACTCAATCGGAAACACATTTAACAGTGTTAAAACAACTTTCGGCTCAAAAAAGAATTCCTTTCAGCAGTCCCTTGAAAACACGGCAGACAAGCTTAGTGATACGAAAGACGAGGTCTTTGAACAGCTTCAGGATGTTATTCATGAATTTGAGCTAAGGCTCTCAAAAGGTACCAGAGACAAAAAAGATAAAAATAAATACTCTAGCAGATTTTTCAGAAATAACTTTTCAATAGAAAAGAGCATCCGGAAACAGCTTGAGCGAATTCAAAAGCTCAGAGACGATATTAAATCTAATCTTAACGAGGACGGTGAAAAGCAATGACGGAAACAAAAAACCAAAGAACGGATATACGCGTCAGAAGAACCTACAACCAACTGACCGAAGCACTGATTAGACTTCTTGCACACAAGAATTTTGATGACTTGACAGTGCTTGAAATATGCACCGAAGCCAATGTTCACAGAGCGACATTTTACAAGCATTTTGTTGACAAGCACGACTTTCTCAACTGCTGCTTCAAAATGAAGCTTGCGGAACTCGATTTTGAAAAACCGGACAAAGAGTTTTCCGCTGAGCAAATGAACGAAACTTGCATGAAGATGGTTGCAAAGGTGATTTCGTTCATTGAAGATAACAAAGAATTTGTATCCTGCGTCAGTTCCGAACATTACTCATCATCATTCACTAATGCTCTTTCAGATGCTATTGCTGAATTTATTATTGAACAGATTCAGTCCAAGGCAAGCTTCAGCGAGAAGCTTGGGTACAATCTTCAGCTTATGGCATATTATTACTCAGGTGCGATAGTCAGTCTTGCACGGTGGTGGTCAACCTCGGAAAACGCCTGTCCAAAAAGAATGTTCCTTGAGTTTGCAAAGAGAAAAATTGATGACCTTTGCAATTATTTTGCGTCCTTTTCCGATGCAAAACCGCAATAATCAAGACTCATTTTCGGCTTTGTATAAGCACGCATCAAAAAATGATGTATACTTAGAAATTCATTTTACAACTTATGCGCCTTTTATAAAAAACGCAGACCCGGCGGATGATATCATCCGTTGGGTCTGCGTTTTTTTGTGAAGGGTGTAAGGGTGGCAATGGGAAGTACAACCCTTACAGTTAATATATATCACATTTTTCATGAATTGTCAACCCTAAAAATCAGGTTTTTATAAATATTTGAAGTTAAAATGTAAAATGTTACGCGCAGATGACTTCATGCGGTGATTTTATTACACTCCCCACCTTTTCTGTGTATAACTGCATTCCTACCATATAAAAAGCTTATAAATGCAGACCCGGCGGAGATATCATCCGCCGGGTCTGCATTTTTTGTGAAGGGTGTAAGGGTAGCAATGGGAAGTACAACCCTTACAGTTAATATATATCACATTTTTCATGAATTGTCAACCCCAAAAATCAGATTTATTATAAATATTTGAAGTTAAAATGTAAAATGTTACGCCAGACGACTTCCTGCGGTGATTTTATCTCTACTGACCTTTTGCTTATGGCCGCATTCCTGCCGGTAAGAAAAACTTATAAATGCAAGCCCGGCGGAGATATCATCCGCCGGGTCTGCATTTTTTTGTGAAGGGTGTAAGGGTAGCAATGGGAAATACAACCCTTACAGTTAATATATATCACATTTTTTGCGAATTGTCAACCCCAAAAATCAGATTTTTTGTCAATGTTTGAGGTTGAAACGGTAGTGTACCCCTATATATTTTATCAGATTCCTGCGAGTGTACACGCTTTAAGCATTTAATGATCAAATGTCTAAAATCCGCAAATCTCCACAAGAACGATATAGTAATGCTTGGATTATTTGCTGAACATTAATAGTGTTTTGCTCCGCAAGAACAGCTTTTGTTGGAATTGAAAATGCGATTTAACAAGTTGATAATTGCCCAAATTAGTTTTGAAAAACTGTTATTTGAATGGCAGGTATGAGAGCAATGACTGCTTGGCTCAAGATCTGCCTTGCAGCTGTCACAATAACCATCTTTATCCGCATCAATATGACCGACAGCCGGAATTGTTTCACTATAGCTTTCATTGCAAACAGAGCAAGTGAAAAGAGACTTCTTACCATTTCGGAGGTTTACACAAGATTTTTAAAAGCCTCTCAAGCCGCTTTCAGCGGTGGCTACCGCCTGCTTAAAGATAATTTTTCTCGGGTTCCGAAAGCAATTTTTAATGACATCATATTTTTTTGAGTAATAGTGTTACCTATTATTGACGACTTTACATTTTTTTCAATGATTTTTCCGATCACTTGACAAAAAGGAGCCGTTGTATTATACTATTATTCATGGACAGAGATTTCCTCTTTGTCTTGTTACTAACTTCATAGTGTTCGTGGTCGCCAAGCTATCTACACTATGAAGTTTCTTTAATTGATATTTTCCTCATTCAACCTTTGAATAACCACCATTCGGACATATCCGCTCACTGATAATCCATTCTTTTTTGCTTCAAGTTTTAGCTTGTCCAAAACTTCCGGCGTAAAAAACACGTTTATCCTTGTTGTATTTTCTTTAGGTCTTGCCATAAATACACCTCCTATGGGGGTTTAAGATGTTTGCCAAGTCAGCCGTATACTATTATATAGCAGCAGGCGCAAGTATTCTATCTCTTTGCCGCTCCGGATTTCTGTGCTCCGGAACGGCTTTTTTAATTTTCCGTTGCTTATCAAATGAACGATATATTCCTCTTTGGATTTCTCAAACTCAGGTTGTAAAAAGGCAATCAAAGAATTTCCGGGTGAATAAACCTCATGAAAGTTTCATTCTTTTTCACCGCTGAAAATGTAATTTCCGCCTGTTTTTGCGGGATTTATAGGCATTATAACAGCTTTTGTATCTCCGATAGTAAGTTCCATATATTTTCCGTCTTCAAGCACAAACTCGTGATTAATATATGGTCTGTTTTTATTTAATGCTTCGTCATATTTAAATTTTAGAGTATCATTATCAATTACATTGAGATTGGCTTGCAGCACTTCACTCTCAGCGAGTTCTCTTTGAAAAGCAGAGAGATCTGCTTTTGCCGACTCTGTAAGTTCTGATGTAGTAATAAGCTCAAAATAAATTTCGTATCATCTTCAATAGCATTTGCCATTTCATTAATTTTAACTTGCAGTTTTTGATTTGCTCCATCCTGCAGATGAATTAAATCCTTTACTTGAGTCCAAGAAGAAAGTACTTCTCGTAAAGGTGTAGAATCTACAGAATCACCGCTATAAAACTTGCCCTGAATTATGTAAATAGTTGACGATTGATTATCTATATATACAGCATCCATTTGCTTATCGCCTGCCCCCATCGGTAATGCAATCTTTTGTTTCGTATGTATCAAGGTTATGTATTTTGCGAAGATATTAAGCAACAAATCTCTGTCCGTCATTTGGATAATTTTGTTGGTAGTATTCTTGGGATATTTCTGACAGGATTTTATTATACATCGTGATTGCCTCCAAAATTATATCATCTTGAAATGCCTTAAAGCATTAATAATAGCTTCTTCTTTATCTTTCATACATTGCGGCTGCTTAGTATTTTCGGATTTCGGCTTATTGTAATTCTCTCGCTCTATGTATTGGAAATTTTTCTAACCAACTGCACTACCGTCTCCACATGCGCAGTTCTCGGAAACATATCAACAGCAGTAGCACATTTTGTTTTGTATCCAAGAGATGAAAAGGCTGCGCAGTCCCTTGCAAGCGTTGCCGGGTCACAGGAAACATAAACTATGCGTTCCGGCTCCATTTTTACGGCAGCATCAATTACATCACGGCTGCATCCCTTGCGCGGCGGGTCAAGAACAATTACGTCAATTTTTGTGTTGCTTTCGCTAATTCGCTTAGCGGCACCTGAGGCATCATCGCAGAAAAACTCGGCATTCTCAATCCTGTTGAGCTTTGCGTTTTCCTTTGCATTTTCAATCGCCTGAGGAATAATCTCAACGCCTATAACCCTTTCTGCGCTTTCCGCCATCGAAAGGCCTATTGTACCTGTGCCGCAGTAAAGATCCAGCAGCGTTTCCCGACCCGTAAGAGCGGCATACTCAGCAACTTTTTTATAAAGAATTTCTGCGCCCTTCGGATTCACTTGAAAAAACGAAAGCGGTGAAATTTTGAATCGCAAAGAACAAAGCTCGTCTTCAATATAGTCGCTGCCCCAAAGCGTTATGCATTCGTCTGAAAGCACAACATTTGTGTCCTTCGGATTGATATTAAGAATAATGCTCTTAATGTTCTCATTTTCTTTAAGCAAAGCTTCAACAAGCCTGTTGGTGTTCTTCACAAGACGGTCAGTTACAACAAGACAGACCATAATCTGACCTGTGCTGAACCCTTTTCTCAAATAAATATGGCGCAACAGTCCTCTTTTTTTCTGCTCGTCATACACAGTGATTCCGCAAAGCGCAGCCCAGTGTTCAATAACTTTCAATATCTCCTGAAATTCTTCCGGCTGCAAAAGGCAGTCGCGGCAATCAACAATTCTGTGGCTCTTCTTGGCGTAAAATCCAATGAGCGTTTTCCCCTCTTTTGAAAGTTCAATCGGATATTGAGCCTTGTTGCGGTAACGGTCGGTACTTCCTGAACTCAGAATTTCACTAACCGAAACGTCAAGCTTTCCGATATGTTCAAAGGCTGACTGAACGCGCAATCTTTTTTCCTCAAGCTCAGCAGCGTATTCAATATGCCGGAAAGAGCATCCGCCGCAAGAAGCGGCCGCTGCGCAGTCGCAGAGAATCCTGTACCTTGAGGGCTTGATAATCTTCTTAATTTTACCCACAGCATAGTTCTGCTTGACAAGAATAATATGTGCAAGAATAAGGTCGCCCTGGGCGGTTCCTTCAACGAAAACCGCCATTGATTCAAAACGGCCTACCCCGCTTCCCTGCGAGGTTAAGGCCGTTATTTCAAGTGTAATTTCATCGTTCTTATTAAGAACGGTATTGTTTTTTTTCCTGTTTTTTCCCATCAGGTTCGCTCCTTGTTTAAAATAGGTCTCTTACCTGACTCTTGAAAGCTCAATGCAAACCTCAAGACCGCCGAGCGCAGAGTGCTTGGCATAAATGTTTCCGCCGTGAGCCTCAACAATTTCGCGGCAGATTGCAAGTCCGAGTCCAGCAACGCGCCTGCCCTCGTCTGAGGTATAGAGAGGCTCAAAAATAATTTCAAGCTTTTCATCTTCAACGCCTTCGCCGCTGTCATTTATGTTGATATAGACATTTTCTCGGTCGCAGTTGAAGTCTATCTCAATTCTTTTGTCATCAGTCAGCATATGCTTAACACTGTTTCCGATAATATTGCCGAAAACGCGGCGCATCTTTGTTCGGTCAATCATTATGCTTGCCTTTTCGGCATTATTGACAATTTTGAATGAAATGCCTGACATTTCAAGTTCGGTACCATATTCATACTCAAGTGATTCTTTGAGAGTTGCGGTATCAATTTTTTCGGTATGAACCTGCTTTGTCATGTTATAGCTCAGATATTCGTCAAACTCATCAACAAGCTCCTGAATTTCAAGCGCTTTTTCATAGACAGTATCGAGATAGCGAAGCTTTTTTTCCTCGCTGATATTGCCGTTTTTGATGCGCTCGGCATAGCCGAGAATGGATGTCAGCGGTGTTTTGATGTCATGAGAGATTGAGGCAATGATGCGCTGCTGATTCTGCTGCTGATGTTCAAGATTGCGCGTCAGAGAGACAAAGCGGTCATAGACATGGCCGATATAACCTCGAAAATGATGCTTTGAAAGCGTTTTTCCGCGTTCATACTCCTCAATGAGCTGATAAAACTTGCGATACGGCTTGAGCATCATTGTATAGATTATGAAAATCAGCAAAAACAGCGATGAAAGGCCAATTAAAAACTCAACAAAAACAAATTTTACAAGCTCCTTGCTGTCCGCCGTGTAATCCCTGAGGAGATAGACAGAAGAAATGAGCATATATGCCTTGTTTTTATATTCAAAAGCGGTTCTGACCTTAACGTCAAGCGCAGTCCAGTTTCTGTCCTTTGAGCGCGTCACAACCTCGTTTGCGCTGTCCTCAATCACGATAACGATATCGCGGTACTGCTCAACAATCGCAGACCATTCATCGGTGCTTTTTGTCTGTCCCAGCTTTTCAACAATTTCGTTGTTATACTTTTTAAGACTTTCCTCGTCGTTATATGCCGAATTTGTGACAGCTGTTGTGACCGAGGTGTTATAAGAATAGGCAAAAGCAACAATAACGCCCAGAAACAAAAGTATAACAATGATATTAGCTTTTCTGTCTTTCGTCATTCAAACAAGTCCTTACAAAAACTCAGTGGGTTTTAACAAATTTATATCCAACGCCCCAAACAGTCTTAATATATTCGTTGTTCGGATCAAGCTTGTCTCTGATGCTTTTGATGTTAACTGCAACGGTCCCGATATCACCGAATTCGGTATCCCAGACGTGGCTGAAAATCTGCTCGCGAGTCAAGACCTTTCCGGCGTTCTCCATAAGATACTGAAGCAACTGGAACTCTCGGGTTGAAAACTGAATCGGCTTTGAGTTTTTGAAAACCTCAAAAGATCCGGTGTGAATTTCAATATCTCCAACTTTTATGACACCGTCCTCTAAAATATCTCTGTTGCGTTCCTCTCGACGCAAATGCGCCTTAACCCTTGCAACAAGCTCTTCAACAACAAAGGGCTTGGAGATGTAATCATCACCGCCCATTTCAAGACCGAGAACGGTGTCAAGAGTCTTGCCCTTTGCCGAAACAAAGATTATCGGACAATCAACCTTGCTTCTGACCATCCGGCAAAGCTCAAGGCCGCTGAGTCCGGGCATCATTATGTCAAGAGTGATGAGAGAAATTTCCGAAGAATGCGATTCAATGTAATCATAAGCTTCATTTCCATCGCTGCATATCACGGTTTCAAAGCCTTCATCCTCAAGCGCATCGGAAACAAGGTTTGCAATGGCGCTTTCATCATCAATAATAAGAATTTTACTCATTGTTCGTTGTCCTCCGATATAAGCATTTTCATTAACTTGCAGCCCCTGTCAACAAAAACTCCTGTTGCGGCGGCTGTTTCCTCGTTGATTGTTTCAACGCCTTCAACTTCATGCTTCTTGTGATAGATCATAAACGGAACGGGATCACGCGCATGTGTCATGGTAACAATCGGCGTCGGATGGTCCGGAAGAATCATAATTTTGTAATCGTCATATTTTTCAAGTTCTTTAAGAATAATCGGAAGAACGCGCTCGTCAATAAGTTCAATCGCTCGAACTTTGTTCTCCGGTTCATTCCTATGGCCGCATTCGTCAGGAGCTTCAAAATGAATATAGACAAAGTCTTTTCCGTTTTTGAGCTCTTCCATTGCGGCCTCAGCCTTGCCTTCAAAGTTTGTGTCAATATATCCTGTTGCGCCCTTAACAGAGGGAGCATCCATTTTTGCGCTGATGGCAATGCCTTTGAGCAGGTCAACGGCAGAAATCACAGCGCCCTTGAGTCCAAAAAGGCTTTCAAAAGAGGGAAGAATCGGCTTCTTACCCTCACCCCAAAGCCAAATTGAGTTCGCCGGTCGTTTGCCTTCTGCAACGCGCTTTTTGTTGACCGGGTGATCCTTTAAAAAGCTGTAGCTTTCCTTCATCATGGCAATGAGTTTTTCAGCGTTCGCGCTATCGGAAAGATACGGGCCGACAACTTTTTTGCTGATGTCATGCGGAGGTGTCATTGAACCGAGGTCGGTCGTTCCGCCGTGAACAACAAGGCAGTGGCGATAACTCACGCCCGGATAATATGTAAACACTTCATTTCCGAAATGTTCCTGAACACTTTTCATGATTTCATGAGCCTCAGCGGTTGAAATATCTCCGGCCGAATAATCAACCATTGTTTTGTTTTCATAAGGCTCGTCCTCTGAAAGAGTAACAAGGTTGCAGCGCAGCGTAACATCGTCATCGCGGAGATCAACACCTATGCTGACCGCCTCAAGCGGTGAACGTCCGGTGTAATACTCAAGCGGATCAAAGCCCATAACGCTCATGTTTGCAACATCGCTTCCTGGCTTGAGAGAATCGTCAACGGTTTTGACAAGGCCAACGACCGAACGCTTTGAAAGAGAATCAAAAAGCGGCTTTTTTGCGCACATCATCGGCGTTTTTCCGCCGAGAGCCGGAACGGGATAATCCGCCATCCCGTCATAAAGAACAACAACATATTTCATTAAACACACCGTCAACGCAGAAGCAGCAAAACGCAAGCCGTCCGCGTTTTTCCTTTCGTATACCGGCAAAACAAAAAATTTTGCCATAATTTAGTCGAATTGTTATATATAATAGCATATTTCAGGAGAAAATTCAACTCAGAAAATCATTTTTCCCTTTATCATCACATGCTTTAAATTCATTGAGCCGTCAACAAAAATAATATCGGCGCTTTTCCCCTCTTCAAGACTTCCGCAGATTTCATCGGCGCCGATTACCCTCGCCGGGTTGATTGTGCAGGCGGCAAGCGCATCTTTAAACGGAATTGAAAAGGAAAGAAGGTTCCTGAATTCTTCAAAAAGGTTAGTTGTGCTTCCGGCAATGGTTCCATCCTCAAGGTGGGCACGCGCATTCTTAACAATAACCTTCTGGCCGCCGAGCATGTATTTACCATCCGCACAGCCCGCGCTGCTGAGCGAGTCACTTATTGCAACCGTGCGGTGAGCCCCGAGGATTTTAAAGGCAAGTTTAACCGTTTCCGGAGCAAGATGGAAGCCGTCACAGATTAGTTCGGCAGTCACGCGGTCAGACGCAAAAACAGCTCCAACCACCCCGGGCTTTCTGCTTTCAAGAGCCGTCATAGCGTTAAAAAGGTGGGTTGCGTGAGTAAAGCCGTTTTCAAAACCTTTTTCCGCCTGCTCAAAGGTTGCGTTCGTGTGTGCAACACTGCAAATGGCATTTTTGCAAACTTCATGAGCAAAGGAAAGTGCACCCTCGGTCTCCGGCGCAAGGTCAACAAGAAGAATTTTTGAAACGGCATTAAGGCGTTCAAACTCACTCACATCGGCCGGTCTGATATGATCCGGATTTTGCGCACCGCGCTTATCATATGAAATATACGGCCCCTCCATGTTGATTCCGTGAATATAGGCGCCGCTTTCGCTGCCTTTGAGCCTTTCAACGGCTTCAAAAATTGCACTCAATTCACTTTCCGGCAAGGTCATAGTTGTTGGACAAACGGAAGTCACACCCCTTTTTGCATAATACATTGAAAGCTTTTGAAGTTTATTTTCGTCTTTGTCACACCAATCGACACCGTCTCCGCCATGAGTATGGATATCAACAAAACCGGGCAGTGCAAGAAGTCCGTTCATATCCGTTCCGTCTTTTGCGCAGCGGAGAGAAGTGATTTTTCCGTTTTTCGTTTCAATACTTCCACTCACAACAGAAAAGTTTCTGTCAACGTATTTTAAATTCGATATAATCATCGTTATCCTCCGTTAGGTTGAGCTTTGCAGTGCCAATTCAAAGCAAGCGGCAACGCAGCGCAAAAAAATTGAAAAATTTTGAAAAAAGGCTTGACAATTCATGACAAATCGGCTATTATAGACAAGCTGTTTGATTCATTAGCTCAGTTGGCAGAGCACTTGACTTTTAATCAAGGTGTCCGGGGTTCGAATCCCCGATGGATCACCAGGTGAAACGCTCCGGTTTCTTAACAGAAGTCGAAGCGTTTCTTTTTTTACTGTTAACGGTTTGTCCGCAGCACAACAGTAATGAAAACAGCACTTCCATCAAAATAAACAGCCGCGCAGGAGCTTTGCCGAAAACGGTAAAACTCCTTCTTTTTTAATCACGCAAATGTTCTAATGGTGTTTGAACTGTCAGAAAGAATATATCCGTCATTTACAATAACATAACTTTTTATTCTGAAATAATACGGTGTCCTATTTTCAAGTCTATCAATAACAGTGTTCAGCGTTTGCGAATCTGTAATCTCCTTTTTTAAAGTAAAGCCATCGTCTGGATCTTTTGACATATAGATAAAATATCCGTCAGCTTTTTCACATTCATCCCACTCAAGAACAACCTTTTTGTTGCTCGGAAGATCGCTCTCTCCCTTATAAAGGCCAATGCTTTCCGGCTTTGTTGAAACATCAAAAGCGTCCGACATATCACCATACATCTTTTTTCCGTTAACCACGGCATAAGCTTTGACGCAATAGCTGTCCTGCTGTGCGCTTTCCTTTCCGTTCACTGCATATTCCGGTTTGTTGCAGGCGGTTATCAGGTCGTACTCGCCTGTATTACTGTCAAAGCGATAAAGATAATACGCCTGAACATTAGGTATGGCAGTCCATGTAAGCTTATAACCACTTGTTGAAACACTGACGGCTTTGAACCCCTGAACTTCAGGAACAGATGTTATCGCGGTGAAGGAATTTGAAAGCTTTGAGTAAATAAATTTCCCATTGGAAGCCACACTCACCGCGCGGATTTTGTATTTATAAACACTCGCCGGATTGAGCTTTGTCATGTTGCAGGAATTATTCAAACTTCCTCCGCTGAGGCGAACAAATCTTCCTTCGCTATTTTTATAATACCAAATTTCATAATAGTCGGCGCCGCGTACCTTCGTCCATGAAAGTCTGTGAGATGTTGGCTCAGTTGTTTTCTGAGTTATCTTTGTAATCTGTCCAAGTGGAGTATAAGCGGTTTTCTTTTTATAGCCGCCGTTCACGGTCTTTTTTCCGCTCGTAACATATGGCCTTACAGCAAAGACATAGTAATCGCCCGGAGTGAGAGACTTCACGGTATATTTTCTTCCTTTTTGTTTTTTCAGTTGTTTATACTTTTTTGTTTCAGGATTATAGCGATAGATGCGATATCCGGATGCTTTTCCCTTAACTGTCCATTCAAGTGTTACTGACGTGGTTGTTTTTGCGGTAATTTTGATTCCGTTAACCTTCGGCGCTGAAACACCGGCCGCAAAGGTAAGAACCGAAAAAAGAGCACAAAGCGCCGCAATCAGCGATACATAGATAACGGTTTTCTTTAATGAATACGTTTTTTTCATATGCAACTGCCTCCTGTGAGTTATTAGTTTGGTGTTAGGAATTCGTTTTTTTCAATAGGCTTTGTGGCGTATGCGTTGAGCGAAAGGGGCGCACGGTTTCCGGCAAGATATTCATAATACGCCTGAGCACCGACCATTGCGGCATTATCGCCGCAGAGGGGCAAATCCGGGAGATAAAGAGTCCAGCCGTTCTTTTTGCAGAGTTCTTCCATGCGCTTGCGCAAAACACTGTTAGCCGACACTCCGCCGGCGAGCACAATCTTTTTCATACCATATCTTTTTGCTGCTTTTTCGGTATTATCGCAAAGGAAAGAAACAACGGCTTTTTGGAAAGATGCACCAAGGTCGGGAACGCTTATTTCCTCCCCTTTTTGCTTTGCGTTGTGAATGGTATTGATAACAGCAGTTTTAAGGCCGGAAAAGCTGAAGTCAAGCTCATTGTCATGAACCTTAGGACGTGGAAATTTATAGGCGTTTTCATCTCCGCTTTTACATACACGGTCAAGATTTAATCCGCCCGGATAAGGCAGACCCATTGAGCGTGCAGCTTTATCAAGCGCTTCACCGGCAGCATCATCACGCGTTTTTCCAACGACTTCAAACTCGGTATAATCTTTAACTATGACCATATGGCTGTGACCACCGCTGACAACAAGACAGAAAAAAGGCGGCTTAAGTTCAGGGTGAGTAATATAGTTTGCGGCAATATGCGACCTGAGGTGATGAACGGCAACAAGGTCAAGTCCTCTTGAATAGGCAAGGCTTTTGGCATAATTCACGCCGACAAGCAGCGCACCGATAAGTCCCGGCGCATAAGTTACGGCAATAGCTTCAATATCATCAAGGCTGAGTTTTGCGTCCTCAAGTGCTTTTGAAACAACGCCGGAAATTGCTTCCGCATGGCGGCGTGATGCAATTTCCGGAACAACGCCGCCGTAAATTTTATGTTCCTCAACCTGTGACGCAATAACGGAGGAAAGAACGCATCTTCCGTTTTCAACAACTGCTGCCGCCGTCTCGTCACACGAAGATTCGATTGCGAGAATTTTCATAATACTATCAACCCTTAATTGCTTACTTAAAAAATTTTGTCATAATCACAGCGTTCTCACGCGGAGAGGAATAGAAGTTTTTCCTTTCTCCAACAGCTGAAAAACCCGCTTTGAGATAAAGCGAAATGGCGGCAGAATTGCTTTTCCGCACCTCAAGGCTCAGAAATGAGCAGTCCATTCCGCAGCAGAGATTTTCGCATTCCAAAAGCAGAGCCGAACCAATGCCCCTTCTCCTTGCAGGCTTTGAAACGGCAAGGTCGGAAACATAGGCCTCGTCAAGCACAACCGAAGCGCCGATATAGCCGACAATTTTTCCTCCGGCTTTTGCGCAAAGAAAAACCGAGCCGATGTTTTCAAGGCTTTCAAGAAGCGATTTTTCGCTCCAGGGAGAGCTGAAGCACTCTTTTTCAAGAGCAGCAACAGAGAGAACATCGCTTTTTGTCATTTTTGAGACGGTTATACCATCTTTTGCTTCCATCGGCTTCCTCCTTTGTGACTTTCATTTTATTGTATCACAGATTCCATGAAAAAACAAGTAAACAGCCCCGCATGAGGGCTGTTTGCAAAAAAACAACACAAAACTTACAGTTCTTCAAGATGTTCAACGGCCATTTCAAAGATTTCTTTAACATGGTCATCGGAAAGTGAATAATAAACAATTTTTCCGTCCTTGCGGTTTTTGACAAGATTGGCCGAGCGCAAATATTTAAGCTGATGCGAAACGGCTGATTTTGTCATATTCAAAACAACGGCAATATCACAGACGCAAAGCTCGTTTTCATGCAACGCCCAAAGAATTTTCATTCGCGTTGAATCGGCAAAGACCTTAAAAAACTCTGCAAGGTCAAAAATCAGCTCGTCATCCGGCATATTCTTTTTTGTTTTCAGAACAAGTTCTTCATCAATATGGGTGCAATCGCAGCCCATTTCGGTTTTTCCCATTGTAATTGCCTTCTTTTCCTTTGCGTTCAGACGCGGAAAATCAAAGAAGGATTTCCGTGCCCTTTTTGTAACTCCGATTATGAAAGTGAAAACACTGATGGTAGCAAAAGCTTTATTTAATCATCGGTTAATCGGATACTGCCTTAATATTATAGTCATTTTTAGGCGTTGTGTCAACCATTTGGCTGCAGCGCTTTTTCCTGTATTTTTCCTTTGTTGCGTTTCCGCCGCGGATATGCCGTTCAGCCTTGTTTTCATCAAGAACAACGCGCACACGTTCATAGAGGTCATGGTCAATCTCTTTAAGCCGCAATGAAACATCGGTATGTACCGTTGATTTGCTCACATCGAAGCGCTTTGCGGCCGCTCTGACGGTTGCCCCGGTTTCAACAATATATTCCGCAAGGGTCTGCGCCCTTTTTTCAACAAGCTCGTTCAAAAATATCCCTCCGCAAATAAGAAGCGTTAGGCAACCACCGATTAAGTGAGAGTACAAATATTGACGAAAAATACGCCGCCAAAACTTGTGACTATCAATTAATCAGTGGTTACTTAGTAATTCTTATTTGTGAAAGGGATATTTTATTACAAAATTAAAGAATATTCAGATATTTTTCCATATCAAAAACATCAAGTCTGCTGTCCTTGCGCAGATATAGAGGGTGATGCGGATGACCCTTCTTGCTGATTGCACCCGAAGAATACCAAATGGCACCACGGCTTTTTCCAATATTCACCATGTCGCGCAGACATGTTTTAAGATACAGGCGCATTTCAACAATGTTGCCCCACGCCGCCCAAACCGCCGGATGCTCACCCTCATAAAGTGAGAGAACATAATCAAACGCCTTCATGTTTTCGCGGTGAAGCGCATCATTGAGTTGTTTGTCCATATCCTGTGGACGGGTTGCACGCTGCGCATAGACATTGAACATTATAAACGAATCAAATCCGTTGCCCTTTGCAATGCGCTCAACGGATTTCAGCGTGTTGTCGAGGTTATTTGGAGCGGCGGTTGAGGGATTTATACCGATGCAGATGAGCGGCCTTTTTCCCGTTGTTCCAAGAATATAACGGTATTCTTCATAACGATTCGGAACATAGAGCCAGTCACGGACATCATATTCAATATGATTTTGAATTTTTGATTCCTCAAGCGCCTTTTCAAAAGGCTCAATCGTAACCTTTTGTGTTTCCATGAGCGGAATGTGCATCGGTTTTTCTCCTTTGGTTCGGGCGTAACACTATTGATTGTTTAAGTCGGTTTTCATGATCATACGCTGAGAAGTCCGGCGTCAATAACAAACTGTGAGCCGGTTGCATACCGCGCCTTGTCTGAAGCAAGGAACAAAACAAGCTCAGCAACATCCTGAGGCTCAATCCACGGAACGGGGAGGAGGTTTCCGGCCGAACGCTCGGCAATTTCAATCGGTGTCATGCCTTCCATTGCGGCAAGTCCGTCATTCATCGGCGTGTTGACGCCGGTCGGATGAATGCTGACAACGCGGATGTTGAACGGTGCAAGCTCAATCGCCCAAGCCTTTGTCAGGCCGGTGAGGCCCCATTTTGAGGCTGTGTAATGGGAAAGCCTGTTTCCGCCGCGCAGTCCCATAACGGAGGAATTGTTGATAATTACACCGCTTTTTGCTTTCTTCATATGCGGAACAACTCTGCGCGTAACATTGAACGGTCCTTTAAGATTGATGTCAATCATTGCGTTCCATTCGTCATCAGTCATTTCATCAACTGTTGCATAAGCGCAAATTCCGGCGTTGTTGAAAAGAATGTCAATTTTTCCAAGTTCAGCTATCGCCTTTTCAACGGCTGCGGTAACAGCAGCGTCATCACGAACATCACCGACAGCGATAACTGCCTTGCGTCCAAGAGCTTCAATCTCTTTTTTCAGCGTTTCAAGCTCATCGTTCGTTCCGAAATTATAATTTGGATACTCAATCTTTTTTGCAACATCAAAAGCAACAATGTCAGCGCCCTCCTTTGCAAGGGCAAGAGCCGTTGCGCGTCCCTGTCCGTGGGCCGCGCCGGTTATAAAAGCAACTTTGTTTTCAAAATCTTTCATTTTTCAGCACCTCTTATTCATCTTTATTCTTGCGGTATTTATAGAGAATTTCATCCAGCGGAACCTTTGCAACGGTGTTGAAAAGGTTTGTGGCATACATGATTCCGGCAAAGGCGATAAGCAAAACAATTTGCTCATCGGTGAATTTTTCTTTCAGTCTGTCATAAAGCTCATCGGGAATATCATGCGGATTGACACAGATTGCCGAGCCGAAATCCATAAGAAGCTCCTCAACATCGGTGATCTTCGGGTTGTCCGGGTCATCACCGGAGTCAATCAGAATCTTTCTGAAGAAAGTTGAGCAGATGAGGCAATCGTTGCCGCTTGAAATTGCATAAGAATAAAGCGACATTGCACGCTCGCCGACAACGGGAACAAGCAAATCATAAAGCGTATACCATTCCATATACGCTTTGAAGGCCGGAATGCTAAGCAAAAGAGTCCGCTTCATGTTTGTTATTCTTCCGTGCTTTGCAATCTGATCATCATATTCTTTTCTCACTGCTTCGCTTGCGGTTTCATAATCTGTCATTGGCAAAAAACTCATTAAAATCTCTCCTTTATATTATAATGCTGAATCACTTTCTGTTTTTCAGCCTCTTATCGCACCTTGTTGCGAGGCGTGTTCCAACGCTCTGGAAAATCTGAACAAGAATTATAAGGAACACAACCGCAAGGGTCATAATAAGATACTGATATCTGTGGTAGCCATAGTTGATTGCAATTTTTCCGAGTCCGCCGCCTCCGATAACACCGCTCATTGCGGTATATCCGAGAATTGTTGTGATTGCAATCGTGGCGTTGGAAATGAGCGAAGGAACGCTTTCCGGAAGAAGAACCTTTGTGATAATCTGAAACGGAGAAGCGCCCATGCTCTGAGCCGCCTCAATAATTGACGGATTAATTTCACGCAGACTGCTTTCAACAAGCCTTGCAACAAACGGAAATGCGGCAATAACAAGCGGAACGATTGAAGCCACGGTTCCAACCGCCGTTCCGACAATAAGCCTTGTGAGCGGAAAAACCATAATCATAAGAATGAGGAACGGAACGGAGCGCAAAAGGTTAATGACAACGTCAATAACTTTAAGAATCAGCTTTGGAATTTTCAAGATTTTTCCGTCCTCACCGGCAACAATCAGGATTCCGAGCGGCAGGCCGAGAACTATTGCAAAAAAGGTTGAAAGAACGGTAACATAAACCGTTTCCCAGATTGCAAGCGGAAAATCCTCTTTTAAAACTTCCATCGCTTTAAGAAAAGTTTCAGACTGAAAAAATTCACTCATCGTTCTTCACCTCCTCAACAAATATATCGGGCATTGCTTTAAGATATTTCATGGCTCTTTCAAGTTCGGCTTTTCCGCCGGGTATTCCGAGAATAATGTTACCGTATGCCTTATCACCGATTCCCTTTGTTGAAGCGGAAAGAATGCTGGCTGTGATACCTTCGTCAATCGCCATCTGTGCAATGAGCGGAGTGTTCGTTGCCTTTGCACCGTTGAAAACAACGCGGATAACATTGTCTCCGCTAATCTGCGTTCCCTGCTCATATCCTTCAGGGAAAACAAGATGCTTTGCCGCTCTTGATTTCGGCGCGGAAAAGACCTCACTGACAAGGCCGTCCTCAACAACCTCGCCGTTGTCAAGGATTGCAACATGAGAGCAAATCTGTTCAACAACGCTCATCTGGTGAGTTATGACAATAACGGTGATCCCAAGCCTATCATGAATATCACGGATAAGGGAAAGAATCGACTGTGTTGTCTGCGGGTCAAGCGCACTTGTTGCTTCATCGCAAAGAAGAATTTTCGGGTGTGTTGTCAGTGCTCGAGCTATTGCAACACGCTGCTGTTGGCCGCCGGAAAGCTGAGCCGGATAGGCTTTAAGCTTGTCTCCCAAACCGACAATTTCAAGCAGCTCTTTTGCCCTTTTCACGGCCTCGGATTTTTTAACTCCGGCAAGCTCAAGCGGAAAGCAGACGTTTTTGAGGCAGTTTTTCTGCATGAGCAGATTAAAGCCTTGAAAAATCATTGTAATATTTCTGCGCTCTTTGCGCAGCTCCGACTGCGAAAGCGAACCCATGTCGCGCCCGTCAATAATAACTTTTCCCTCGGTCGGCCTTTCAAGCATATTGATGCAGCGGACGAGGGTGCTTTTTCCTGCGCCGCTCATTCCGATAATGCCATAGATGTCGCCATCATTAATTTTGAGGGATATATTTTTAAGTGCTTCAACTTTTCCATCTGAGGTTAAAAAGGTTTTGCTGAGGTTTTGAATTTCAATCATATACTGTCTCCCATACGGTCTGATACAAGAAATAACGTCGGCTGCAAAAGCAGACAACGCTATTTCTGAATCTTAATAATAAGCCTGATTATTTTTTGAGAGCGTCAAGAGTGGTCTGCTTTCCGCCGTAGAAGCCCATCGGCTCAACATGGATAGCACCCACGGAAACAACATTTGTTCCGTTTTCTTTGTTAAAGTCCTCAAGATAAGGAAGATGCTGGAAGTAGTTTGCATCAACCTCGCCGCTGTCAACAACCTTGTTCGGCTGAACATAATCGGTGAATTCTTTGATGTCAAGAGTGATATCCTTTTCGGCAAGAATTTCCTTTGCAACGGCAAGAATTTCTGCGTGCGGTGTTGGTGAAGCGGCAACGGAGATTGTTTCTCCGGCAAGCTTGCTGTAATCAACGGATGAATCAAAACCGTCACCCGGGTTTTCAACAGTTGAAACAACTGCGCCGGCATACTTCTCAGTAATGAAATCTGCAACCTTTTTGCTTTCGAGCGCAGCCTTCAGAGCCTTGATTTTATCGCTGTTTTCGTTGCCCTTTTTAACGGCAAGAATGTTGCCGTATGCGGAGGACGAGCCTTCGATTGCAAGTGAATCTTTAACAGGGTTAAGACCTGCTGAAATTGCATAGTTTGAATTGATAACGGCGTAATCAACGTCCTGAAGAATGTTCGGAATCTGAGCAGCCTCAACTTCTTCAAACTTAATTGAATAAGGATTTTCGGCGATATCCTTGACAGTGGCCTGAATTCCGGCGCCGTCTTTAAGCTTTATGTAGCCCTTATCCTGGAGGAGAAGGAGTGCACGCGCTTCGTTTGTGGTATCATTCGGAACAGCGATTGTAATTTGAGACTTTTTGCCGGAATCAGAAGCGGATGAATCATCTTTTGACGAGCAGGCGGCAAATGTTGCAAGAACAAGAACAGCCGCAAGAACGATTGCAATAACTTTTTTCATTTTATATCATACCTTTCAAAATAATGTGCAAATTTAATATATGTGCTTAAATACCGGAAAAACTTCAGCTGCACATTCGCTGGTTCTGTTTATGTGTCATTGCGTTTAACCTCCTTTGATTGAACAAGCACATTATATACCGGCTTTTTTGTTTTGTCCAATACCATATGGATATAGTAGGTTATAGATACAGCCTATAGCCCATAATGAAGTTAAGGAGATATTCAAAGGTTTTTCGCTTTTTCACGCAGGTAAGTCTGGATTTCTTCAATATATCTATTTCCAATATTGCTAAGCACCGTGTTCTTTTTGGTTATGTATCCAATTTCCATATCACTGTTTTCGTCAACGGAATCAGCTTCAAAGGGAACGGCAAGATAATCGCTGCCGTTCAGTTCCTCGCAAATAATTCCCGAGCAGAGGGTATAGCCGTTGAGACCTATCATCAGATTAAGCATTGTTGCACGGTCGTTTGCTTTGATAATGCGAGTATATTCACTGGTGCTAAGTATTTCCTCAGCAAAATAAAACGAGCTTGAATCCCCTTGTTCAAAGGAAAGACAGGGATAATCCTTAAGCTGTTCAAAGCTTATTGACTTCTGCTTTGCAAGCGGATGACCGGACCAGAGATAGACATAAGCACGGCATTTTATGATATGATGAAATTCAAGATTATTGCTGCGCAGCAGTTTGCTCACGGCGGCGCGATTAAAATCACTGAGATATAATATCCCGATTTCTGAACGCATATTGCTGACATCCGAAATTACGTCGCGCGTTTTTGTTTCCCGGATTGCAAATTCATAGCGAGTCAGGTCAAAGCTTTTGACAAGCTCAACAAAGGCTTTAACAGCAAAGGAGTAATGCTGGGTTGAAACACCGAACTTCTTTTTAACATTCTGCGCTCCGCAGTACTTTTCCATCAGCACCTCATATTGATTATATACCTGCCTTGCATAAAGCAAAAACTCCGCTCCGTCCTGAGTCAGGGAGACTCCCCTTCCGCTGCGGTAAAAAATTGTTATTCCAAGTTCCTTTTCAAGTTCCTGCATCGAGCTTGAAAGTGACGGCTGAGAGATATAGAGAACTTCAGCGGCCTTGTTGAGTGAACCGGCCTCGGAAATTGTGATTGCGTAATGAAGCTGCTGAATTGTCAAAGCGAGCCCTCCTTATGTTTGCTATAGATGCGCATTGCGTGATAGATTTTACCTATAACTTATATCACACACATGGAAAAATGTCAAGAAAAAGCGAAAGGGGCGCCCCACCGGAACGCCCCATTCAAAATTTTCAATTCAATTATTTTCCCCTTGCAATAACCGCAGTGCCCGAGGCCGAAACCATCAGCATATTGCCCTGGCCGAGGACTTCATAATCAACATCGACTCCGACAATGGCGTTTGCGCCAAGCGCGGCTGCACGCTGTTCCATTTCCGCAAGAGCGTCGTTGCGCGCCGAAATAAGTTCCTCTTCATAGCCCTGAGACCTTCCGCCGATAATGTTTCTGATTGAAGCTCCGAAGTCCTTGATAAAATCAACACCGGAAACAACCTCACCGAAAACAATTCCTTTGTATTCGACAATTTCAGCGTTGTCAAGAGTTGAAGTTGTTGAACAAACCATAAATATACCTCCTTATTTTACTTAATTTTGAAGCAATTATTATACCGTCTTGCCCAGCGTGCAACAGAAGAAGCGGTCGGCTTTTTCGGCATTGCGGCAATAACAGCCGAAACGGCCGCCATGCGCTTTCCGGTTTCAAGAATCTTTTTCAAAAGAACCTTGTCTTTGACAACATTTTTAACCTTGTTTGCAATATCCGGAAGTGATATTCCCGAAAGCATTGCAAGAAGGCTCGTTGAATCTGCTCCGATTGTCAAATCATCCGCGGTGAGAACACCGGTTTCAAACATATAGTCAAGCTCGTCTCCCTTAAGCTTTGTTAAAAGAAGCTTTACGCACGCAAGACCGGCAAGACCCGAACCAAGCTTTTTATAAAACTCAGTCTGATATTTCCAGAGGCTCTCCATACTGAAAGCGCCGTCCTTGTCGGCTTTAACGTCATCGGCAAGGATTTTTGCGGCCTTAAGGGAATTTGCAATACCCGAGCCTATGATCGGAACGGTCATAAAAGCGCTGTCTCCGATTGCGGCGTATCCATCCGCAACAAGAACACCGAGAGGCTGTCTGACCGGAATACAGACGCGCTGACCGCCGCGGACAATTTTATCGCCAAGGCGCGGATTTTCTTTTTTCATAGTCTCAAGGCTGCTTTCAATTTCCTCGTCCGTAAGCGGCTCAAAGCGGCCAATCAAAACATCCGTAAATTCTTCCTCACTTGCAACCCAGCCGATTCCGAGCTTGCCCTGCGGAAGCATATATACTTTATAAACGTCTTTTGCCGGCTCATCACAAGCTTTGTTATAAAACGCTCTGTAAACATAAAAGCGCGAAAAAGCACCGCTTTCCTTTTCAATAGGGATATACTGCGGCAGATTCATTCTCAACGGAGAATCAATACCACAGGCATCAATAACAAGGTCGGCGTAAAAGCTTCCGTTTTCCGTTTCAATTCCGACAATGCGGTTACCCAAAAGCAGAGGCCTTTTAACCTCGCACTCAAAAACAAATTTAACGCCTGCCTTCTCGGCATTGGAAACAAGAAGATCATAGATGTCTTTGCGCTCCATTTTGATTTCAAGCTGATCCTCCGGAACATTCTGAACAAGACCCTTTTTACAGTTTGGGCTGTAAAATGTCATATTATCCTTATAAGAAAACTTATCCTTCTCCGGCATGGGCACAGAAGCAATTCCAAGGGCTCCGGGTGCAAAAATATCCGTCCAGTCATAGCCGAGACCGTCACGCGCATTTTTTTCAAATACCGTTACGTCATAGCCATCTTTTGAAAGCAGAGCGGCCGCCGCAAGCCCGCCGTGTCCGGCACCGGCAACAATTATTTTTTTCATTTTGTTCGCCTCCTTTTGAAAGATTATAACATTTTTGTTCGGCATTTTTCAATATAAATTTTATTATGATTGAACTAATTTATTATTTATGGTAAAATGTTTTACCATAGGAAGAAGAATGGCGTCTGTTCCCTTCCGCCAGTCTAAAAAACAAAGCGAGTGAGTCATATGACAAAGGAAATTGACGGCATAACTTTTGAAATAACCACAAAAGACGTTAAACGGATAAACGTCAGAATATACACGGATAGGTCAATCAGAGTTTCAGCTCCGAAATATATGGGAAAACAGGATGTTTTTCGCTTTCTCGAGGAAAGAATCGACCGAATCAAGACAGCACAAAACAGACTTTCCGAAAAACAGGAAGTTCAGGAGCTCTCTTGCAGCGAAAGCGGCGGAAGCATTTTGCTTTTCGGAAAACGCTATGAACTGAAAATTCAAACAACTCCTCCGTTCGGAGTGTATACCAAAAACGAAACTCTCACTGTCAACACAAAAGACGGTTCCGAAATTGAGCAAGAAAAAGCACTCACTGCTTTCCTGAAATCACAGCTTGAAAATAAGCTTTCATTTTTTCTTCAGAAATGGGAAAGTATAACCGGCCTTCGCTGTTCGGAATGGAAGATTAAAAAAGTCAAAAGCTACTGGGGAAAATGCAAAACAGGAACAGGGGCGCTCACCTTTAATTTTCGCCTCGTTCATTTTCCACCCGAAGAAATTGAGTATGTTGTTCTGCATGAAATTGCTCACCTGAAATATCCAGACCATCAAAAGGGCTTCAAGACTTTCCTTTTAAAATATATGAACGATTGGAAAGTCAGAGCCGAAAAATTAAAATAACCGGAGAGATTATGAAACACTTAAAAGATTATCTTAAAAACTATAAGCTTCAGAGCATTCTTGCGCCGCTTTTTAAAATGCTTGAAGCGTGTTTTGACTTAACAGTTCCGCTCATTGTTGCAGACATCATTAACACCGGCATTGCAAACAATGATTCGGCGTATGTTCTCCGCCGCTTCTTCCTGTTGCTTGCAATGGCGCTTCTTGGACTTTTGAGCAGCTTCACGGCGCAGTATTTTGCTGCAAAAGCCGCAATCGGAACCTCAACCGCGCTGCGCCATGACCTGCTCAAAAAAATTCAATCGCTCTCTCTGCGTGAAACGGACAAACTTTCCGCCTCAACGCTTATTACGCGTATGACAAGTGATGTTATGCAGGTTCAAAATGGATTGAACCTTTTTCTGCGCCTTTTCATGCGCAGTCCATTCATTGTTTTCGGCTCAACAATTCTTGCCTTTTCAATAAGCAAGAGTCTGGCGTGGATTTTTGTTGCAGCCATTGCTCTTCTTTTGGTAATCATCTTCTCCGTTATGAGAATCACGAACCCGATGTATGAAAGCGTTCAGCAAAATCTTGACAAAATCACCGAAATTACGAGCGAAAACCTCACCGGAGCAAGAGTTATCCGTGCTTTTTCAAGAGAAAAAAAGCAGACCGAAGTCTTTGAAAACGCCAACGCAAAGCTCTATAATTCGCAGCTCAGAGTCGGAAAAGCCGCGGCTGTGCTCAACCCGTTAACCTATGTTGTTGTCAACACGGTTGTCATTCTTGTTATTTGGCTCGGCGCAAAAAGAACCGATTCGGGTCTTCTTCTTTCCGGCGATATCATCGCCCTCATCAACTATATTTCTCAAATACTTATTGAGCTTGTTAAGCTTGCAAATCTTATCACGCAACTCGGCCGCTCGGTTGCCTGCATGAACCGCATTGGCAGAGTTCTTGACACGGAAAGCTCAATGGAATTCAAAGCCGATTACACAAAAAAAGACACAAACGAGGCCGTTCGTTTTGAAAACGTTGGTTTTCGCTACTCGCTTTCCGGTGGTGATGCACTCAAAAACATCTCTTTCACCGCTTTCAAAGGAGAGACCATTGGAATAACAGGCGGAACTGGTTGCGGAAAAAGCACTCTTGCCTCGCTCATACTGCGTTTTTATGATGCAACAAGCGGCACTGTATATATTGATGGAACCGACATCAAAAACATTCCGAAAGAAAAGCTTGTCTCAATCCTTTCCGCTGCATTGCAAAAGGCCACACTTTTCAAAGGCACAATACGCAGCAATATGTTACTCGGCAAACCTGACGCCGGTGATGATGAAATATATGCCGCGCTTGAAATTGCACAAGCAAAGGATTTTGTTGAAAAAAAACCGGAAAAGCTTGACGAACCGGTTGAGCAGGGAGGCGCAAATCTTTCCGGCGGTCAAAAGCAGCGTCTGAACATTGCAAGAGCGGTTATTGCAAAACCGGAGATTCTCATTCTTGATGACAGCTTTTCCGCCCTTGATTTTGCAACGGATGCCGCTTTGAGGAAATCACTGCGCTCGCTTCCAAAAAGCACAACGGTTTTCATAATCAGTCAGCGCATCAGTTCAATCAAAAACGCAGATCGAATTCTGGTTCTTGACGACGGAGCGCTCGTTGGAAACGGAAAGCACGATGAGCTTCTTAAAACAAACGGCGTCTACCGTGAGATTTTTGAAAGCCAAAACACAGAGAAGGTGAAATGACGATGGACAAAAGAACTCTTAAAAGTGTTTTAAAACTTATTAAGCCGCACTCATTTTTTGTTGCAATGAGCATCCTCTGCGCCGTTTGCAGCGTTGCTGCCGCTTTACTTATCCCCGTTTTCACCGGTGACGCTATCGACTTTATGCTCGGCAAGGGTAATGTCAATTTTGACGGCGTTTTGAAAAAAGTTCTGACCATAGCTTTTGTTGCACTTGCCGCTGCACTTTCACAATATTTAATGTCGCTTTTCAACAACAAAATCACATATTTTGTCTGCCGCGATCTGCGCGGAAAGCTTTCAAAAAAGCTTTATACGCTCCCGATTTCATACATTGACTCCCATTCTTTCGGAGACCTTCTCAGCCGCATGGTTTCAGATGTTGACACCTTTGCAGACGGCCTTTTAATGGGCTTTACACAGCTTTTTACGGGCATCGTTACAATCGGCGCCATACTTGTTGTCATGTTTGTTTTGAACCAAAAAATTGCCCTTGCTGTTTTTGTCCTGACTCCCCTTTCGATTTTTGTTTCAAAGTTTATTGCAACAAGAACCCATAAATACTTCACAAAGCAGGCCTCAATCAGAGGAGAACAAACTGCGCTTATCAATGAGCTTATCGAGGGCCGCAGTGTTATCAAAGCATTCGGTGCGGAAAGCGAAAGCCTTGAAAATTTTGATAGGATTAACAATGACCTCTGTGCCGCCGCGCTCAAAGCAACATTTTTTTCAAGCCTTACAAATCCGAGCACAAGGCTTGTTAACAACATTGTTTATGCAATCGTAACACTCATTGGTGCAATGCTTTGCATCTCAGATGGCGGAGTGATAACCGTTGGCGGACTGAGCGTTTTTCTCAGCTATGCCAATCAGTATGCAAAACCGTTTAACGAGATAAGCGGCGTTGTTACGGAATTCCAAAATGCGCTCACCTGCGCAAGAAGAATTTTTGAGGTTCTTGAGGCAGAAAATCAGCCGGATGAACCTGAAAATCCACTTTCCCCGCCTGTAAAAGGAAATGTCGGATTTGAGGCTGTTGCGTTCCGATATTCAGAAGATCGTCCTCTCATTGAGGACTTCAATCTTGAAGTCAAAAACGGACAATGCATTGCAATAGTCGGCCCCACGGGCTGCGGAAAAACAACACTCATCAACCTTCTCATGCGCTTTTATGACGTTAACCGCGGCGCAATCAAAGTTGACGGTGCGGACATCAGAAAAATGCGGCGGCATGAGCTGCGCTCAAGATACGGCATGGTTCTTCAGGACACATGGCTGTGCCACGGCACGGTCAAAGAAAACATTGCCTACGGCAAACCGGATGCTTCCGATGAAGAGATTATTGAAGCAGCCAAGAAAGCCCACGCCCATTCGTTCATAATGAGGCTTGAAAACGGCTATGACACAGAAATTTCCGGTGAGGGCGGAAATCTTTCCGCAGGACAAAAGCAGCTTCTGTGCATTGCAAGAGCAATGCTCTGCTGTCCGCCGATGCTTATTCTTGACGAGGCAACCTCTTCCATTGACACGCGCACCGAACTTAAGATTCAGGCGGCGTTTGACAAAATGATGGAAGGCAGAACAAGCTTCATTGTTGCCCACCGCCTTTCAACAATCAAAAAAGCCGACCTTATTCTTGTTATGAAAGACGGAAAGGTCATTGAAAAAGGAAATCATGATGAGCTTTTGAAAAAAGACGGATTTTACAAAAAGCTCTATGAAAGCCAGTTTGCAAAAGTTTAAGCGCATTTTTCTAAAAAGATGTTTACTATTCGTTCCTTTTGCAATATAATATAAAAACCAAGGTGATATAAGCGCAGATTGACTGCTTAATAATATCAATCGCAATTTGTTTAACTCTAAATTCTTAGACAGATAAAACTAAATCGCGCCCTGTCCGGTTGCAACGGGGATTGCCGCGATACTTAGAATGTTTGCAGCCGGAAAGGCATGGTAATTTTTATGACTTATGAAATAGATGAACTGTTGAAAAAAATCAAAAGAATCCATTTTATCGGAATCGGCGGCTCGGGAATGTGCCCGCTTGCGGAAATTCTCCTTTCCTGGGGTTATGAAATTACCGGTTCGGACAACAACCCCGGAGACAACATTGACAAGCTGCGCTCGCTCGGAGTTAAAATTACTATGGGGCAAAAGGCGGAAAACATTAAGGGCGCCCAAATGATTGTCTACACCGCTGCTCTTCTTGCCGATAACCCGGAGCTTTGCGCCGCAGAGGAAAGCTCAATTCCAACCTTTGAACGCTCAAAGCTTTTCGGCGCAATAACAAGGAAGTTTTCAAACTGCATTGGAGTTTGCGGAACTCACGGAAAAACAACCGTAACCTCAATGCTGACGCAGGTGCTCATTATGGCCGGCAAGGATCCGACTGCCGTTATCGGAGGAAAGCTTCCGCTCATTGACAGCCACGGAAGAAGCGGAAAAAGCGAAACAATGGTTTGTGAGGCATGCGAATTTGTTGACACCTTCCTTGATCTTTCACCCGATGTTGCCGTTATTCTCAACATTGATGAAGATCACCTTGATTACTTTAAAACGCTTGACAACATTATCAGGTCATTCCATAAATTCTCACTTCTTACAACACACACTCTCATCTATAACGGCGATGATGAAAATACACTCAAAGCCGTCAGTGGCGTTGAAAAAAAGAAAATCACTTTCGGATTTACTGATAAAAACGATTATTACTCCGAAAACATCACATACAACAGAGGCGCTTTCCCCGAATTTGACGTTATGAGTGGCGGGAAAAAGCTCACACACCTCAAGCTGAACATACCCGGAACGCACAATGTTCTCAATGCACTTGCCGCTTTTGCCGCCGCAGTCAACACCGGTGTTGACTATGACGACTGCAAAAAGGGAATTGAGGCTTTTTCCGGTGCCGGACGCAGGTTTGAAATTCTCGGCGAATTCCACGGAATCACGATTGCGGACGATTACGCCCACCATCCGCACGAGCTTGAAGCAACCCTCACCGCAGCGATGAAAATGGGCTATAAACACGTTTGGGCAGTGTTCCAGCCGTTCACATACTCAAGAACAGCCATTCTTCTTGATGATTTTGCCCGCGTTCTTCAAATACCAGACCACTGCGTCATGACGGAAATTATGGGCTCGCGTGAGGTCAACACATACAACATCTATACAAAGGATCTTGCCGCAAAAATTCCAGGAAGCGTCTGGTTCAATACTTTTGAAGAGGTTTCAAAGTATGTTACAGACAACGCCGAAAGCGGAGATCTTATAATTACGCTCGGCTGCGGAGACATCTATAAAGCCGCCAGAATTATGGAAAACATTTTGAAAGAAAAATAAATTAAACCGGAAAAAATTGCCGTGCATTGCTCTTTGATGCGCGGCAATAATACTATCAGCGGAAAGTTTTAATGCGTTTGCGGCTTCCCGCTGTCTGAATTACGCGGGGAAGCCCGGCGTATTCGGAAAATTTCAGATAGAGAGCTTTTGAACACTGCCCTTTCGGCAGCCATAACGAAGCTCGGTTTGAAGCGTTTTTTGAGCACTGCCTTTTCAGCAGAAAAAGCAAAAGGGTGTTCATCGGGCGTTTCAAAAGCAGAAAACCGCCCGGTGAAAAACACACGAGCGGTTTTTTGAGTTTTAAATTTTGCCTTTATTTTGAAAGGCTTGAAACAGTCTGACGTTGTCAAACGAAGGCTTATATTTTCCATCCTCGATGCCATGAATAATATCGCACACCTTGTCGTTATACGGAGTTTTGACGCCGTACTTTTTGCCATATTCGCAAACAACGCCGTTGATTGCGTCAACCTCGCACTTTTTGCCTTTTTCAAGGTCTTGGAGCATACTCGCTCTGAGTGCGGCGTGTTTTTTGATGCAAATCGGAATAAGAATATAAGCAAACTTCTTTTTAAGAGGATTACTGTAATCAAGAAGCTTCACAATGTCCTTGCCCTGAACCGGCTCAATTTTAATGCCTGCAGCTGCGGCCACATCAATGCATTCCTTGATGATATTCTGGCAACAGACACGCGAGTCTTTCCTGCCTGCTGCTTCACCAAATGTTCCGCCTGTTACGGCAGACATTCCGCTGAAGGCGGCATTGATGAGAAGCTTTGACCAACGCACACCCATAAAGTTATCCTCAATCACGACCGGGCACATTTTTTCAAGCACAGACTTGACATACATAAGCTTTTCGTCCTTTTTTCCGTTCATGCGGCCAAGGCCAAAGCTCATGCTGTCCGGTTCGCTTGTAAGCTCTGAAACACCGTGGCCGTGGAGAGTTGCGCCCCAGGCAACAGTGCAGCCCATTGTTCTGTCCTCACCGACAACCTGTGAAACCGAAAGCTCCGGAAGTCCGTTTTGCATTGTACAAACAATGCAGTCATCCGTCATGTTCTTTTTGAGGTTTTCAAGAATGCTCTTGTTTTCAAGCTGCTTTGTCAAAAGAATAACAAGTTCATATTTTTCAGTCATCTGTTCGGGAGTCAATGCATGAACGGGAACCGTCATGTTCACTTTTCCGATTATTTTTGCACCGTCGCGGTTAAGCGCTTCAACGTGCTCTTTGTTGCGCGTGATGAGGTCAACGCTCACTCCTGCTTTTGAAAGGTATGCGCCAAGAACGGTTCCGAGCGAACCAGCGCCATAGATTGCAATTTTCATTTTTTCAGCTCTCCTTTTAAAAAATCCCTCTCACCAAAAAAGCAAGAGGGATTCGTTCATTAGATCATCAGCGCCGCTGAATTATTTAATCATGCTTGCGATTTCAGCAGCAAAGTTTTCGGTCTTCTTTTCAATGCCCTCGCCCTTTTCAAAGCGAACAAAACCTGTAACCTTGATGTCTGCGCCAAGAGCCTTTGCAACGGAATCAACATAGCCCTTAACATTGCCCTCAAAGAGGTCTGAACGGACAAACTCCTGGCAAAGCAGGCAGTTTTCTTTATAATACTTACCAATCTTACCTTCAACGATCTTATGAAGAACAGCCTCCGGCTTGTTAGCCATCTTCGGGTCTTCCTTCATCTGAGCAACAAGAATCATCTTTTCCTTTTCAAGGACTTCGTCCGGGACGGAAACTTCGTCAAGATATGACGGGTTCATAGCTGCAACCTGCATTGCAACATTTTTGCCCATTGCGTCAAATTCGGGCTTTGCAGCAGTTGCATCGTCAACATCAAAAGAAACCATAACGCCAACGGTTCCGCCTGCATGGATATAGGTTGCAACGTGGCCGATTGTGCGCTTAAAGCGGCGAATCTTCATGTTCTCACGCAAAGCAAGGAAAACTTCCTGAACGGCTTCCTCAACGGTGCCTTCGCCGTCTGAAATCGGGGTCTTGAGAAGAGCGTCAACATCCTCCGGAGCTTTTTCAACAACGGTCTTAACAACTTTTTTTGCAAGATTGGTGAACGGTTCGCCCTTTGCAACAAAGTCGGTTTCGCAGTTGATTTCAACAAGTGCTCCGCACTTTCCATCGCTGTATGCGGCAACAACACCTTCAGCAGCAACTCTTGATGATTTCTTTGCTGCGGAAGCAAGTCCTTTTTCTCTGAGAATGTCAACAGCCTTGTCCATATCGCCTTCGGCTTCAACAAGTGCTTTTTTGCAGTCCATCATTCCAACGCCGGTTTTTTCGCGGAGAGTCTGAACGTCTTTTGCAGTGAATGCCATAATGAAATTCCTCCTAAGTTATAATTCTTAAAAAAAGCCCGTATATGTGAGTTTACGGGCTGAAAAATTTATTGATTACTCGGCTGCCTCAGCGGTTTCCTCGGCTGCTTCTGCGGGAGCATCAGCTTCGCCCTGTCTGCCCTCGATGATTGCATCGGCCATAGCGCCTGCAATGAGTCTTACGGCACGGATAGCGTCATCATTGCCGGGGATTACATAATCAACCTCATCGGGGTCGCAGTTGGTGTCAACAATGGCAACGATGGGGATACCAAGCTTGTGAGCCTCAGCAACGGCAATTCTTTCCTTGCGCGGGTCAACAATGAAGATAGCGGCCGGCTGACCCTTCATCTTTGTGATGCCGCCCATAAACTTTTCAAGCTTTTCAATTTCAAGGTTGAGCTTAATAACTTCCTTCTTCGGAAGGAGAGCGAAAGTTCCGTTCTGTTCCATATCCTTGAGCTGAGCGAGTCTCTTAATTCTCTTCTGAATGGTGTTGAAGTTTGTGAGCATACCGCCGAGCCAACGGGCGTTGACATACGGCATACCGCAGCGGATTGCTTCCTCGCGGATTGAATCCATGGCCTGCTTCTTGGTTCCGACGAAAAGAACCTCGCCGCCGTTTTCGGAAACCTCACGGATGAAGGAATATGCTTCTTCAAGCTTCTTCACGGTTTTCTGAAGGTCGATGATGTAAATTCCGTTTCTTTCGGTGAAAATGTACTCAGACATTTTCGGGTTCCATCTTCTTGTCTGATGTCCGAAATGAACACCGGCTTCAAGAAGCTGCTTCATTGATACTACTGACATTGATGTGTCCTCCTGAAAATTAGTTTTAACCACCGCAGGTTCCTGAAAGTACACCGCACTTACGTGAACAGGGCATACTAATCCCCTGCGTGCGTTATCTTAGGTATTATATCACAGCGAATCAGCAAAAGCAAGGCTTTTTGATGAATTTTCAAGGGTTCATTGTAGGTTTACAATAGATGTGAGACTGAAATCAAAAAAAGGATAGAAAAAAGCGATTGAGTCCGTTAGAATACAATCACCACAACAAGCCTCTAACGAAAGGATCTCAATCGCCTCCCAAATTATGATTG
>DJPI01000055.1:9834-65236 GCA_002438505.1 Ruminococcaceae bacterium UBA6416 | reverse complement strand
CACATCTATTGTAAACCTACATGAACTTATCCGTGAACATACCGCAGATGTTGAAATAGACGGAAAAAAGTGATATAATAATTCGTTACATTTTTTATGAAGGGAGCAAAACGGATGCCAAGAAAAAAGTGGTGCGTATCACGCCTTGACAAGGAAAAAGCGAGCGAGCTTTCCGCCGCCTGCGGAGTTGATCCGTTTGCTTCGCTTCTTTTGGTCTCACGCGGAATAACGGATAAAAAGCAGGCCGATGAGTTTTTCTCCGCCGATTTTGCTTTTTGCGACCCGTTTTCAATCAAGGATATGGACAAGGCGGCCGAAAGAATCAGCCGCGCCGTTGAAGAAAACGAAAAAATTGCCGTCTATGGCGACTATGACGCGGACGGAGTGACTGCCTCCTCGCTTTTATATCTCTATCTTGAAATGCTCGGTGCGGACGTTGTTTGCTATATTCCCGACAGGGAAACCGAGGGCTACGGACTCAACATGAAAGCCGTTGAGGCTCTTGCCGCCGATGGGGTGAAGCTCATTGTTACGGTTGACAACGGAATTTCCGCGCTTGCCGAGTCTCGGCGCATCTATGAGCTTGGAATGGAGCTTGTTGTTACCGATCACCACAAGGTTGGCGCCTCTCTTCCGAAAGCTCAGGCCGTTGTTGACCCCCACAGGCCGGATGACACCTCCGCCTTTGAGGACTGGGCGGGAGTCGGCGTTGCGTTCAAGCTCATCTGCGCCCTTTCAGACGGCGACAGCGAGGAAATTCTTGAAAACTTTGCAGACCTCATTGCGGTTGGAACAATAGCTGATATTGTTCCCTTAACAAACGAAAACCGCGCAATAGTCAGGCGCGGACTTGAAAAAATCAATGCCGGAGAAAACATTGGAATCAAAGCGCTGCGCGAGGTTTCCGGAACGGCGGAAAGGGTTCTTTCCGCAAACGGCGTTGCGTTCAGCGTTGTTCCGCGAATCAACGCCATTGGAAGAATTGAACGCGCAGACAAGGCGTTTGAGCTTCTCACAAGCCAGAGCGAGGAACGCGCAAAGGAAATTGCGCAGGAAATTGACCTTGCAAACGCAAAAAGGCAGGAGCTTGAGCAGCAGATCACCCTTGAGGTTCAAAAGCAGCTTGATGAGAATCCGGAAAGGGTCTTTGACCGCGTTCTTGTTTTTGACGGCGAGGGCTGGCACGGCGGCGTTATCGGAATTGTTGCCGCGCGGTTTGTTGACCGCTTTTCAAAGCCGTGCATCGTTATCACAAGCAGCGGCGGCGTTGCCAAAGGCTCCGGAAGAAGCATTGAGGGCTTTTCGCTTTATGACGCAATTAACAGCGTTTCAGACCTTTTGACCCATTTTGGCGGTCATCCGCTTGCGGCCGGCTTTGGAATTAATTCGGCGGATATTCCGGCGTTTCGCCAAAGAATTAATGATTACGCAAAAACCGTTCAAATGCCGTTTGCCTCGCTCACCCTTGACTGCAGACTCAAGCCGCAGTTCATCTCGGCCGAGCTTATTCCGGTCATTGAAAGCCTTGAGCCGTTCGGCGCGGGGAATCCTCAGCCGGTTTTCGGCCTGTTTGACATGACGCTCAATTCCGTTCAGCCGCTCAAGGGCGGAAAGCACGTTCGGCTGAACCTTTCAAAAGACAGAGCAAACATCACCGCACTGCGGTTTTCAACCCCGTTTGAATCTTTCCCTTATCGCCGCGGAGACAGGGTTGACCTTGCCGTTCGCCTTGAAAAGAACGAATATATGGGGCAGACAAAGGTCAGCATATACATAAAAGACATCCGAATGTCCGGCACCGATGACGAAAAATATCTGCGCTCGGTTCGCCTTTATGAAAAAATACGCCGGAATGAGACCGTCCGGCCGGAACACGCCGCGCTTGCAAAGGTTGACCGCGCGTTTGTTGCCTCGGTTTATCGCTTTCTTAAAAACGAGGGCGGCTTTTCCGGTGACAGTGACGTTCTCTGCTACCGCCTCGGCGGAGATGGTTCAAACGCCTGCCGCGTTCTTTTGAGCGTTGACATCCTTTGCGAGCTTGGCATCCTTAAAAAGAGCGACGGCAGAATAATACTTTGTGAAACAGAAAAAAAGGTCAATCTTGCCGATTCGAACCTTATGACATATCTTGAAAGCATTGCGAAATGAAGGAGGGTGAAAAATGGACGGACACCACTATGAAAAAGACGGATTTGACAAACTTTCGGAAACAATCAGAATTGCCGGTTTTTCCGAGCAGGACATTGCGCGGATAACCGATGCCTATCACTTTGCGGAAAAAGCCCATGACGGCCAAAAGCGCCGTTCCGGCGAGCCGTATATCATTCACCCCGTGGCGGTGGCTCAGATCCTTGCGGAAATGGGCATGGATGCGGATTCAATCTGCGCCGCACTGCTTCATGACGTTGTTGAAGATACCCCCGTCACGGACGAGGAAATCCGGAAAAAATTCGGCGCAACGATTGAACAGCTTGTTGACGGAGTCACAAAGCTCGGCCAAATAACAACAAACAAAACCCATAGCAATGATGACGCAACCAAGGAGGAACGTCTGATGCTCATGGAGCAGCAGCAAAGCGAAAATGTCCGTAAAATGTTCCTTGCAATGAGCCGTGACATCAGAGTTATTATCATCAAGCTTGCCGACCGCGTCCATAATATGCGCACTCTGCGCTTTATGCCGGAGGAAAAGCGCCGTTTCAAAGCGCGCGAAACGCTTGAAATTTATGCCCCCATTGCTCACCGTCTCGGTATCAGAGCGTTCAAGGAGGAGCTTGAGGATCTTGCAATCAGTTATCTTGACCCGGTTGCATATAAGGAAATTGCAACAACTCTTGAATCGCAGGTTGAGTCGCGCCAGGCGTTTTTGGACGGAATCAAAGAGCAGATAAGCGAACGTGTTCTCAAAGAGGTTCCGAACGCGCACATCTCCGGCCGCATCAAATCCGTTCACGGAATATACAGAAAAACCTATATGCAGGGGCGGACGATTGATGAAATTTATGACATCTATGCCGTTAGAATCATTGTTGACTCGGTTTTTGAGTGCTATTACTGCCTCGGAATAATTCACGATATGTTCAACCCTCTCCCGGGAAGATTCAAGGATTATATCTCCACACCGAAGCCGAATATGTATCAGTCGCTGCACACAACCGTTATTGGAAAGGACGGAATTCCCTTTGAGGTTCAGATAAGAACCTGGGAAATGCACCATACCGCCGAATACGGTATTGCCGCGCACTGGAAATATAAGCTCGGAATCAACGGAAAGGCGAAGTTTGAAGAACGCCTTGCCTGGATAAGGCAGCTTCTTGAAAACCAGAAGGAAAGCGATGACGTTGAAGAAATTGTCAATGTTATCAAAACGGACTTCACTCCGGACGAGGTTTTTGCCTTCACGCCGAAGGGTGACGTCATAAGCCTTCCGATGGGCTCTTCAATCGTTGACTTTGCCTATGCCATTCACTCCGCTGTCGGCTCAAGAATGATTGGCGCAAAGGTTGACGGAAGAATAACAACCCTTGACCATAAAATCAACAACGGCGAGATTATTGAAATTCTCACCTCCTCAACTCCGCGCGGACCGAGCCGTGACTGGCTCAAAATTGCAAAAACAAGCTCAGCGCGCAGCAAAATCAAAAGCTGGTTCAAAAAGGAATGCAGGGAGGAAAACATCCAGCGCGGAAAGGATGAGGTTGACCGCGAGTTCAAACGCAACGGAATAAACCTCCCCGAAAAGCAGCTTCAGGAGTTCCTTTTGAGGGTTGCGGAAAGGCAGAAGCTTTCAACGGCGGACGATCTCCTTGCTGCAATAGGCTATGGCGGACTTTCGCTCAACAAGCTCATTCCGCGCATCAAGGAGGATTACGCAAAGCTTCAGCAGGAGGCAAAGCCCGCTCAGCCGCAGCAGGAACCCGAGCCTTCAACGCTGACAACGGCCAAAAAGACGGTGCGTTCCCCGGAGGGAATTCTCATTGAGGGCATTGACAACTGCCTCATCAAGTTTTCGCGCTGCTGCGACCCTCTTCCGGGCGATGACATCATCGGCTTCATCACAAGGGGACACGGCGTTTCAATCCATACGCGAAACTGCACGAATGTTCCGAAGGATATTTCAAAATGCGCCGAACCGGAGCGCTGGATAAGCGCACGCTGGGACACCAAGGTTTCCGATTCCTATCGCGTGACGCTGTGTGTGACCTGCATCAACCGCGTTGGAATGCTTGCCGACCTTTCCGGTCAGCTTGCAAATATGCACGTTATGATTCATTCAATCTTCACAAAAGAGACGAAGGACGGAAGAAGCGCAATATATCTGACCATTACGGTCAATTCTGCCGAACACCTGAGGTCGGTCGGAGATAAGCTGAAAAAAATCAAGGGTGTTCTTGAGGTTGAGCGCTCCGGACTTTAATTTTGACATTAAGCATAAATCTTGACGGAGAAAAAAATATGCGTTGTGTAATTCAAAGAGTTTCAAAAGCAAAAGTCAGCGTTGACGGAAAAGTCACGGGAGAAATTCAAAAGGGCTTTATGGTTCTTCTCGGCGTCATGGACGGTGATACCGATGAGGAAATGCGCCTGCTTGCAAAAAAGGTTGGAGAGATAAGGATTTTTACCGATGAAAACGGAAAAATGAACCTCTCCCTTTCCCAGGTGGGCGGTGCGGTTCTTCTTGTTTCCCAGTTCACTCTCTGCGCAGACCTTGCAAAAGGGCGCAGACCGTCCTTCACTCTTTCCGCCCCCGTGAGCGAGGCGGAAAGGCTTTATCTCGCTTTCGGCGAGGAGCTGAAAAAATATGGCGCCAAGGACGTTCAGTACGGCGTTTTCGGCGCGGACATGGCCGTTGAGCTTTGCAATGACGGTCCTGTCACAATCGTTATGGATACCGATATCTGGACAAAAAAGGCGGTGCAAAAATGAACCTGAAAGTTGAAGGCTACCCTGTTGGATATATGGCAACAAACTGCTATCTTGTGACCGACACTCAGTCCGGAGAGCGCTTTATTGTTGACCCCGGAACCTATGATGCCTCGCTCAAAAAGCTTTTGCAAAACGTGAAAGCGGGCGAGCTGCGGTATATCCTCCTCACCCATGGCCATTTTGACCACATCATGGGTGTGTATGACGTTCAAAAAAATTACGGCGGAAAAATCGTTATTCATGAAAAGGACGCTGATTGCTTCACGAATGAGGAAAAGTCCCTGCTTGACACCTTCGGCTTTGACGGAAAGCTGCCTCAAAAGGCGGACATCATTGTTAAAGACGGCGATGTTCTTCCGTTTGCGGACGGAGGAATTGAGGTTATGCACACTCCCGGCCACACCGAGGGCAGCGTATGCTATCTTGTTCAAGACAAAATTTTCAGCGGAGACACGCTGTTTTACGGCTCGGTCGGCCGGACGGACTTCAAAAGCGGAAGCTCTGCGGATATCCTCAAAAGCGTGCGGCGCCTTGCCTCACTTGAGGGTGACAGGAAGGTCTATCCCGGCCATAATATGCTCACAACACTTGACAACGAAAGACGGCATAATGTATATTTAAAGGACGCAAAATGAAGCTTATTATAAACCACAATTATCATTATGAAACGGAAAACCTTGTCCGCGTTTTCTTTCCGAATGAAAAGATTGAAACCGTTTTTGAAAACAGCGGCAGCGCCCGCTTCATTGAATCAAAGCTCAAAAAAACAGCTTCCGGCGCCGTGATTGAGGTTTCCGCCTCTTTCGGCGGACATTCGGGAGAGGAAAAGGGGGAGTTCCTTTTTTCCGATAAGCTTTCCGATGACACCGAGGACGGCTTCCTTGAACGGAAAAACGCCCAGCTGCTTTTTCTTCTGCTCAAAAGGCTGACCGGTTACACTCCACCGTGGGGAATTCTCACCGGGGTCAGACCGGCGAAGCTGATGACGAACCTTTGCGCAAAAAACGGAGAGGAAAAAACGTGCGAGTATTTTTCAAAAGAGCTTTTTGTGAGCGATGAAAAAATCTGCCTTGCCCTTTTTGTTTCAAAAAAGGAGCAGCCGATAATTAACCAAAGCAAAAAGAATTCCTTCAGTCTTTATATATCAATCCCGTTCTGTCCGACCCGGTGCAGCTATTGCTCTTTTGTTTCCCATTCAAACGAGAGCGCAAAAAAGCTGATGGCGCCGTATACCGAGCTGCTTTGCAGGGAGCTTGAAGAGGCCGCAAAAATTGCAAAAAGGCTTTCGCTGGAGCTTGAAAGCGTTTATATCGGCGGAGGAACGCCCACGGCACTGACGGCGCCGCTTTTAAAAAAGCTGACGGACTGCGTTGCCCGGAATTTTAATATTACCGAAAAATGCGAATATACTATTGAAGCGGGCAGGCCGGACAGCGTTGACGCCGAAAAGCTTGAAATCATCAAAAACTGCGGCGCAAAAAGAATCAGCATCAATCCTCAGACGTTTTCGGACAGCGTTCTTGAGGCAATCGGACGCAGGCACACCTCAAAAATGACGGAGGAGGCAATGCTTGCGGCGCGGGAGCTCGGCTTCAAAAACATCAACATGGATCTCATTGCAGGTCTTCCGACCGATACTTTTGAAAGCTTTCAAAAAACGTTTTCAAAAACGCTTTCCTTTGAGCCGGAGAATATCACGGTTCATACCCTTGCGCTCAAGCGTTCGTCAAACCTTGTTACTGAGGAAAGGGAAAAGGGCAGCGCCACCGAGGCGCAAAAGATGCTCTCCTTTGCTTTTGAAACGCTTTTAAAAGAGGGCTATGAGCCTTACTATATGTATAGACAAAGCAAATGCCTCGGCAACCTTGAAAACGTCGGCTGGGCGAAAAAGGGCTTTGAATGCCGCTATAACGTCTATATGATGGAGGAGTGCCACACCGTTCTTGCCTGCGGCGCCGGTGCGGTGACAAAGCTGCGCTCTCCCGTTTCGGCTGACATTGAACGCATTTTTAACTTCAAATACCCGTATGAATATATTGACCGCTTTGACGAGCTTCTTGAACGCAAAGAATATGCTGAAGAGTTTTATGAAAAATTTAAGGCCTGATTGTTGCGGCAAGGCTCATAGCGGAGAATCGGCCTTTATTGAGAGGTGAACGCTATCAATCAGCCAAACAACATTTCCTCAATCAATGAGCTTGCAAGCCTTTCGCCCCAAAAGCTTGTTGAACTGAGTGAAGAAAACTTCAAAGCGCAGGTTGAATCCGTTGCGTCAAAGGTGAGCGCTCTTCCCGGAAGGGGTCTTGTCATGCTTGCCGGACCGAGCTCTTCCGGAAAAACAACAACAGCCTCCCTGCTTTCAAGCTGTATCCAAAGAAGCGGCAGGGGAGCCAAGGTTATTTCACTTGATGATTTTTATCGCAATCAGGACAAAAAGCTTTATTTTGAGGACGGAACGCCGGATTTTGAAACAATAGAGTCGCTTGATGTTGACCGCATTATCGAATGCCTTTCGGACATTACGGAAAAGGGTGAGTGCCTTCTTCCGCGCTTTTCCTTCCTCAGCCGTATGCGTGAAAAGGAGCCGGTGCATTTCACTCTTGAAAAGGATGAGATTGTTATTGTTGAGGGACTTCACGCGCTCAACCCGGTCATTACCGGCGCGCTGGACAAGGAAAAGCTCACGCGGCTTTATGTCAGCGTTTCCTCAAGAGTGATGGACGGCGAAAAAGTTTTTCTCACCAAGCGCGATATCCGCTTTATCAGGCGAATGGTGCGCGATTATCTTTTCAGAAATTCAAGGGTTGATTATACCTTTTATCTTTGGAACGGCGTAAGAAAGGGAGAGGACAGATATCTTTTTCCGTTCAGCCGCTTTGCGGATATTAAAATTGATTCGTTCCACAGCTATGAAATGTGCGTTTTAAAAAGAACGGCGCTTTCGCTTCTTGCTCATATCAAAGAGGACAGTCCATATTTCAAAACGGCTCAAAGCCTTTGCGAAAGGCTTTCTCAGTTTGTTCCTCTTGAAGAAAGCAGGATACCGGAAAGCTCGCTGCTGCGTGAATTTGTTGGACAGGAGGAACTTCATTTTGAGTGAAAACAAAAAAAGAAAAGAACAGTCGCTGCTTGTCGGCGCCGGTGTTCTGACGATTGCAACGCTCCTTGTTAAGGGTCTGAGCGCGCTTTATAAGCTGCCGCTGACGAACTATCTTCTCGGAACGGTCGGAATTGCGTATTTCACCCGTGCATACGCAATTTATACGCCCCTTTATTCAATTTCAATGGCCGGACTTCCGATTGCGGTTTCAAAGCTTGTTTCTCAGAGCGTTGAACTCGGAAGGGTCAGAGATGCGCGGAGAATTTTCAATGTTTCAAGGAAGCTGTTTTTCCTTGTCGGCCTTTTCGGAACAATTCTTCTTGCCGCCATTGCATATCCGTATGCAAACAGCTTCAGCAAGTCTCCCGAGTCGTTCATGAGCATTCTTGCAATCGCGCCGTGCATTGTTTTCTGCTGCATGATGTCCTCCTTCCGCGGCTATTACGAGGGACTTAAAAACATGACCCCAACGAGCGTTTCTCAAGTTATTGAGGCGCTTGTCAAGCTTGTTTTCGGCCTTGCGGCAACATGGATTTTCATCGCACGGTGCAAAAGCTATTATGAGGCGAACAATGTTAACGGCGTTGCAACGGTTCTTGGAAGAACCGTGACGCAGGAAGCGGATTTGATGAGGGCAATTTATCCTTACGCTTCCGCCGTTGCAATTTTTGGCGTCACGCTCGGCTCAATGGTCGGCCTTTTGTATCTTTACATTCACTATAAAAGAAAGGGCTTCGGCTTCACGCGGGAGGAGCTTGTCAATTCTCCGCCGCCGAAAAGCGATAAGGCGCTCAGAAAGCAGATCATTACGATTGCAACTCCGATTGCCTTAAGCTCACTTATAGTCAATATCAGTAACATAATAGATGACGTTATGATTGGCAACCGGCTCAACCACGCAATCAACATCGGAAAGGATATCGTTAAGGGTATGTATCAATATTCCCTTGCTTCCTCCGGAACTTCCGATGAGCTGATAAAGGATTATCTTTACGGCGTTCACGCCTCGGTTGTCAATGTTAAAAACCTTGTTCCAACCATAACGATCTCAATCGGCGTCAGCGTTATTCCGATGCTCGCTTCCGCCTGGGAGGCGAAAAACAAACGCAAAATAAGAGTCACCGTTGAATCGGCAATAAGAATAACAATGATGCTTGCGCTTCCGGCCGGACTCGGAATTGCGGCGCTTTCAGAGCCGATTCTTGAGCTGCTTTACAGCAAGCAGACCCATATGATTCCCATCGCCGCGCCAATGCTTTGTGTTTACGGCTTCGGAATGGTTATGTTCTCCGTGGCTTCGCCGATAACGAATATGCTTCAGGCTGTCGGAAGGCTTGATGTTCCGATAAAGTCCGTTGCAATCGGCTCGATTGTGAAAATTATTCTCAACTTTATACTTATCGGCAATCCCCATGTGAATATCAACGGTGCGGTCTGGAGCACCATGGTCTGCTATATTGTCATGCTTTCAATCAACTGCACCGCGCTTTTGAAGGTGACAAAGGTCAAGATTGATTACTCCTCCGTTTTGATAAAGCCGCTCATTGCCGCAACGGTCTGCGGCCTTGCCGCTTTGTTCAGCAACACTCTCCTTGCAGAAAAGCTTGCTCTTAACGGCAAAATTTCCGCTCTTATTTCAATCTGTGTCGGCGGGGCTTTTTATGCTGCGGTTCTTCTTCTCATCAAGGGTATTTCACGCGATGACGTAGAAATGTTGCCAAAAGGTGAAAAAATTGCAAAAGCCCTTGCAAAATTCGGATTATTAGGGTAGAATAGCACAGATAGCCGTCATATGCATTTATTCTTCTTTTTTGACGGTTACATCTTACGAGGTGTTTCGGATGGAAAATTTCAGTTTCAAGCCGCGTTATGATTTCAATGACCTTTGCGCAATCATGAAAATTCTGCGCGCTCCGGGCGGCTGTCCGTGGGACATTGAACAGACTCATGAAAGCATCAAAAAGTCTTTCATTGAGGAGACATATGAGGTTATTGAAGCCATCAACAAAAACGACAAAACCCTCATGTGCGAGGAACTGGGCGATGTTCTTTTGCAGGTTGTTTTCCATGCGGAAATCGAGCGCGGAGAAAATACCTTTGATATTGGTGACGTCTGCGATGGAATTTGCAAAAAGCTCATTGAGCGCCATCCGCACGTTTTTGCCTCAGACAGCGCGGACACTCCCCGGGAGGTTCTTGTCAAGTGGGATGAAATCAAGCGCAAAACCAAAGGACAAAAAACTCAGGGCGATTCAATGAAGGCTGTTCCGCTTGAGCTTCCGGCTCTTATGAGGGCGGAAAAAATTCAGTCCAAGGCGCGCAAGGCCGGTTTCGATTGGGATGAAGCCGATGGCGCTTTTGATGCGCTCAGAAGTGAGATTGACGAGCTTGAAGAGGCTTGGCGCTCAAAAAGCGCTGCGGACATTGAAGATGAGTTCGGTGACGTCCTTTTTTCCGCAGTCAATGTTTCGCGCTTCCTTGGCGTTGACAGCGAGGAGGCCTTGACCAAGGCGAGCAACAAGTTTTTAAAAAGATATCTCATTGTTGAAAAGCTTGCATCCGAACGCAAAATCAACATGAAGGAAACGCCCATTGAGGAGCTGGACAAGCTCTGGAACGAGGCGAAAAAAATCATTTCCGAAAGTTCGGCGGAATAATTTTTAATCCAATTAAGACGCGCTGCAAACTGCACCGCGGACTTGTGGAAAATATATTTTTGGAGGATTCACAAATGAATAAAACCGAATTGGTTGCTGCCGTTGCAGCAAAGGCCGAAATTTCCAAGAAAGACGCAGAAAAGGCTGTTGCCGCTGTTTTCGGCGCAGTTGAAGATGCACTTGCAAGCGGTGACAAGGTTCAGCTCATCGGCTTTGGAACCTTTGAAGTTAAGGAAAGAGCCGCAAGAGTTGGCCATAACCCCAGAACCGGCGAGGCTGTTGAAATTGCTGCTTCAAAAATTCCGTCCTTTAAGGCCGGCGCAGCTCTCAAAAACGCTGTTAAGTAAGTTGCTTAATTCAAAATCGGGTTGCGTTTTGCAGCCCGATTTCTTCTTAATCCTCCGCTGAAAAAAGAAAGGAAAGGCTTCTCATGAGACTTGACAAATATCTGAAGGTTTCGCGTCTTATCAAAAGGCGCACCGTTGCAAACGAGGTTTGCGATGCAAAGCACGTTTCGGTCAACGGAAAGGTTGCCCGCGCTTCATACGATGTTAAAACAGGAGACATTATTGAAATTCAAATGGGCGAAAACAAAATAAAGGCCGAGGTTCTTGCCGTGAACGAATACGCAACAAAGGACAACGCCGCGCAAATGTATAAAATCCTCTGATTGCATATCTGCCGCCTTTCGTTCATATGAATTACCATATGGTTTTTTGAGGGAGGCGCTTTCAATGCAGGATGAGATTGTTAAAACCGAGCCGCACAACCTTATTCTTGAGGACAGAAAAAAGCTCAGGATGACCGGCGTTACGGACGTTGATTCCTTTGATGAATCAACCGTCCTTGCTTATACCTGCGCCGGTGAGCTGACCGTTACCGGCACCCAGCTTCACATCAACAAGCTCAACACGGAAAACGGAGAGCTGACGATTGAGGGGAACATTGTTTCAATGACATATATTGACCAGGCGCCGAAAAGCACCGGCTTTTTCGGAAAAATGTTCCGATGAATTATCTTGAGCCGCTGCCGCAGCAGCTTACTAATTTTTTGCTGTTTTTTGCTTTCGGCTTTCTTGCCGGGTTTCTCTTCCGCGTTGTTGAACTTTTGCGCAGCCTTTTTTCAAAGGGAAAACGTGCGCTTTTTCTTCAGGACTTTTTGTTTTCGGTTGCCGTGACAATTTTGATGTTTGTTTTTCTTTTGGTTTATGCCGACGGAAATGTCAGACTTAATTTGATTTTTGCGTCCGCGCTTGGCGCGGCGGCTTTTTTCCTGACGGCGGACAGGGCGGTCAAAAGGGTTTTCGGTGCGCTCAGTGCCGGTTTTTCAAGGGTTATTTCGCTTGTTTCGGCTCCGTTTATATATCTTTCAAAAAAGCTTTCAAAGGCCACTGAGAAGCTTTTTGAGTGGAAAAAAGCGCAAAGGAAACAGAAGAAGCCGCCAACGGAAAAGAAAAAGGAAAAAAAGCGCCAAAAAAAAGTTCAAAAACCTGAGAATATGCGGAAAAAACACTTGAAAAAACATAAAAAATCATTATAATAAATGTGTGTAATGCCGAAGCTTTAATGCTTTTTGGAAATTACAGAGGACTTTTTATATTAAGCTTATTTTGATTTTTAAGGAGCTGAACCGCTTTGGCCGTTAAACAGTTTGTTCCGGCGAAGAAAACAAAAAAAGTTCAGAAGCACAGCGTCATCCTTTTCATTGCTGTGTTCTCCTTTGTGTGCCTTGCCGTTGTCGGCTGCATTGTCAATTATTCCCGCGCCGCTGACAACAACGCTGAAGTTTCGCGCCTGAACGCGCAGTGTGAGGAAGTTAAAAATGAAAACGAGGAGCTTGAACGCTTCCTTGAAGATAAAAATCATGATGAATACTATGAAAAAATTGCGCGTGAGCAGTATGGTTACGCCAAGCCCGGCGAGCGTGTTTTCTATGATTCATCGTTTGGAAATTAAAACGCAGGAGGAAACAGCTTTCTATGCTTGAAATCGGTCAAATTGTTGAGGGAAAAGTCACGGGGCTCACCTCGTTCGGAGCTTTTGTCAGCCTTCCGGAGGGCAAGAGCGGAATGGTTCATATCTCCGAGGTTTCAAATGAATTCGTCAAAGAGATTAAGGATCATCTCACCGAGGGTCAGGTTGTCAAGGTCAAGATCATCGGCATCAATGACGGAAAAATCAGCCTCTCCATTAAAAAGGCTATGCCCGAGGAACAGCAGCGCGACCAAAGACCCGTTCGCCGTGACCGTCCGCAGCGCCCGCGCCCTGCGAATGTTTGGCAGGGTCAGCCGGAGAAAAAAGACCCCTCAACAATGTCCTTTGAGGACATGATGGCTCGCTTTAAGCAGGTCAGCGATGAAAAAATCACCGATCTCAAGCGTGCCGGTGAATCAAAACACGGCGGCGGATATTCAAGACGCGGCCGCGGTAACTGATAATTCAAATTTTTTCCGAATTTTTTTTGCGGAGCCTTTAAAAACGGCTCCGTTTTTTTGCGCCCAAAATTAAGCGTCAATCCGTATAAGGAAGACATATCCAATTTTAACAAATTTTATTTTGACATCTCTTGTAATTTGGTGTACAATCACCATAAGGGCTTGCCTTGGGCAGCCTGTCAGTAAAACTGTTGCGGGGTTTTTAAAATGAATGAAAGATTGCTGAAAAAAAAGCTGGATGAACGCTACGGCGGAAAAATTCAGTTCACCGATAAAAACCGGATGCGCGTCATGACCGGAGAATGGAACACATGGGACGGCATCATTGCCGCGTGTCAGATGGCCGTTACCGGCAAAAAGGACGTTCACGTTGTTAACAACATTAAATTCACCGGCGCCGCGGTTCCAAAAATGCGCCTGCCATCACTTTGCGATAACGCGCTTGACGGAAAAAGGGCGGACGTGCTCATCATCGGCGGAGGAATCTCCGGCGTTTCAATCGCAAGGGAGCTTTCAAAATGGAAGCTTGATATTCTCCTTCTTGAAAAGGAGTGCGACCTTGCTCTGGGCGCCTCCGGACGCAATGACGGTGAGGTTCACCCCGGTGTTGACCTTTCAAAGGGCAGTCTCAAGCAGCACTATGTTCTTTGGGGCAACAAGGTTTACGGCGATGTCTGCCGCGATCTTGGTGTTCCGTTTTCGCGCTGCGGCCAGTATGTCGGCTTCACCCAAAAGCAGCTTAAGCCCTTTGTTGAAGCTTATGCCGCAAAGCGCAGGCTTGTTGACGGCGTTGCGGACACAAGAGTAATTTCAAAAGAAGAGCTTTTTAAAGCTGAACCGAATCTCAATAAAAACTTTGAGTTTGCCCTTTATAACCCGTCAGCGGGCTGCGTCTGTCCTTATTCGCTCACGATTGCATACGCGGAAAACGCGGTTCAAAACGGTGCAAAAATCAGCCTCAATACGGCCGTCCTTTCAATGAAAACCAAAAACGGAGAAATTCTTTCCGTCAAAACCAACCGCGGAACGGTCTATCCGAAAATCGTTATCAATGCCGCCGGAGTTTTTGCGGACGATATTGCCGAAATGGCCGGAGACAGGTTCTTTTCAATTCACCCGAGACGCGGAACAAACAGCATTCTTGACACCAAGGCCGGAGCGTTTGTTCATTCTGTTGTGACAATCAAAACGCTCCAAAAAAGCGCCGGACACACAAAGGGCGGCGGAATTCTTCACACCGTTCATCACAATCTTCTTGTCGGTCCGGATGCGGTTGAAACCTTTGAAAAAGAGAACACCGCAACAAACCCGGAAAGCATCACCAATGTTTTTAACAAGCAGCAGGGCGCAACAGACAAGCTCAGGCGTTCGGACATCATAACCTATTTTACGGGTGTTCGCGCCCCCTCGTTTGAGGAGGACTTCATCATTGAAAGGGGACGGGAGGCTCACAACCTCATTCACTGCGCCGCAATTCAGTCTCCGGGACTCACAACGGCTCCCGTTGTTGCGCTTGACATTGAAAAAATGGCCTTGCAGCTTCTTTATTGCTACGGAATTAAGCCTCAGCGCAACAACAGCTTTAATCCCCACAGAAACCCGATTCCTCATCTGCGTGACATGGACGCAAAGGAAAGAGCCGCGCTCATCAAAAAGAACCCCGATTACGGAGAGATTGTTTGCCGCTGCGAGGAAATCAGCCGCGGAGAAATTCTTGACGCACTGCGCTCACCGATTTGCGTTCCGACCGTTGACGGCGTGAAAAAGCGCGTCCGTGCCGGAATGGGCAGGTGCCAAGGCGGCTTTTGCTCGCCGGTTGTGATGAAAATTATTGCCGAATTTTTGGGCGTTCCTCTTTCTGAGGTACGCAAAAGCAGCAGCGAATCCGTTATCGTTTTCGGCGAAACAAAGGAGGGCAAGTGAGATGAAAGCTCTTTATGACGTTGTTATCATCGGCGCAGGTCCGGCCGGACTTGCCGCCGCGGTGAGATGCGATGAAAGGGGAAAAAGCGTTCTCCTTGTTGAACGCGAGGCGAGGCTCGGCGGAATTCTCAAGCAGTGCATTCATGACGGCTTCGGTCTCATCCGCTTTCAGGAAAAGCTTTCCGGCCCCGAATATGCCGAAAGATATATTGATATGCTCAAAGAGACAAAGTGTGACGTGACAACGCTCACCTTTGTCACAGACATAAAAAAGCAGGACGGGCTTTTTGAGCTTACGCTCGTGAGCCGCAGCGGCGTTTCCTGCGTTCAGGCAAAAACGCTCATTCTTGCAACCGGCTGCCGTGAAAGGACCGCAAAGCAGGTCAATATCCACGGAACAAGACCGGCCGGTGTTTTCACCGCCGGAACGGCGCAAAACCTCACGAATCTGCTCGGCTTTCTTCCAACCAAAAAGTGCGTAATTCTGGGTTCGGGTGATGTCGGCCTCATCATGGCGCGCAGACTCACCCTTGAGGGCGCAAAGGTTCTTGGTGTTTATGAGGCGAAGAGCACCCCGTCCGGCCTGACAAGGAACATTCATCAGTGTCTGCATGATTATAACATTCCGCTTTATCTCTCCCATACGGTGACAAGGGTGTTCGGCGAGGACAGGCTCACCGGCGTTGAAATTTCAAAGGTTGATGAAAAAATGCGCCCCATTGAGGGAACGCAAAGCTTTGTTGAATGCGATGGACTCATCCTTTCCGTTGGACTCATTCCGGAAAACGAGCTTGCCGAGCGCCTTTCGGTTGAAATTGACCTGAAAACAAAAGGCCCTCTCTGCGACCAAAGCCTGATGACGAGCGTTCCCGGAGTGTTCAGCTGCGGCAATGCGCTGCACGTCAATGACCTTGTTGACTATGTTTCCGAAAGCGCGGTCACTGCTGCGGACGGTGCTTGCGCATATGACGGCGCGGCAGGAAAGCTTGCCTTTGCTGCTCCGGATGAAAACATTGCATACATTGTTCCGCAGAGAATTGACCTTTCAAAGGATATGAAAGAAGTCTGCTTCTACTTCAGAAGCCGCGATGTTCTTGATAAATGCAAGCTCACCTTCAAAGTGAACGGAAAAACGGTCAAGGAAAGGATGTATCCGTTCCTGCGTCCGCCGGAGATGGAAAGGCTTGTTCTTGACCTCTCCAATGAGAAGCTCAAAGAAAACGACAAAATATCCGTAATACTGGAGGGCGAGAAAAAATGAAAAAGTTGGTCTGCATTGTTTGCCCAAACAGCTGCGAGCTTGAAATTACGGAAACCGGAACCGGAATTTCCGTTTCCGGAAACAAGTGCAAAAGGGGAGTATCCTTTGCAACGGATGAAATGACCGCGCCGAAGCGCACAATCTCCTCCGTTGTGAAAACCGCGTTCAGCTCCGTTCCCGTTCTTCCGGTCAGAGTTTCGGCGGAAATTCCGAAGGAAAAAATCTTTGACGTGATGGGGGAGATTAACCGCGTCACGGTCAAAAAAAGGCTCAAAAGGGGAGACGTTGTCATCAAGAACGTCCTCTCCCTCGGCGTTGACGTTATTGCGTCAAGCGGCGTTTTGAGCGAGCTTCCGGACGGTGAAAATGAAACCGAAAAAAACAGCCGGAAAAGCAGAAAACAAAAAGAAGAAAAATCAATGCCTGAATAACGGAGAAAAAGGAGAAATCACCAATGCCTGAAAAACTTGTTCTGACCTTTGACGTTGGCACGCAGAGCACGCGAGCAATGCTTGTTGACAAAAAAGGCCGGCTTGAGGATGTTTGCCAGTATAATTATGAAACGCCGTATCTTTCAAAAAGTCCCGGCTACGTTGAGCAGCAGCCTGATTTTTACTTTGACGCAATCTGCCGCGTTTCAAAGGAGCTTTGCGCAAGAAACAAGGAAAAGCTCGGCAGCGTCATTGCGGTCACCTTGACCGTTATCCGTGACACGGTTCTCTGCCTTGATGAAAAGAACAACGCTTTGCGTGACATTATCATCTGGCTTGATGAACGCCAGGCAAAGCAGGATGAAAAGTTCGGCCCTTTGAAGAAGCTCATGTTCCGGCTTGTCAAGATGGAGGACACCGTTAAGGATCAAACAAAAAACTCCGTTTGCAACTGGCTTATGGAAAATGAGCCTGAGATATGGAAAAAAACCGCAAAATATGTTATGCTTCCGACATATCTCAATTACAAGCTCACCGGCCGCCTTTGTGATTCTGCCGCAAACATGATCGGTCACGTTCCGTTCGATTATAAAAACCGCCGCTGGATGAGCAAAAACAACCTCACGCGCTGCGTCTGCAATGTTCCGCAGGAAAAGCTCTGCGAGCTTGTTCCCTCGGGTGAAACAATCGGAAGAATCGGAAAGGATGTCAGTGCGCTCACTGGCATTCCGGAAGGACTTCCGCTCATTGCAACAGGCTCTGACAAGGGCTGTGAAACGCTCGGCCTTTCCGTTCTTAAAGACCACCAGGCCGCCGTTTCGTTCGGAACCTCCGCAACGGTTCAGATGATGGTTAAGGATTACTTTGAGCCGCAGAAGTTTCTTCCGGCTTATCCGGCCGTGCCAAACGATATGTATAACCCGGAGTTTCAAATTTACCGCGGATACTGGATGGTGTCGTGGTTCGTCAAGGAGTTTGCCGCCGAGGAAAAGCTTGAAGCGGCGGAAAAGGGCTGGTCAGTTGAGCGCGTTCTGGACTATCACCTTGATGACATTCCGCCGGGCTGCAACGGACTTGTTTTGCAGCCGTATTGGCGTGCGGGAATGAGCAATCCTCTTGCAAAAGGCGCAATGGTGGGCTTTTCAGACGCACACACAAAAAAGCATTTTTACCGCGCAATAATTGAAGGCATTGACCTTGCGCTTTTGGACGGAATCAAAACGATGGAAAAGCAGTCCGGAAAAAGAATCACTGAAATTTTTGTTGGCGGCGGCGGCTCAAAAAGTCCGGCGGTTTGCCAGATTCTTTCGGACGTGACCGGGCTTCCCGTCAGGTGCATTCAAACTCACGAGGCCTGCGGTCTTGGCTCGTCAATGGTTGCTTTTGTTGCAGCGGGCGAATTCAAAAATTATGACGAGGCAACAAAAAGCATGGTTCAAATCAAGCGCACCTTTGAGCCGGACATGAAGAACCATGAGCTTTATATGAAAATTTATAAGAACGTCTATTCAAAGATGTATAAACGCCTTGAGCCGCTTTATAAAAGGCTCAGAAAAAAAGTTTTGCCGAAGGTTTGAGGCATTTCGGGATAAGAAATAATTGATACCTTAAGGAGGATAAACAATATGAGCACGAAACCGTATAAGGGCTTTGAGCCGAAGTGGGTCAAGGAAGCCGCACCGAAGGACAGCTACCGTTCAATTTTCCGCTGGGGCGATCCGGATTTTGTTAAGTATCCGAAAGAGAGCCTTTACAAAATGATGAAGGATAAGTTCATCATGACCGATGACGACTTCAAACAGTATCCGATAGATATCGGCTGGGAGACCGTTGAGCTCAAGCAAAAGAGCAGTATGGACGAAAAGCACCTGAAATTCTTCCGCGAAACCGTTGGAGATGCCTATGTTTCAACGGCGGACTATAACCGCCTTTCCGTTGCATACGGAAAAACCGCATATGACCTGCTGCGTATGCGCGAGAGGAAGATTGATTCCCTCCCGGACGTTGTCATTTATCCGGATACAACAGAGCAGATTGAAAAAATTGTTGCTTATTGCACCGAGAATGACATTCCGCTTTATGTTTACGGCGGCGGCTCCACGGTAACAAGAGGCGTTGAACCGATTAAAGGCGGCGTTTCGCTTGATATGAGAATGCGCTTTAACAAGGTTATCCGCTTCAATGAGACCGACCAGACCATCACCGTTCAGGCCGGAATGTCCGGTCCGAAGCTTGAGGAAACGCTCAACAATGCGGTCATGAATTTCGGCGCAAAGCGTGCATATACCTGCGGCCATTTTCCGCAGTCATTTGAGTTTTCAAGCGTTGGCGGCTGGACTGTAACAAGAGGCGCGGGTCAGAACAGCACATATTACGGCTGCATTACAGACATTGTCCTTTCGCAGAAATATGCAACACCCATCGGAAACTTCCAAACGAGCCATTATTCAAGAGAAGCAACCGGTCCGAACCTTAACCAGATTATGATGGGCTCAGAGGGAACTTTCGGCGTTTTGACTGAGGTCACTTTGCGCATATTCAGATATATGCCCGAAAACAGGAAGCGCTTTTCATATATCTTCAGAGACTGGAAAACCGCAATGGACGCCGGAAGAGAGATGATGCAGTGCGAATGCGGCTTCTCCTCGGTGTTCCGCCTTTCCGACCCGGAGGAAACAAACCTTATGCTGCGCCTTTACAATGTTGACGAAACTCCGCTTTGGAAGCTTCTTGACGTGACCGGCTTCAAGGACATGGAGCGCTGCCTTTTCCTCGGCTTCACCGATGGAGAAAAGGGATATTCGGCAAATGTTGCAAAGAATATCCGCCGCATTGCAAAGAAATACGGCGCAATGAGCCTGACCTCCTTTGTCTGCAAGAGCTGGGAAAAGGGACGCTTCAATGACCCGTATCTCAGAGATACGCTCATGGATTTCGGCGTCACAACGGATACTCTTGAATGCACCGTCAACTGGTCAAACATGGCGCAGGTTCATGCGGATGTCCGCAAGGTTTGCAAAGCGCTTCCGAACACGATTGTCACAACGCATATGTCTCACTGCTATCCGCAGGGCGCAAACCTTTATTTCATCTTCCTGACAAAGATGTCCTCGTCTGAGGAGTTCAAAAAATATCACACAAGCATTCTTGACGCAATTCAGAAGTCCGGCGCGGCAATCAGCCACCACCACGGAATCGGAAAGATGTTTGCTCCGTGGCTTGAGGGCAGCCTCGGAAGAACGGAATTCGGTGTGTTTAAGGCGCTCAAGAATTATTTCGACCCGAAGTATAACATGAATCCGGGCGGAACAATCGGCCTTGACCTCAAGGAGGAAGAAAAGCGCTTCATGCGTGACGATATTAAATAATCAGCGGTTATTTGGATGTGTAAAGAGCTGCTCCGTTTGGTTTCGGAGCAGTTTTTTTAATTTGTCTTTTTTATCTTTTTTCTTTCAGCTCCTCAATCTTTTCAATGAGCCAGAAGCGGATTTCATATTTCGGCTTGCTTTGAACAAGAGCCTGTCCGCCGGGAGAAAGAACGTCTGAAAGCTCTTTCTCTTTCTCCGCCGCCGGGAGACAGAGCGCCGGAAACATTACGCACCACCAGTTTTTGCCCTTGCCCTCGCCGATAACAACGCGCAGCGCATCATATTCTCCGGCCGGAAGCGTAATGTTTTCATAGACACGGGTTGGAAAGCGGCTTTTTCCAACCGAAACGCTGACAGGGTAGTCCATTCCGTTTTCGTGTATGGTCTTTTCTGCCGTTTTCAAAAGCAGGCCGAGATTTTTGCAGGCGGCTTTTTCGGCGCCGTCTTTTGCTTTTTCGTTTTGAAAAATTTCTCCGCTTTGCTCAAGAAGAGCGTCTCTGACCTTGAGCTTCAGCGCCTGATCCTCTGCGGAATCGGAGTTTGCAATAACATGGAGGCGGAAAACGCCGCTTCTGATTTCCTTGCATTCGGTTTCAAACGATGAAAGACTGCCGGAAAAAACTATTGCAAGCACCATTGCCGCAAAGCAGGAAATTTCAAGGATTAAAGCTTTGTTGTTTTTCATTCTCTATGTACCTCGTCCGTTTATGATTGCCGGTCTGCCGGAAAGCACAAGGCCGAGGGTGCGCTTGTACTTTCCGCTTTTGCGGCTTACTCAAATTCTTGGTTGAGCCGGAACTTTTTATTCAGCTGCCAATATAAAAAAACGCAGATATAAACGGCAAAGATTGAAAGAAGGAACCAGCAGAAGCTGAACCGCGGACAGATTTGGCCGAGAATATTTCCCGGAAGATATGAATAATCCCATACATCCAACTTAAAAATAAGATTGGCAACAACGCCGACAAAAAATTCCGCGGCGGTGATAACAAGGCAGCCGATAAGGCCGCGCAGGACGAAGGAACGTGTGCGCAGAGCAAGATTGATGAAATAAAGCGCGGCAAAAACCGTTCCGCCCGTCAGAAACATTGTCCAGTGTGTCCGGCGGCGAAAAATTATTTCAATAAGGCAGTACATGATGCTGCCGATGCAGAAAACGATTGTGTATTCGATTATCCGTCTTTTATATAATCTCATAGTTTTTTCACCCGGATTTATTGTTAAAAAAACCGCCTGCTTTATTAGAGGATAATCTTTGCAAAAAAACGCGAAAAAGCCTTCTGAGACGCCAAAACAAAGCGATTAGACAGCGCTGAAGTTTCATCAAAATTTAATTATCGGTTATAATGTTAAAAGTTTTGTCGTAAGTATTGACAAACAGATTCATTTGTGAATAATATTCATATATACTCTGCGCCCGGGGAGGAGAGCTTTCTCCAAGGCCGCGGAGCCGAAGAAAACTTTTTCCGTGCGGGCTTCCGCCCGGAGCGCATTGATGCCGAAAGGGGGTAAATACTAATGGATACATTTGAAAAAGTCAGCGACATTATCGGCAGAAGATTTGAGCTGAGTGAAACAAAAATCACCAAGGATACAACCTGGGAAGAGATTGGAGCCGACAGCATTGATCTTGTTGACCTGATTTCAGAGCTTGAGGATGAGTTTGATATCAGTATCCCCGATGATTCAATCGAGGATCTCAAAACGGTCGGCGATGTTGTGAATCTTATTGATGAGATGTAAAAAGCACTTTTAAAAAAAGGCATAATTTTGCCGCCGGAGGTTTTCCGGCGGCTGTTTTTAAAACTTGCTTATTTGTTGAGAGCATATATCGCAAGGTTGAGATATCCGGCAAAGGTTACCCAGACAATATACGGCAAAAGCAGGAGACCTGCCGCCGCGTCCGTTCTGTAAAAATTCAGGAACATTGTCAGAATAATCATCCAGAGTGCGAGCAGCCAGATGAATGAGAACAGATATGCGCCGCAGTTGAAGAAAATTATGCTCCAAAAAAAGTTGAAAAAAAGGTTCAGCGCGTATATGCCAACGGCGTTGCGGCGCATTCTTGGGGCATTTTTTCGCTTGATATAAACGCGCGCAAAGCTCACCGCCATCAGAACATAAAGAACCGTCCAAACAACCGGAAACAGCCATGACGGCGGAGAGAGGGGCGGCATTTTGATTTTTTCATAAAGATTCATGTTCCCGGCCGTGAGCAGCGCGGAAAGACCGCCGACCGCAAGCGTCAGCGCAATCGAATAGGCATACGGTTTAATTTTGTGCTGCATATAATTTCCTCCAGTCGTTATATTATACGCCCAAAAAGGCAATTTAATTCCGTCTTGCGTCCGTTTGCTTGACTTGAAAGGCCAAATGTGGTAAATTTTCAACGGATGATTTTTCTTTGACTTATTAACAGGAGTGGTTCAATAATGACATATGACGTGAAAATTAAAAAGCTTTCAAAAAATGCGGTTATTCCAACCTATGGCTCTCCGTTTTCCGCCGGGGCGGATCTTTACGCCTGCATTGATTCAAGCCTTGAAATCAATCCCGGTGAAACAAAGTTTGTTCATACCGGCCTTTGCGCCGAAATTCCGCAGGGCTTTGCCGGACTTGTTTTTGCGCGCAGCGGACTTGCCTGCAAAAAGGATCTTGCTCCGGCAAACAAGGTCGGTGTGATTGACAGCGACTACCGCGGAGAAATCATGGTTGCCGTTCATAACCATGGAAAGCAGACGCGCATTGTTGAAAACGGCGAGCGTGTTGCTCAGCTTCTCATAATGCCTTATGTTTGCGCAAACTTCATTGAAAGCGCCGAGCTTTCGGACACAGAGCGCGGCGAGGGCGGATTCGGTTCAACCGGAAAATGATTTGAGGTGAAAGAATGGTTTTGTTTTTTACGGGTACCGGCAACAGCCGATACATTGCAAAAAAGCTTTCCGTTTCTCTTGGCGAGGAGCTTTTTGATATGGGCAAAAGAATCAAAGAAAAGGATTATTCCGCTGTTAAAGCGGAGGAGAGGCTTGTTTTTGTTGTTCCAACCTACGCGTGGAGAATTCCGCACCTTGTTGAAGGCTGGATAAGAAAAACCCGGTTTGAGGGCGCTTCAAAAGCGTGGTTTGTGATGGACTGCGGCGGAGAAATCGGAAATGCGCTCAAATATATTGAACGGCTTTGTTTTGACAAGGGGCTTGAATGCATGGGCGTTTATCCGATAATTATGCCGGAAAATTATGTTGCAATGTTTTCCGTCCCGAGCGAGGCTGAAGCGCAGAAAATTGTTCAAAACGCGGAGCCGGAAATTCAGAAGGCGGCGCAGCTTATAAAAAGCGGAAAGAAATTTCCTCAGCCGCGCAATAATATATATGATCGCTTCATGAGCGGCCCGGTGAACAAAATTTTTTATTTGCTCTTTGTTAAGGCGGACGCCTTCAGAGCAACGGAAAAATGCACCGGCTGCGGAAAATGCGCAAAGCTCTGTCCGCTTTCAAACATCACGCTCAAAAACGGCCGCCCTGTTTGGGGAAAGGACTGTACTCACTGCATGGCCTGCATCTGCCTTTGTCCGAGTGAGGCGATTGAATACGGCAAAAAGAGCGTTGGAAAGCGCAGATACAAGCTTCAAACGGACTGAGAGGTAAAAATATGATTGGTATTGTTGATGTCGGCGGCGGAATGCGCTGCGTGTATTCAGCCGGAGTTTATGACTGCTTTATTGATAACGGCATTGTTTTTCCGGTTTGCGTTGGTGTGTCCGCCGGAAGCGCAAACCTCATCACATATGCCTGCGGTCAGCGCGGAAGGACATATGAGTTTTACACAAAATATGCCGCGCGGCCTGAGTTTATGGGCATGGACAATCTGCGCAAAACCGGTTCGTTCATCGGGCTTGATTATATCTATTCCGACTTGAGCAACTCAACCGGCGAGAATCCGCTTGACTATGAGCACTTCATTTCTTCCGGAGTGAAGCTCTTCGTTGGCGCAACGAGGGCGTGTGACGGCCAGGCGCATTTTTTCACAAACAGAGACATCAAACAGGATGATTACAGCGTTCTCAAGGCGTCATGCTGCATTCCGGCCGTCTGCAAGCCGTTTAGCCTCGGCTCGGTGGAGTATTACGACGGCGGAATCGCCTCGCCGATTCCGTTTCAAAAAGCGTTTGACGAGGGCTGCGACAAGGTTGTTGTTGTTTTGACAAAGCCACGCGAAAATTATCTTATCCCGTTCGGAAAAAAGGTCTTGACCAACATTATTCTTCACCGCACTCCGGACATGATTCGTCAGATTCAGTCCATTCACACGCGCTGCGAAAAGCTGCTTGAGGAGATGGAAGAGCTTGAAAAAGAGGGGAAGCTTCTTGTTATCGAGCCGAAAAACTGCTTCGGCGTTGACACACTCACAAGAAACAGTCCAAACCTCGGTGCGTTTTATGATGAGGGCTATGAGGATGCAAAAGCAATACTTGACAGTGATTTTATTTCGGAATTGAGAGGTAAAAAGCAATGAAAGAAAAAGCCATCGGAAACACGGTTGTTCTTCGCCTTGAAATTGGTGAGGATATTGTTAAAAGCATTAAAGACGTCTGCACACGCCGGAAAATTACTGCGGCGCACATTAGCGGCATAGGGGCGCTTAAAAAGGCGGTTGTCGGTGTGTTCAACATGGAAACAAAGGTGTATAAGTCAAACGAATACAATGAATTCACCGAGCTTACAAACCTTTGCGGAAACGCGAGCGTAATGAACGGTGAAGCCTATATTCATCTTCACGCAACCCTTGCAAACGAGGAGGGTCACGCTTTCGGCGGCCATCTCAACGAGGGCGTTGTTGGAGCAACGGCGGAAATTTTCATCACCGTTCTTGACGGTGTCATTGACCGCGTTCACTGCAGCGAAACCGGACTCAATGTTTTTGACATTTGACGCACCGAACCGACCAAATGTATGAAAGTTGTCAGAAAATGCGCTTTCATTTTATCAAAGTATCTAAAATTTAAAAAGCTTTCCTCAACCCCTTGCACTTTGCTTTGCAAGGGGTTATAATATTTTAAAATATCCGCAGTGCGGTCTTTTGACACGGTTCCCGCTTTGGGGCGTCAAAATTTTTTTGCCCGGAAATATGAGGTAAACGAAATTTGGCTTTCAAACGGACTTTGTTTTCGGGCGGCAGCCGCGGTTTCACCGCCGGGAAACCGGCTTTTGAGGCAAAAGAAAGGATTTGATGTAATGAACAAAAACGTAACAATCTTTGACCATCCCCTGATTCTTCACAAGCTTTCAATCCTCAGGAACAAGAAAACCTCCTCAAAGGATTTCCGCGCTCTTGTTTCGGAGATTGCAATGCTCATGTGCTATGAAGCAACGCGCGACCTTCCAATGGAGGATGTTGAAATTGAAACTCCGATTTGCAAGGCCACCGTTAAGCACCTTGCAGGCAAAAAGCTTGCCGTTGTTCCCATTCTTCGCGCAGGTCTCGGCATGGTTGACGGAATTCTTTCCCTTGTTCCTTCGGCAAGAGTCGGTCATATCGGCCTTTACAGAGACGAGGAAACCCTCAAGCCCGTTGAGTATTACTGCAAGCTGCCCAAGGATATCGGTGACCGCGACGTTTTTGTTGTTGACCCGATGCTTGCGACCGGCGGCTCCGGAATTGATGCCGTCAGCCAGATTAAACTCAGACACCCCCGCTCAATCCGTTTTCTTTGCCTCATTGCCGCTCCGGAGGGAATTGAAGCTTTCACAAAGGCTCATCCCGATGTTGACCTTTACTGCGCCGCTCTTGATGAAAAGCTCAATGAAAAGGGCTATATCGTTCCCGGTCTCGGCGATGCCGGAGACAGAATCTTCGGAACAAAATAATAAATTTAAGCAAAACAGAAGTGAGCCACCCGTCCGGATGGCTCACTTTTTTTGGTAACATGGAGACAAGAGAGATTAAAGCAGGGGAGCGCCGTGCTTTTTGCAATATTCAACAACCTCCTGCGGCCAATATGAGGACTGAACCTCGCCGATATGAGCTTTGCGCAAAAAGAACATACACATTCTTGACTGGCCGATTCCGCCGCCGATGGTATACGGAAGCTCGCCGTTCAAAAGAGCCTTATGGAACGGAAGATTCTTTCTTTCCTCGCAGCCGGCAATTTTAAGCTGACGCGTCATTGACTCCTCACTGACTCTGATTCCCATTGAGGAAAGCTCAAACGCAATATCAAGCACCGGATAGTACACGATGATATCACCGTTTAGCTCCCAGTCGTCATAGTCGGGTGCTCTTCCGTCATGCGGCTTTCCGTCCTTGAGCGCACCGCCGATTTTCATCAAAAAGATTGCGCCGTATTCCTTTGCGGCCGCATATTCACGCTCTTTTCTTGAAAGAAGCGGATACTGCTCTTCAAGCTCAAAGGAGGAAACAAAGTGAATCTTTTCCGGAAGAAGGTTTCCGATGAAGTTATATTCCTTTGTGATGTAATATTCGGTGTGGCGCAGCGCGGAATAGATGAGCTTAACGGTCTTTTTGAGCGTATGCTCGTTCCGGCTTTCCTTGGGAATGATTTTTTCCCAGTCCCACTGGTCAACAAAAATTGAATGAATGTTGTCCGTTTCCTCATCGCGGCGGATTGCGTTCATGTCGGTATAAAGACCCTCGTTCTCCTCAAAACCGTACATTTTGAGGGCGTGCCTTTTCCATTTTGCAAGCGAATGGACAATTTCAAATTTTTCGCCGCTGAAAACATCAAACGAAACGGGTCTTTCCGTGCCGTTGAGGTTGTCATTCATGCCGCTTTTTGCGTCAACAAAAAGGGGCGCGGAAACGCGCGTGAGGTTAAGCTCGATTGCAAGGTCGCGCTCAAAAAAGTCCTTAACCTTTTTAATCGCCTGCTCGGTCTCCCTGAGCGTCAGGTGGGAGCAGTAGTTTTCGGGGATTACACAAGACATCAGATACACCTCAAAAAAGCAAAATACGCCTTTTATTATAACAGCAACCGCCCCTTGTGTCAATGAAAAAGCAAGACATAAAACGCTCAGGACTGTTGAATTTTTTCCTTGGTTGTGATAGAATAGCTGTCAGTAAATATCGGAGGACAGAAAAAATGAGTAAATTTTATCTCAAGGACGGCGAACCGTTCATCCCGGAAAGCATCAACCCTCAGCTTACAAAGCTTGCGCTTTCAATCATCAAAGCGACCAAAATTTCCTTCAAGTTCAAGCTCAAGTCAACCTCGCTTCAAAATGCGCTCAAGGGCGGAGACGTTGAGCAGATGAAGTCGCTCATTCAAAAATGCTTTGAAAAGAACGGCGCTCTCTATGAAAAAGACATGGAGCTTTCCGGCGTTAAAATCGGCGATGTTGATGACGGCTTCTTTGCCGATAAGGACGAGGAGTTCTTTAAAAACCAGATTAAAGTTCTTATTGACTTTGCCTGCATCAATACCGTTGTTGAGTCAAAGATGATGCCGCTCATGAGCGCTTCCTGCAAAAAGGTCTTTGACAAGAACATTGACGAGCTGCTTTTCTTCACCAATCAGACGGAGATTTTGAAACTCTCAGATGAAGAGGAAGAGACGCAGGAATAATTATATCAAAGACCGCAAAAAAAACGCACGGCTGCTGATTAAAGCACCGTGCGGCGTTTTTTATTCAATTCCCTTAAGAGCGTCAAGCTCCTTTTTGTCAACCTTGATTTGGGAGTCCTTGATTGTTTTGACCTGTCTGCGGTCAATAACAACGGGGGCGGCGTCCGGCTTTGAGTCAAGGCGGACTTTAAGCATCCCCGTCAAAAGGTTAAAGTCAACAACGGTTCCGCGACCCTCGGGTGTTTCAACAACGGCGCCGTTTTTCGGTGTAACGCGCAGCAGGTGTTCATATGCGTCCTGCTCATATTTGAGGCAGCACATCAGTCTTCCGCAGGTTCCGCTGATTTTGACCGGGCTGAGGGAAAGACCCTGCTCTTTTGCCATTTTGACCGATACCGGCTGGAAATCACCGAGGAAGGTGTTGCAGCAGAACGGACGGCCGCAAATTCCGAGACCGCCGACCATTTTTGACTCGTCTCTGACGCCAATCTGGCGCAGTTCGATTCTTGTTCTGAAAACGGAGGCAAGGTCTTTAACAAGGTCGCGGAAATCAACCCTGCCGTCGGCTGTGAAGTAAAAGAGAATCTTGTTCCTGTCAAGGGTATACTCAACGTCAACAAGCTTCATTTTAAGGCCGTGAGCCGCAATTTTTTTGAGGCAGATGTCAAAGGCTGCCTTTTCCTTTTCCTCGTTTTCCGCAACGGTTTTGAGGTCTTTTTCCGTGGCGGTGCGGATAACCGGCTTGAGTTCGCCGCTTATTTCATCGTCCGGAACCTCCCTGTCTGAGAACGTGACCTCGCCGCACTCAAGGCCGCGGGCGGTTTCAACAATAACCTTGTCTTTCGGTTTGAGTTCAAGACCATTCGGACTGAAGTAATAAACTTTTCCAACATTCTTGAACCTGACGCCGGTGACTTTTATCATACAATCATTCCTTTCGTGTTGATTTCCGGCTGCACTTGGCGGCCGGGCTGCTTTGCCTTTTTATGGCTTTTTTGCACAATGTTATCCCTCATGAATTTTTGACCCGGTGAAAAACGCTGCAAAGGCGCGTCACGGTGAGGTTGTGGTTCGCAGACCTTTGAACGCAGTCAATGAGGCCTTCGGTTTCTTCAATGAGGGCGATAAGTTTCTTTTGAGTGAGGCTCTGCCGCAGCTTCTGCGCCTGCTCGGTGCAGGATGTCAGCGGCTCTTTTTCAACAAGAGCATCGCGGAAAATATAGACAAGAAACGGAAGAACGGCTTTGAAAAGCTCCTTGTCCTTCATAAAGACGGAAGTCTCCTTCAAAAAATCGAACTCATTTCCGCAGCAGAGGGCGTTTGCAAGCCTTGCCGCAACGGTGAGTGCTTCGGCGTTGACCGTTTCATCGGTTTTGAAGTCCTCCTGGGAAAGGAGGAAGGAACAGGCGCGCGAGGTGATGGTTTCAAGCAGCGCCGTTCTTGAAGGACAGGTGAGGATAATGCAGACGTGGGGCGCCGGTTCTTCAAAAATTTTGAGCAGGGCGTTTTGCGCCTGCGGATTCATAAGCTCGGCCTCGCGGATGATGAAAACGCTCCTTGCGCCGTCATTCGGCAAAAGGAGAGCCTTTTCGCGTATGGTGCGCACATCGTCAACCTTGATTGCGCTTGAGGACTCGTCTTTTTGAAAAACATAGATGTCCGGGTGATTCCCGCTTTCCGCCTTTTTGCAGGCGCGGCAGACCCGGCAGGGCTTGGTTTCCCCGGTGCAGACAAGGGCGCAGGCAATTTCCTTTGCGGCCGCAAGACGTGTTTCATCCTTTGAGCCTTCAAGAATAACGGCGTGCGGAAATGTTTGGTTCATAATGCTGCGCGAAATTTCATCTTTGCAGCGCTTGTCAAAGTCAATACCCTCAAACACGCCTTATTCTCCTTTATAAAAAGCTTTTTAATTTTTATCCGGCGGTTTGTTTCCGCCGCTGAAAATGCATTATACTACAAAATCGTGAAAATAACAATAGCGTGAATATTAATATTCGGCCGAGTCAACGCAATATGAGGAGAAAATTTTTTCCGCAGCCTTTGAAAGGTCAATTTCTGCCCTTTCGGCCGGATAGTCATTGTTGCTCCAAACCCAGCCTATCTCAAACTCAAAGAAATCCGGCGCAGCGGCTTTCTGACCCTTGAGGGATTTTGTCATGGCATCAATCCAAGCCTCCCAGCGCTTGAGATAAAAGTCACGAGTGAGCCCCGACCACTGCTTGTTTGAGTAATCACGCAGCTTTCCGTCCTCGGCAATCTGACGCGAGCCGCCCCAGGTTGTTATTTGCGCACGAGCGTTGAATTCAAAAAGCTTCTTTGTGAAATCATCGAACGGCTCGGCAAGCGCTTTTGCTTTTTCAAGCCAGCTTCCAAGCATAAACTCGCTCTCCGCTGAAAGGAGGTTGTCTGTGAACGCGCCGAGGCTCAAAAATTTGTCTGACCACTTCATAAAGCCGATGAGGTCTTTTTCGCTGTATGCACGCGCCATGTTTTTCTGATATTCCTGCGCGGTGTTTGCAAGCAGCTGCTTGAGAAGGTCTGCTGCGTCAAAGCGGTAGCCCTCGCTCTCTTTGCAGTTTTCATATTCCGAAAGGAAAAGCTTCACGGCTTTTTCAAAGGTTCTTTTGTCATAGGAAACAATGCCGTTGCCCCAGGTTGAGGGAGACTTGACCTTGAGCGCCGGACGTGCGTTGACAACCGATTCCGGCGCGCCCTCACCGTGCTCGTTGAGCTTTGGGTTATAAACGGTAGCGTTGAGGAGCTTCATGGCCTCAAACATTGTTTCGCTGCATTTTGAATATCTTCTTTCAGCATAGGAGCGCAGCCATTTTTCAAGGTCAACGGGCTGCGGCTTTTCTTTTTCCGTCCACGCCGTTTCAAAAAACAGGTCAAAAATTATCGGGTTTGAGTGCGTTGCCTCGGGCGTTACGCCAATGCCCTTCATGTGCTTTGCTTTTTGCGCCGCGCGCGCAATCTCGGTTGCAACGGTTGAAAGGTGGCCGTGCAGCCCCATTCTTCCGCCAAAGTTGTTGAGCATACAGAATACCCACGGAGAGTTGAGAAATTCGTTCCCGAGAAAGCTTTCCCAGCGCGGCCTTTTTTCGGCGTAAAGGTCAAGGATGAGCGTGTGCTCCTTTTTTTCGGCGACGCCCTCAAGCAGCTGCCTTGAGGGGTTCTCTCCCCAGGACTGAATGATCCAAACGGCATCGCTCCTGTTTTTGAGCATTCCGTCAAGAAGATACCGGCCGACCTTTTCAATGTTCAGCCGTCCGCTTTTTCCGCCCTCGTGGAACGGGTCGGTTGCAAAGAACTCGGAAATATCACCGTAAACCTCGCGCTGACTTTCATAAAAAAGGTCTGCAAGACGCAGATAAGCGCCCGTGTTCGTTTTGAGCATTGCCGGACGCTCGGCACCGTTCCAAAGCCCCTGCGGAATAATCACAGCGTCCGGAGCATACTTTTTGATGTCCGGCGGAACCATTCCGCAGTAGCCCTGCAAAACGGGCTTCATGCCCATTTTGCGCATAAAGAGATGGTTTTTCCGCGCAAGGTCGGTGCTCTTTTTGAAATAGTTCGGGTGAAGCGGCGCTCCTGTTCCGTAAAGATTCGCCATGCAGAACCATGCATAGTAAGCAGGCCCCGGAAGAAAGGCGAGCGCCTTTTCAATCGGATAGCCGAGCTTCAAAAGAAACCTGCGCCAAACCTCCCAAATTGCCGTGATGTCAAGAAAAACATTGACGCCTTGGAGCGCAAAATAGTCGAGATCCTTTTGCCACTCCTTTTCGCCGTAAAACGCCATTGTGTAAGAGAGCGAGCAATAGTTGTTGGCGTATCTTATCTTGAACGGAGTTGTGAGCCTTTTTCTTGTTCCGATTCTCGGAACGGGGGAGGGCATTTTCACGTTGTTTCCAACCTGAGAGATGTTAATACCGCAGTAGTTTTTATAGTAGTAGTTGAGACCTGCGGCGGCAGAGGAGCCGCTGTTCGCTTTGATGAGAACCTTTCCGTCCGCCGCGTCTGAAAGCTCAAAAAACTCCTCGCCCGTTTCCTCAACCGAAAAAGCAAAGTGATTTTCAAATTCTTTTCCGGCCGTTCTTCCAACAAGGGCAAGAAGCTCCTTTTCCGTGTCCTCTTTTGAAATTTCAACATTATAGACACTGTTTTCAAAGCTTTCCGGAAAGGTGACGGCTGTTTTTTTAATCTCTTTTCCGCTCTCAGAACCGAAAAGTTCAATGCTTCTGACCGTTGCGTATGATGTTTTGCGGCTGTATTTAAAAAGAAAGCGCAATGAACACGCCTCAAACGCGCAGGAAAATTCATAGCGGCCGCCGCGGTTTTTTTCGCTGCTCTGGGTGAGTACCTCGCTGAAGTTCACGTTGTCCTCGCTTTTGAAAACCGAGAAAACGCAGATGTCGTTTTTCGGGCAGTCGAGCACGATACGCGAAAGGGAGAACATTTTTTTGAGGTTAATTTCAACATAACTTGGAAACTGGCCGCCGACCCACTTGGTGCGGCTGTTTGAGTCAAAAAGCTTAAAGGCGCTTTCGGTGTTTTCCTTTGCAAAGACCATGTCTTTTGAAATTTCAATTTTTTTACACATACACATCAGTCCAATCAAAGTTGAATCAATCCTCATCATTCTATTAAAAAAACCTCGAATAGTCAATACAGTATCGAACAAAAAGGGAAATAAACGAGGATATCTTCCGAAAAAGGTTCAAAAAAACTAAAAAACAAAGAAAAAGGGCTTGATATTTTGCATTTTTATGATACAATGAGTAGAACACAGGAAGCAAAAGGCGCATACACGGCTCTTGTGCTTTCTGAGAATATAAGGAGGTAAGAACAATGGCATATGTTATTAGCGGCGACTGCATCTCCTGCGGCGCATGTGCAGACGGTTGCCCCGTTGGTGCAATCAGCGAAGGCGATGGAAAGTATGTTATTGATGCTGATTCCTGCATCGAATGCGGCGCATGTGCAGAAGGCTGCCCCGTTGAAGCTATCAGCGAAGGCTGATTTTAAAGCGTAAGTTAATCTGTGAATATCCGGGAGAGGCTTTTGCTTTCTTCCGGGTATTTGTCTTTCTTCAGACTTTGAGGCCTTTGCGCAAACGCGGACGATAAAAAATGATTAAATTTCTCAATCGAAAATCATTCTTTTGCTTTTGTGCTATAATAATTTAAATCGTAAAAGCGCAAAATCAGGCGGGAAACCGGTCGGTGTTTCCGCCGGAAAGGACTTTTCAAAAAAATGGAAAACAGAATCTGGAACAAAGAAGCCGAGTGCATGAAGCGGCCGGAGCTTGAAAAGCTTCAGCTTGAAAGACTCAAGGCACTTATTGATTATTGCGACAAGAACGTCAGGTTTTATCATGACAGATTTGAAAAGAACAACATCACAGCCGAAAAAATCAAAAAGCTTTCGGATATTCAGTATATCCCATATACAACAAAGGCCGATTTGCGCGATAACTATCCGTTCGGACTTTTCTCCGTTCCGAAAAAGCAGCTTGTCCGCCTTCACGCTTCATCAGGAACAACCGGGAACCCCACCGTTGTCGGATACACAAGAGGCGACCTTGAAAACTGGAGCGAGCAGGTTGCCCGCATTGCAACCGCGGCCGGCGCAACAGACGAAACAACCGTTCAGATCTGTTTTGGATACGGAATGTTCACCGGCGCTCTCGGACTGCATTACGGCCTTGAAAAAATCGGTGCAACGGTTGTTCCAACCTCATCCGGAAACACGGAAAAGCAGCTCAAATTTATGCGTGATTTCGGTACCGATGCAATAGTTGCAACGCCGTCATACTGTCTGTATCTTGCCGAATGCGCAAGGGAAAAGGCGAATGAATTCCCGATGGAAAGCTATAAGCTGAAGCTTGGCCTTTTGGGCTCGGAGGGCTGCACGCCGGAAATGCGCAGGCAGATTGAAGAACGCTGGGGCGGCGGCTTTTTCTGCACCGATAACTACGGAATGAGCGAGCTCAACGGCCCCGGAATGAGCGGAGAATGCTATCTGCGCAACGGCCTTCACATCAATGAGGATCACTTCCTTTGCGAGGTTATTGACTCGCAGAGCGGAGAGGCTCTTCCAAACGGCAGCACGGGTGAGCTTGTTGTGACCAACCTCACAAAGCGCGGTCTGCCGATGATAAGATACCGCACAAGAGACATCACAAACATTAATTATGAGCCTTGCGAATGCGGAAGAACAACGGCAAGAATGAGCAAAATCATCGGAAGAAGCGATGATATGCTCAAAATCCGCGGAGTTAACGTCTTTCCGTCTCAGATTGAAAGCGCGCTCATCGGAATCACGTCAATCGGGCCGCATTATCAGCTTGTTGTTCGCCGTGAGGGATTTTCGGACACTCTTGAGGTTCGCGTTGAGCTTGTTGATGCATCACTGCTTGAAATTTACTCAGAGCTTGAAAAGCTGCGCCGGAACATTCATGACAGGATTAAGAACATTCTCGGAATTGAAATCAAGGTCAGCCTTGTTGAGCCGAAAACGCTTGAGCGCTTCACCGGAAAAGCCAGGAGAGTGCTTGACCTGAGAGAGCAGAAGTGAGAAAACAGATAAACTTTCAATAAAACAAGGAGTTTGAAACTTATGGAAAAGAAAACTCTTCTCCTCGGCAACGAGGCCGTTGCAAGAGGACTTTTTGAAGCCGGTGTGAGCTTTGTTTCCGCCTATCCCGGAACACCCAGCACCGAAATCACCGAGGCCGCCGCAAAGTACAGCGAAATGTACTGTGAATGGGCGCCGAACGAAAAGGTTGCTTTTGAGGCCGCTTTCGGCGCATCGCTTGGCGGCGCAAGAAGCTTTTGCGCAATGAAGCACGTTGGACTCAATGTTGCCGCCGATCCGCTTTACACCGCGTCATATATCGGCGTGAACGGCGGAATGGTCTGCGCCGTTGCCGATGACCCGGGAATGCATTCCTCTCAGAATGAGCAGGACTCGCGCCACCACGCAATAGCGTCAAAAACGCCGATGCTTGAGCCTTCGGACAGCAGCGAGTGCCTTTTTTTTGCAAAGCTCGGCTTTGAGCTTTCTGAAAGGTTTGATTCTCCGTTTCTGCTCCGCCTTTCAACAAGGGTCTCCCATTCGCGCTCACTTGTTTCTCTTTCCGAACGCGAGGAAAGGGAACTTAAGGAATATAAAAAGGACGTTATGAAAAACGTCATGATGCCCGCAATGGCAAAGGGCGCTCACGTCAGAGTTGAAAAAAGAACAAAGGCGCTCACCGAGTGGGCGGACACCGAAGCGGTTGAAAAGGGCGTAAACACGATTGAATATTTTGACAAAAAGCTTGGAGTCATCGCCGCCGGAACGGCATACACCTATGCCCGTGAAGCACTCGGCGAAAAGGCGAGCTTTCTCAAGCTCGGACTGGTCAATCCGCTGCCGGTAAAGCTCATCAAAGAGTTCTCAAAAAATGTTGAAAGAGTTGTTGTCATTGAGGAGCTTGACCCGATAATTGAAAACCACTGCAAAACGCTTGGCATTGAGGTTGAGGGAAAGAACCTTTTCTCGGTGCTTGGAGAGTTTTCTCAGGCAACGGTCAAAAAAGCTCTCCTCGGTGAAGAGGCAGACGCACTTTCCTTCCCCGATGAAATTCCGCCGCGTCCTCCCGTGCTTTGCGCCGGTTGTCCGCACAGGGGACTTTATTACGCGCTCAAGGGGCTTTCCCTTTATGTCAGCGGTGATATCGGCTGCTACACGCTCGGCGCTCAGGCTCCGCTTTCAATGATGGATTCCTGCGTCTGCATGGGTGCCTCGGTCAGCGCACTGCACGGCTTCAACACCGCAAGGGGTGAAGAGCAGGCCGCAAAAAGCGTTGCCGTTATCGGCGACTCAACCTTCATCCACTCCGGAATCACCGGACTCATTGACATTGCGTATAACAAGGGTATTTCAACCGTTATTGTTCTTGACAACTCAATAACCGGAATGACCGGCCACCAGAACAATCCGGCGAACGGCCTGACAATCAGAAACGACCCGACCGTTGCGGTCAACCTTGAGGCGCTTGCCCGTGCAATAGGAATCAATTCCGTCCGCGTTGTTGACCCGTTCAATGTTGCGGAAACAAAGAAGGTTGTTAAAGAGGAGCTTTCAAAAAAGGAGCCTTCCCTCATCATCTCGCGCCGTCCGTGCGCTCTGCTCAAAACGGTCAAGCACGGCCGTCCGCTTGTTGTGAACAAAGAAAAGTGCATCGGCTGCAAGGCCTGCCTTTCCGTTGGCTGTCCGGCTCTTTCGCACACGTTCATTGACGGAAAGAGCGCGGCACTCATTGACCAAAACCAGTGCGTTGGCTGCGGCGTCTGCACGGCGGCCTGCAAATTCGGCGCAATAGAAAAAGGAGGAGAGCAGTAATGGAAACAAAGAACATTCTTATTGTCGGAGTCGGCGGCCAGGGAACGCTGCTCGCCTCAAAGCTCATGGGAAAATACTTCACGGAAAAAGGCTATGACGTTAAGGTCAGCGAGGTTCACGGAATGAGCCAGCGCGGCGGAAGCGTTGTGACCTATGTCCGATACGGAGACAGAGTCTTTTCCTCCGTTATTGAAAAGGGGGAGGCGGACATCATCCTTTCCTTTGAACAGCTTGAAAGCGCAAGATGGCTGCCGTATCTCAAAAAAGGCGGAGTGCTCATCACCGGAACGCAAAAAATTGACCCAATGCCCGTGATTATGGGCAAGGCGAAATATCCGGACAGCATTATTGAAAAGCTTTCAAAAAACAACATTAAGGTCATTGCCGTTGATGCGCTCGGTCTTGCTCTGAAAGCCGGCAGCGCAAAAAGCGCAAATGTTGTTTTGCTCGGCGCGGCGGTGCATTTCCTCGGAATTGACAGAGAGAGCTTTGAAAAAATTGTTGAATCGTCTGTTCCGCCGAAAACCGTTCAAGCAAACCTTAAAGCGTTCGGCTATGGATATGACGCTGAATAATCAGAACAAGGAGTGTGAAAAACAATGGGAATCTTCAAACCTGAAATTGAGTGCGCGTCAAGGGACTATCTCCACGCACTTCAATCCGCAAGGCTCATCAAAATGGTCAAAAACGCATATGAAAATGTTCCTTTTTATAAAAAGCTTTTGGACGAGCACGGCGTTTCGCCTGAGGACATCCATTCAATAGACGATATCACAAAGCTTCCGTTCACGGTCAAGCAGGATTTGAGAGATAACTATCCGTTCGGACTTTTTGCCGTTCCGTCCTCAAAGCTTCAAAGGATCCACGCCTCCTCCGGAACAACGGGAAAGCAGACCGTTGTCGGCTATACAAAGCATGACCTTGAAATCTGGTCGGACGGCGCGGCAAGAGCGCTCACAGCGGCCGGTGCAACAAAGAACGACAAGGTTCACGTTTCATACGGCTATGGCCTTTTCACGGGAGGACTCGGCCTGCATTACGGCGCGGAGTACATGGGCGCAACAACAATTCCCGTCTCCTCAGGAAACACAAAAAGGCAGGTTCAAATTCTTCAGGACTTCGGCTCGGACATTCTCTGCTGTACACCGTCATATGCAATGTTCATTGGTGAAACCGTCCGTGACATGGGCATTGACCCGAAATCACTGAAGCTGCGCGCAGGAATTTTCGGCGCGGAGCCTTGGACGGACAATATGAGAAAAGAGATTGAAAAACTGCTTGACATCAAGGCGTATGACATTTATGGCCTTTCGGAAATTGCAGGTCCCGGCGTTGCTTATAACTGCGAATGTCAGAACGGTCTGCACGTCTGCGAGGATTATTTCTATCCGGAAGTTGTTGACCCTGATACGCTTGAGGTTCTTCCGGACGGTGAGTTCGGCGAGCTTGTTTTCACCTGCATCGGAAAAGAGGCGCTTCCGCTCATCAGATACAGAACGCGCGACATTGCCGCCATCACTCACGAAAAATGCGCCTGCGGAAGAACCACCGTCAGAATGAGCAAGCCCAAGGGCAGAAGTGATGATATGCTCATCATCCGCGGCGTCAATGTTTTCCCCTCGCAGGTTGAGCACGTTCTGCTTGAGCTGGGTCTCACTGCGAACTATCTCATCATTGTTGACAGGAAGAACAATCTTGACACAATGGAGGTTCAGGTTGAAATGCTTCCGGAGATGTTTTCGGATACCGTCAAGGGGCTTGAAAACACCGAAAAGCGCATTGAGGGTGCGCTCCAGTCAACGCTCAATGTTCACGCAAAGGTCAGACTTCTTGAACCGGGCAGCCTTGCGCGTTCGGAAGGCAAGGCAAAGCGCGTTATTGACAACAGAACAGAAGTAACATATTAAATAACTTAAGGAGGAAGAGAAGATGCTTATTAAACAGATTTCCGTCTTTGTTGAAAACAAGGAGGGCAGACTTGCCGAAATTACCGAAACGATTGCAAAGGCCGGAGTCGATATCCGCGCGCTTTCCATTGCGGACACAACAGATTTCGGAATCCTGCGTCTTATTGTTGACAAGCCGCAGGAGACGGAAAAGGTTCTCAAGGAAGCGGGCTTCACGGTTTCCGTCACAAATGTTATTGCGGTTGGCATTGACGACGTCCCCGGAGGCTTTGCAAAGCCGATGAGGGTTCTTGCCAACGCCCACATTGACGTTGAATATATGTATGCCTTTATTTCCCGCGACACAAAAAAAGCCTATGTCATTCTCAGAGTTAATGATAATGACACGGCAATCAAGGCTCTTGAAGAAGCCGGAACCGTTCTTCTTGATGAAATCGGCTTTCATGACATGATGAAGTAAAAAAAGATGACCGCCGGTTAACCGGACGGTCAAAAGAAAAGCCCCGGACTGTTTTGAACAGCCCGGGTTCTTTTTGTCCGCTGCGGCGGTTTAGAACTCAAGTTTAAGGAAAAGGTTATTCAGCTTGAAAATCAGCTCGCCGAGGAAGCCGAAGCTTTCGCCGTATCCGATGGAATTTGCGGTGTTTGGCGTGTTCGTCATGTTTGGAAGGTTCGTCATATAGATTTTTTCGCAAAGCTCGGCAGTGGCAAAATCCATTGCAACAATGCCATAAACTCCGCCGGATTTGAAATCATATGAGGAAAGGAAGGCGTTGACCTTTTTTGCGTTCGCATATGGAGTCTTTACGTTGTTGGCGTTTGTGCAGCAGATGTTGAAATGGTTTTCGGAGAGGTTGTCGGCAAAGAAGTTTGCAATAACTTCTGTTTTCTTTTCGCCTTCAATTTTGTGGGAATCCTGAACAAGCATATATCCGACCGGCTCACTGAGCAGCCTTTTGTCAAGGCTGTCAATGCTTCTGAAGCAAAAATTGTTCATCTCTGTTGAGCTTATGTAAGGATAGGTTTTAAAATTGAGGCCGGCGGTTTTGTTGTCAAAGCGTGATTCGTCTGCCTCGGCAACGCGCAGAAGAACAATTTTTCCCCTGACCTCATCAAGAACGGGAATTCTGTTTTCCGTGTACCAGAGCTCGGGTGAGGGGGCAATGAGCTCATCATAAAAGCGGGTGAAAAGCTTTTTGCTGTTTCCTCTTCCCTCGTGCTTCAAAAGGAAAAGGATGGTTTCGCCCGGGTTTTGCTCAAGGAATTTTTCACAGTCGGAAACAATGTCATTTGCAGTCAAATTCCGAGCAAAAAGGCCGAGCTGCTTTTTGCAGTTCAAAACGCTGTGCATTGCAAGAATGTTGTTTCCGCTGAGCGCAAGGCGGACATCAAGATATCTGACTCCGGCGTAAAGCTGCTGAAGAACCGAAAGGGACTGGGTGCGCGCGCGGCTGCTGAAATAAAGATAGCGTTCGGCGCTGTCATGGGTGCCGGGCATATTGATTGCCGTAATCGGCAGCGAGCCGTCAACGGCGCTTTGCCAGTTGCTTCCGTTTATTCCGCTGTTCTCCGCGGAAACGGTCAGAACCGAAAAGCTCAGAATGAAAAGAGCAAGAATTAAAGCCAATGTTTTTTTCATGATAATCGCCTCTCTTTAAAAATATTCGCCGGGGAAACTCTGTTCCGGCAACGGCTTAATTGATTTTAACATTTATTTCCGATAAAAGTCAATAGCAATAATATAAACAAAAAAGTCGATATTCTAAAACGGAATATCGACAGGCAGTTAAAAACGCCCGGGGAGAAGCCGGGCGCTTTTAAAAAGGAGAAAATACGAAGAAAACATTGATATAGAAACTGTCAAAATTATTAAGGCTGTTGAGTGAGCTCTCACTCGCCTCAACTGCAAGCATATAATACACCAACATTCTGCAAAATGCAAGCCTTTTTTTGAAAAAAAACTGCGATTTTTCGCGTTTCTATTTATTAGCTAAAACTGATAAAGATGTGCATAATTTTTTGTGCAAAACTACCAACATTTATGTACGTAGTGAGAACATTAGGTCTTTGAGGTTAATTGTATAATCCAATTATAAACAAGTAAAGTCGGCTTTTTGCCGCTTACTTAATTGTAGCTTTTTTAATGCCTGAAGGCAAAAAACGCTCGTTTTCATGTTGGCAACGCTTCGTAGCTTTCTTTTTGGGTGCTGAAAAAACAAGGGATTTTTTAATTTTGTTAAGGTTTTTAAAAAAATCGTTGACTTTTTTTGACAATGCTGTATACTGAAATTAAGAAAGAAGATGGAGGTGGCATTATATGTTGCTCTTTTACCGTTTCTGCCGTGAATTATATCAGCATTTTTTCAGAACAATTTTAAGAATCATCTTTTAATAAAATTTCTAACAATAAAATCCGCGTACCGTTAGCCACGTGTGGCTAAGGACGGTATGTGTGAAAGATGCGGTGTAGTCAATTATGGCTACACCGTGTTTTCATTTTTTGTTTAATGAAATATTGCATGTTAAAACATAAATATAATTTTTTTATCAGTATGTGTAATATTTCACCTTTATCTTCGTGTAAAAAGTGAAGACATTAAAGACAGTCTTCAGAAAGGAGGAGCCTATGGATAATGGTGTCGGTAGCTACCACCGTTTTCTTGAAGGTGATGAAAGTGCTCTTGAAGAGATCGTTTCTCAATACAGATTAGGTTTACAGAATTACATCAATTCAATTGTAAATAATTTTTCAGTTGCAGAAGATCTTACCGAAGAAACTTTCGTCAAACTTTTACTCAAAAAGCCTAAAAATAAAGGTACAGCTTCTTTTAAAACCTGGCTTTATACGATTGGAAGAAATACTGCAATTGATTGGCTGCGCAAAAGCCCTCAAGGTAGAGAACTTTCTATTGATGAAATATTTAATATCGAAATTGAAGAAGAAAATTTTCTGCAATTGTATGTAAAAGACGAAGAAAAAAGAGCTGTACATGATGCTTTAAACAGCATTAACCCGGACTACAAAAATGTGTTAACACTATTTTATTTTGAAGATTTCAGCATCGAAGAAATATCTAGAATTTTGAAAAAATCAAAGAAAGGTACATCTGTACTTTTACACAGGGCAAAAAAGTCATTAAAAGCCAAACTTGAAAAGGAGGATTTCATTTATGAAAACCGATAAAGAGATGACACAAGATATTTTGAACCACGTAAAAACAATAAAAAGGGAGAAGAATATCATGAAAAAAAGAATGTACAAATTGACCGCTCTTTCTTGCGCATTTGCTTTAATTTTTATTGCTGCGTTTGCTTTCTTTAATACAGATATTGATTTATTACCGGATAACTCCAACCTTACCGATATTTCCACCGAAAACAGCGACAGGCTTTTAAACAGAAGCTTCTTTGTCATGGTTGCAAATGCTGCAGACGATACAGAAACAATTATAAGAAAAGAAGCTGATGTCAGAATACCTTTAGGCGGTATTCTTATAGTAGAAAACACTAAAGAAATGTCTGATTCAGATAAAGATGCCGTTGTTTTAAAGCTGAAAGAGAGACTTTTTAAACTGTACGGTAAAGATAACGGTTGGCATTTGGTTGGCACACAGGAAGAAACCACAATATATTTTGGCACAGCTGATTATCTTAAGCTTATGATTGAAGAATCAGATAATGTTGAAAATATTATCATATCATGCACCGAAAACGGAAAACTCAGCATTTCTGACAGAAGCATAATTTCTTCTCCGTCAAAGTATATTGAGACTGTAAAGCAGGGAACATCAATTACTATTACAGGTAATGAGTATCGAGGAATCTACGGAAAAGAAAACGGAATGCGTATAGATTGGTTCTTATCTGAAAATATGATAAACGCATTCAAAGCTGCTCCCGAAACACCTTTATCTTCAGCAAGTGATATAATTACTGTTACAATAAACTTTGTTGATGGCACCTCTAAAACATTTGCTATTGAACTTAATTTTGATGATGAAGGAATGCTCACTTCAATATACAAAGCATAAACAGACAAGTTTGTCTGTTTCATTTTACCTGATAAATTCAACATGTAAATTGTTCAAGGCGGCCACTTCTTTTGCTTCTGCAATGCACGGTATATAATAACTGTTTTTATTAACTTTCCTTAGTAAACCTCCTATTTTGGTGCGCGGATTTTTTGATGGTGTTAGAGTTCTGAGAGGATTTTTCCCTCTATTATGTTCTGAACAGAACTGTATTTTTCCGAATAAATTATGCGGCGGTCGCCGAATCGGTAACATTCAGCACTTTAATTGAAGAATCCTTGCTTTCGCATTCATAAACAACGGTGCGGAAAACGCCGTCCGCTTTCCATTGCTGACCGTAGGTGAGGGTGATTGTTGCCTTTCCATCGGCAACGGCGTCAAAGTAAAAAACGTCCGTTCCGGGCCTTCCGGCAATACCTTTAATGTTGACGGGATCGCGATATGTCCGGTCGGAAAGCTTGATAACGTCCTCGTTGTCAATAACAACTTCCCACGAGCAGCCGGTTGAGGGATTGGAGGAAAGCTCAACCGTGAGGTCATGCTTTCTTGCGTTGATTCCGGCCGTGAAAAACGATGAAATTGCCGTAAAGATTGCGATAAAAACCGCAAAGGCCTTTTTGAAAAATGCTGCCATAGAAACCGTCCTTTCAAAAATTATAACCTGTTGAATTTACGGGTGGAACCCGCCTGTTTCAATATTATACATTGGGCGGCGAAGTTTTTCAAGAGGGGAAAACAAAAATTGCCGTGTCCGAGAAAAAAGCCGCCGCACACCGATGGTTCAGTGAGCGGCAGCTTTTTTTAAATTAATCGACGTTTTCGCTTTCACGCATTGCAAGGATGGTTTTTTCAATCAGCTCCTCAAGCGTCCAACCGAGCATCTCCGCGCCGTTTCTGATGACGTCTCTTGAGCAGCCGGCGGCGAACTTTTTGTCCTTGAACTTTTTCTTGACCGAGGAAACCTCAAGGTCGGAAACGCTCTTTGACGGGCGCATAACGGCAACCGCACCAATGAGACCTGTGAGCTCATCGGCGGCATAAAGAACCTTTTCCATCTCATGCTCGGGCTTGATGTCAACGCAGATTCCGTAGCCGTGGCTCGCAGTTGCATGGATAAGGCGCTCGTCAAGGCCTTTTTCGCGCATGATTTCCTGTTCCTTTACGCAGTGCTCCTGCGGATACATTTCAAAATCAAGGTCATGCAAAATTCCGACTGTCTCCCAAAAATCGGCCTCATCGCCGTAGCCGAGTTCATTTGCAAACCAGCGCATGACATCGCCGACAATTTTTCCGTGCTTAAGGTGAAACTCACCTTTGTTGTATTCCTCCAGAAGCTCAAGTGCCTCCTGCTTTGTCATAACAGTTCCTCCTTTATGAGAAAATATAATATTTCAAGCCGCCGCTTGTTAAACGGCGGCTTATTGTTAACCGAGGGAAGCAAGGCTTTCGTCAATCATTTTGATTCTCTCGTTAATCTTGTCTCTTTCGGCCTTTTGCGCTTCAATAACATTTTCCGGCGCTTTTGAAAGGAAGCCGGGGTTTGAAAGCTTTCCGTTGATTTGAGCAAGCTTTTTCTGCGCGCCCTCTTTTTCCTTGTTGAGACGCTTTCTTTCGGCTTCAAAATCAACAAGGTCACCCATCGGAATGCATACCTTTGCACTCGAGGTTACGATGTTGACACTGCCGGGAATGTCAAAGCTGTCACCAACGGTGACGTCTGAGGCCGAGGCGAGTCTCTGAATAAAGACCGCTCCGGTTTCAAACAGCTCTTTTTTGTCCGTTGCAATGAAGACATGAGCTTTCCTTGAGGGTGGAACATTCATCTCGCTGCGTCTGTTTCTGATTGCGCGGATGGTTTCCATAATAAGCTCCATCTTCTTTTCATCTTCAGAGAAGGTGAGTTCCTCCTTGAAAACGGGCCACGGGGCCTTCATTATTGTTTCTCCGTCATGGGGAAGAGTGAGCCAGATTTCCTCGGTGATGAACGGCATGAACGGATGAAGGAGCTTGAGCGTTTCGCTCATGACATAGACAAGGACGGCCTTGACCTGCTCTGCCTTTTCTCCGCCCTGCTGGAGGCGGATTTTTGCAAGCTCAATGTACCAGTCGCAGAAGATGTCCCAAATGAAGTCATAAAGCTTTGAGGCCGCAATGCCAAGTTCATATTTGTCAAGGTTTGCGGTGACCTCCTTAACAAGGTTGTTGAAAAGAGAAACGACCCATTTATCCTCAAGCGCAAGCTCCTCGGGAAGGTGCGGCTTCGGCTCGTTTTCATCAAGGTTCATGAGAATGAAGCGCGCCGCGTTCCAAATTTTGTTTGCAAAGTTCCGGCTTGCCTCAACCTTTTTGTCTGAGTAACGCATATCGTTTCCGGGGCTGTTGCCGGAGGCGAGGGTGAGACGCAGGGCGTCTGCGCCGTATTTGTCAATAACAAGCAGCGGATCAATGCCGTTGCCAAGTGATTTTGACATTTTGCGTCCCTGCTCGTCGCGAACGATTCCGTGGATGAAAACGGTTGAAAACGGAACCTCACCCATCTGTTCGCAGGCAGAGAAAATCATTCTTGCAACCCAGAAGAAGATGATGTCATAACCGGTGACAAGAACGCTTGTCGGGTAGTAATGGGCAAGCTCCGGCGTCTTGTCCGGCCAGCCGAGGGTTGAAAACGGCCAGAGAGCTGAGGAAAACCAGGTGTCAAGTGTATCGGGATCCTGGGTGATGTTCTTGCTGCCGCAGTGCTTGCAATGGGTGATATCCTCCCTTGAAACGCTGATTTCGCCGCAGTCGGCGCAGTACCATGCCGGAATTCTGTGACCCCACCAAAGCTGACGGGAAATGCACCAGTCGCGGATGTTTTCCATCCAGTTGAAGTAGATTTTGTCAAAGCGTTCGGGAACAAACTTTGTTTTGCCCTCGCGGACGACCTTGATTGCCGGCTCGGCGAGCGGCTTCATCTTCACAAACCACTGCTTTGAAACGCGCGGCTCAACAGCCGTGTGGCAGCGGTAGCAGGTTCCGACATCATGCTTTGTCGGTTCAATTTTAACAAGTGCTCCGGCTTCCTTGAGGTCATTGACAATGGCCTTGCGGCACTCCATGAGGCTCATTCCGGCGTATTTCCCGGCGTTTTCGTTCATGAAGCCGTCATCCGTCATGACGTTGATCATCGGGAGATTGCAGCGCAGACCGACCTCAAAGTCATTCGGGTCATGGCAGGGCGTGATTTTAACCGCACCGGTACCCTTGTCCATTTTTGCGTATGAGTCCGCAACAATGGGAATTTCTCTGCCGATAACGGGAATGATGACGGTTTTTCCAACAAGAGCTTTATATCTTTCATCGTCCGGGTGAACGGCAATGCCGGTATCGCCGGGGATGGTTTCCGGTCTTGTTGTTGCAATTTCAATGGCGCCGCTGCCGTCTGCAAACGGATAGTTGAAGTGCCAGAAATTTCCGTCATGCTCTTCATATTCAACCTCGGCGTCGGAGATTGACGTTTTGCAGTGAGTGCACCAGTTGATGATTCTTTCTCCGCGATAGATGAGACCCTTTTCATAAAGATTGCAGAAAACCTCGCGGACGGCTTTTGAGCAGCCCTCGTCAAGAGTGAAGCGCTCGCGCTCCCAGTCGCAGGAAGAGCCCATTTTTTTGAGCTGTTCAATGATTCTTCCGCCGTACTTTTTGCGCCAGTCCCACGCTCTTTCAAGGAAGCCCTCGCGGCCGATATCCTCCTTTGTGATTCCCTCCTCCTTCATTGCGGCAACAATTTTTGCCTCGGTTGCGATTGAGGCGTGGTCTGTGCCGGGGAGCCAGAGGGTGTCATATCCGGCCATTCTGTGATAGCGGATAAGGATATCCTGAAGCGTGTTGTCAAGGGCATGACCCATGTGAAGCTGGCCGGTGATGTTGGGCGGGGGAATAACGATTGTATAAGGTTTCTTTTTTGAGTCGCATTCGGCGTGGAAATAATTTCCTTTGAGCCATGAGTCATAGATGCGATCCTCAACCTCTTTCGGATCATACTGCTTTGCAAGTTCTTTTGCCATTTATACTAACCTCCGTTTTAAGAATATATTACATAAAAACAAAAAACTCCGTCCCGAAAAAACAGGACGGAGAAAACCGCGGTACCACCTGAATTCGCTTATAAAAAGCGCACTCTTAATTCTTTAACGCAGAACATACGCCGGGGTCTAATGAGCGAAAAACCGCCGTTCTTCCCGGAGACTTGCAGACGACCTTCGCCCTTTCTTCATGAAAACTTTCACCGGACGTTTTCTCTCTGAAAAATCGGAAAAGGGGTACTCCTTCTGCTCAAAGTGTCTGAAATATAATGATTAAAGAAATTGTATCACAAAACAAAGGGAAGGTCAAGAGTTATTTTGCAATTTCACGCTTATCAGACACGCCGAGAAGATAGTCGATGCTTACATTCCAAAGCTTTGAAAGCTTTATGAGAACCGCGGTCGGAATATCGTTTTCCCCGGTTTCATATTTTGAATATCCGCTTTGCGACATTTTGAGATATGCCGCAACCTCGGTTTGATTCATGTCTGCGTCCTCGCGCGTGTCTTTCAGCCGCTTGTACATACTTGTTCACCTCAGGGACAGTATGGCATAATCTGAAACAGAGTATGGACTTTTAATCTGTTTCAGAGTAAAATTTGCTTTAAAGGAAGTGAAAGTAATGAACAATTATGTAATGAACAATTATAAAGAAATGTATCTTAAGCTTTTTAATGCAATAACAGATGCGCTCCAGGAAATTGAAAGCGGAAACTCTGATAAAGCCAAGAAAATTCTGATATCGGCACAGGAAAAAGCTGAATCAGTATATATCAACGGCAATGTGTAAGAATTGCCCGAATTTTCTTTTAATAAAAGCTTGACATTTTCCGCTTCAGAGGATAAAATGATATTGAAAAATGTAATGCGTTTTTCGTTGTAAATGTCAACCGCTTGCCGATGGAGCGGGATAAAAATGATTCGGTTCGTAAATGCTTACCGCTTGCCGATGGGGCGGGATAAAAATAATTCGGTTTGTAAATGTTGACCCTGCCGGTTTTGGCGGGGTTTTTTTAAGGAGACAAAATGGATGTTAATGCAGGAAGATCATATCATATAAAGGACAGCTTTTTTTCTCTTGTCGGTGACCCGAATTTAATGTCAAACAAGGAGGGAAGTCATTACAGACCGCATTTTTTCCTTTTTCCCGATGAAAGGACAGACGGAATATACTGGGCTGTTCCGCAAAGTGCAAGAGCTGAAAAGTACAAATCAATCGTTCAAAGAAAAATTCAGAAATACGGAAAATGCAACACAATTATTATCGGAAAGTTTGGCGGAAAAGAAAATGCCTTTTTGATTCAGAATATGTTTCCGGTCACAAAAGAATTTGTTGACCATGAACATTTGATTGATGGAAAAAGCATAAGAATACATGACAAGCTTTTTAAGGATATAGTGTCGGGAGCGAAGCAGGTTCTCTCACTTCACAGAAAAGGAAAAAGCTTGCTTTTTACAGACGTTGACAGAATATATGATATTATGAAAAACAGTCTAAAAAATGTATAAACAACTCCGATCCTTGACTTTTTCAGTATAAAGCGTTAAAATATCTCCCACACAGTCAGTTCGAGACCTTCCTGACTTGAACCAACCAAGGTTCTAAATCAAAACTAAAGGAGCAATTCAAAATGAAACTGAAAAGCAAAAAAGCACCCCTGTTTCTTGCTCAGGCGGCGCTCGTTGCGGCAATGTATGCCGTTCTCACACTCGCCCAACAGCTGATTCTTCCGAACACCGCGTCAATGGCGGTGCAGTACCGCCTTTCGGAGGCACTGATGATTCTCTGCCTGTTTTCAAAGGCGGCAGTTCCCGGACTCACTCTCGGCTGCTTTTTGGCGAATTTTCTTTTTATGCAGGCTTTGCCGGTCGATATGGTTTTCGGCTCGGCTGCAACGCTTTTGGCGGCCGTCTGTATGTGGAAGCTTCGCAATGTTAAGGTCAAAAATTTCCCGCTGCTTTCTTTTCTGATGCCGGCCGTTTTCAACGGAATCATCATCGGGGCGGAAATTGAAATTTTCTTTGTTGACGGAGCGTTCCATTTTTCAAGCTTTCTTGTTCAGATGCTGCTTGTTTTTCTCGGTGAGCTTGCGGTGATGTTTACCGCCGGTATTGCGCTCTTCTTCCCGCTGAGGAAAAAGCTCGGGAAAATTGAGGGCTTTTCGGCGCTGTAACCTTTTCTTAAGCATTTTGTAAGCAAAGCGTAAGCGGAGCTTAAAACAATCTCTCTTTTATTGGTCTATACTCTGTTCAGACTTTTAAAAGAGAGGTTTTTGTTTATGAAACACATCATCAAAATTGCTGCGGTCATTCTTGCCGCAATAGTCATCTTTTCGGTTCTTGACCGCGTTCCGGTCGCCATGGGAGAACTTTCGGATATTGCAATTTCAAGCAGGGTTACGTCCGATAAAAAGCATTCGGGCGCTCTTGTTCTTGTTAACGGCGAGCACCGGTATTTCAACTCCGGCGAGGAGCTTGTGAATCTTTATCAAAACAAGACGGATTCGTTTTTCATGGGAACAACGGAAATTGAGCTCCAAAAGGCCGCCGTCAAACCGCTTTGCGATATGCTCGATGCTTTCCGGAACGAGACGGGACTCAAAAAAATCAACGTCATAAGCGGCTTTCGCAGCGTTGAAAGCCAGCAGGAAGTCTATAAGCAAAAGGCAAAACGGTTCGGCAATCTTTACGCAAAAAGGTATGTTCAGACTCCGGGCTTCAGCGAGCACCACACCGGCCTTTGCGTTGACCTTTCAATATATAATGCGTCCGATGGCTCAACAGAGGACTTTGACGGAAAAGGGGAGTATTCCTGGTTTTCAAAAAACGCATGGAAATACGGCTTTGTTCTGCGGTATCCAAAAGACAAGGAGAAAATTACGGGAATATCGTTTGAGCCGTGGCACTTCAGGTTTGTCGGCGTTCCCCACGCATATTACATGACAAAAAACAACCTTTGCCTTGAGGAATACCTTGAGCTTCTTCAAAGCAAAACAAAAAAGCAGCCGCTTGAATTTGAATGCAATTCAAAAACCTATAAGGTTTTCCGCAGCGCAAAAACGCCGAAAACAGCCGCCTTTTCCGGCGATAATTACAGCGGATATATTATAACCAAATAATTGACCTGACTTTCCGTGTGTGGTATAATACAAAGAAATGTTTTTTGTTAATCTGCCCACGGGGGTGTTTTGTTTGAATAAAAAAGTTATGGTCGGAATGAGCGGAGGCGTTGACAGCGCCGTCAGTGCATATCTGCTTTTGAAAAACGGCTTTGAGCCAACGGGTGTCAACTGCCGCTTTTTTGATAATGATGACGCATTCATAACCGAAAAAACGTGCTGCTCGCTTGAGGATTCAAAGGACGCGCGCAGCGTTGCCTATAAGCTTGGCATTCCGTTTTATGTTTTTAATTTTACCAACGAGTTCAGAGAAAAGGTCATTGGAAAATTCATTGACGTTTATCAAAAGGGCGCTACGCCAAATCCCTGCATCGACTGCAACCGATATCTGAAATTTGATAAGCTGCTCAAAAGGGCGCTTGAGCTTGAACATGATTACGTTGCAACCGGCCATTACGCAAGGAACGAATTTGACCCGGTAAGCTCACGCTTCCTTCTTAAAAAAGGCGTTGACGAAACGAAGGATCAAAGCTATGTTCTTTACTCCCTCACTCAGTTTCAGCTTGAACACACGCTTTTCCCGCTCGGCTCAATGAGGAAAACCGAGGTTCGCGCCGTTGCGCAAGAGCTGGGCTTTGTCAACGCAAAAAAGCATGACAGTCAGGATATCTGCTTTGTTCCGGACGGTGATTACGCCGCATTCATTGAAAAAAGCCTTGGAAAAAGCTTTCCCCGCGGAAACTTTGTTGACCTTGAGGGGAACGTCCTCGGAACGCATAAGGGCATAATCCGTTACACTGTCGGCCAGCGCAGAGGACTTGGTCTTTCGCTCAAAGCGCCGCTTTATGTTCTTGAAAAACAACCGCAGGAAAACCGCGTTGTCCTTGCGCCTGAGGAATATCTCTTTTCAAAAAGCCTTAATGCCTCTGACATCAACCTCATTGCCTGCGAAAAAATTGAAAAGCCGCTGCGCGTTAAGGCGAAGGTCAGATACAAACAGGGCGAGCAATGGGCAACCGCCGAGCAGACCGGGGAGGACAGGCTCCACATTGAATTTGACGCGCCGCAAAGGGCTTTTGCAAAAGGACAGGCCGTTGTTCTTTATGACGGCGATGTTGTTGTTGGCGGCGGAACGATTGAATAAGGGGTGATAAAAAATGGCAGTAATTGTTGAAAAATTTTCTGAAAAGGACCTTGAAAAAGCCGTTGAAATTTGGAACGCCGTTGTTGAGGACGGACGCGCCTTTCCGCAGACGGAAAAGCTTTCAAACGAGGAGGGCAAAGCCTTTTTTGAATCGCAGTCATACACGGGTATTGCAAAAAACGAAGAAACGGGCGAGGCTATCGGCCTTTATATCCTCCATCCGAACAATATCGGACGCTGCGGCCACATTGCAAACGCAAGCTATGCCGTTGAACGGAACGCACGCGGTCACCACGCCGGCGAGGCACTTGTTAAAGACTGCCTTATAAAAGGAAAGCAGCTCGGCTTCAGAATTTTGCAGTTTAATGCCGTTGTTGCCTCCAATGCCGCGGCGCTTGCGCTTTATAAAAAGCTCGGCTTTGAAAGGCTCGGAACAATTCCCGGCGGCTTTTTGAACATTGATGGCGTTTATGAGGACATAATTTTGCATTACATTGAGCTTTAAACTGACGAACCTTTGCGCCGAAAAGGTCAAAATGTTCAAAGGCAAACGCATTAACTTGTTGCTTTTTGACAAAAAAAGAACACCGCTTTTGGTGAAAAGTTCGGTTGACAAATTATCCAAAAAGGCGTATCATAGTGCCGATAATAGGCAGAAAGGATTTTTTCATGAGCGACTACCCCTCCCTTTCGGATGAGAAGCTTGCGGTTCTTTGCAGAGATCGCAATGACGAAAAAGCCTGGAATGAGCTTTCGCTGCGATATTTGCGCGTTGCAAAGGCTGTTGCGTCCTCCTTTTCCGGTTCTGCGCTTGAGGGTGAGGACCTTGTTCAGGAGGGTATTTTGGGCTTCCTCGCCGCGGTTTGGTCGTTCAATGAAAAGGGCGCCGCCTCTTTTGCAACCTATGCGTCCGTCTGTATCCGCAACCGGATGCTTTCCGCGCTCAAAACCCGCAGCGCACAAAAGCAGATTCCGAGTGCGCTTTTTGTTCCCATTGAGGATGAAAGCGCAACGGCGGACAGCGCCCTCTCTCCGGAGGAGGCCGTTGTTTCAAAAAATGAGGTTTTGCGCCTTTCGGCTCTCATTTCAACAAAACTTTCGCCGCAGGAGAAAAGGGTCTTTTCCCTTTATCTCTGCAACAACAGCTACGGCGAAATTGCCGCGCTCACCGGCCTTTCGCAAAAGGCGGTTGACGGAACGCTTCAGCGCGCGCGCAAAAAGCTGCGCAGTGCGCTTGAGTGACCTTGGCGCAACTGATTGACTGTTGTTATCAATATGCCCGATAGCTTAAAGTAGAGCGTTGATTTCAAAGGGGCGGTGCAATTCCGGCAAGGGCAAAATTTTTAAGCGAGGTAATTCAAAATGTACCAGGACAAAACAATCGTATGCAAAGAATGCGGCAAGGAATTCGTTTTCACCGCAGGTGAGCAGGAATTCTATGCTGAAAAAGGCTTCCAGAATGAGCCTCAGCGCTGCAAGGAGTGCCGCTATGCCCGCAAGAATGCTGCCAAGCCGGAACGCGAAATGTTCACCGCAACCTGCGCACGCTGTGGCGGCGAGGCCAAGGTTCCCTTTAAGCCCACCGAAGGCAGAGACGTATATTGCAGCGAATGCTTTGCAAAAATGAAGGAAGAACAGGAATAATCAAAGGTTATTCTTAAAAGACCGAAGCGGCTTTGGCGGAAGATTTTTTCCGGCGAAGCCGCTTTACGTTTTATCAAACGAAGAAGGTGTTCAACATTGGATTCAAAAATTAAAAGCGATATTCTTGCGCTTGAGGACAGGATAATCAAAATTGTTTTCAGCGAAAAAAAGGAAAAGGACTTTGAGTTTTCAAAGGTATCCGTCCGCCCGTTTCTTTCAAAAGGAAAAAGACAGTGGCAGCTTGAGCAGTTCAAAGGCGCTCAGGTTTTTCATAAAAACCTTGACCTTGAAAAGCTTCTTTTGTGGCTCACTCAAACGGGAGAAAAAAGCTTCCGCCAAGCTTTGCTCACCGCTGAGGGCGTGAATGTTCATTACACAATTTTTCCCGATAAAATCAAGCGCAAGAAGAGCGCAAACAGCCTCAAAGCAAAAACAAAGGAGCATGACCGTGAAAAGACCTATATCCTCAAAGAGGGGGAGAACATTCCGGCGCTTGTTGACCTCGGCGTTTTTTCAAAGGATTTCAGGATAATCAAAAGCAAGTATGACAAGTATAAGCAAATCAACCGCTTTGTTGAGCTGATTGACGACTGCTTTTCAAAAAGCAGCCGTGAAAGCATCACGATTCTTGATTTTGGCTGCGGAAAAAGCTATCTGACCTTCATTGTGTACTATTATTTCACCGAGATAAAAAAGATTAAGGCAAAGGTTGTTGGCTTTGACCTCAAAAAGGACGTTGTTGAAAGCTGCAACAAAATTGCAAAAAAATACGGCTATGAAAACCTTGAGTTTTTTGTCAACGATGTCACAAGCGACCGCGTTTTTGACGGCAGTGCAGACATGGTGATAACGCTCCATGCCTGTGACACGGCAACGGATTATGCGCTCTTTTATGCGATTGAAAACCGGGTAAAGAATATTTTCTCCGTTCCCTGCTGTCAGCATGAGATAAATTCTCAGATAAAGCCCGGCGGAGACTTTGACCTGCTTCTTTCCCACGGGCTTTTTAAAGAGCGTTTTTCCGCCCTTTTGACCGACTCGCTGCGTGCGGAGATACTGAAGCGCTGCGGCTATGAAACGGACGTTATTGAGTTTGTTGACTTTGAGCATTCGCCGAAAAACCTCATGCTGCGCTGTGAGCTTAAAAAAGAAAAGCCGCCCGTTCTCTCTGACCTTTCGGCGCTTTGCGCAAAGTATCAAATAAGGCCGACTCTGTTGAGGCTTACTGAGGAGTACGCCGAAAAGCTGAACAGCAAAAAGAATGAGATTTAAAAAAACACAGAAAAACTCAAAAAAATTTTCAAAAACCCTTGACAAAAGCTAAAAAGCAGATATAATAATGATAACGATTATCATTATTGAGAAAGGAGACGGAGCCATGCTCAAAAGCAGCCGTCAGCGTGACGCAATTCTGAACTCTCTCCGGTCAAGAAAAGATCACCCGACGGCCGAGCAGCTTTTTTTCGATCTCAAGGGTGAGTACCCGGCGCTGAGTCTTGCAACGGTTTATCGGAACCTGAAGGTGCTTGAAGGTGAAGGGAAAATCATCAAATTTCACACTGACTCCGGTGACCGCTTTGACGCGGACACAAGTGAGCATTATCACTTCATCTGTAAGCGCTGCAAAAAGATAATCGACCTCAAATCCGAGACGGGCGAAGGACTGTGCACGCTCTTCAAGGATTTTGACTGTGAAATACACTCCTGCAATTTACAGCTTTTCGGGTTATGCACCGAATGTAAAAACAGCGGAGAGTGATTCAATATATCAATTCAAATTTCAATTTTGGAGGTTTTAAAAATGAAAAAGTATTATTGCCCCGTTTGCGGTTATGAGACCGATGTGCCCACCGAAATCTGCCCGATCTGCAAAGCAAAAATGAAAGTCCGTGAGGAAAACACAACCGCTTGGGCGGCTGAACACATTGTTGGCGTTGCAAAGGACGCTCCGGAAGAAATTCTTGAAGGACTGCGCGCAAACTTCAACGGCGAATGCACCGAGGCCGGAATGTATCTTGCAATGGCAAGAGCTGCCCACAGAGAGGGCTATCCGGAAATCGGCCTTTACTTTGAAAAGGCTGCCCATGAGGAGGCTGAACACGCAGCAAAGTTCGCAGAGCTTCTTGGTGAGGTTGTTACCGACAGCACCAAAAAGAACCTTGAAATGAGAGTTGCCGCGGAAAACGGCGCAACCCTCGGCAAGACCGAGCTTGCAAAGAAAGCAAAGGAACTCGGCCTTGACGCGATTCATGACACCGTTCATGAAATGGCTCGTGACGAGGCGAGACACGGAAAAGCCTTTGAAGGCCTTCTCAACAGATATTTCAAATAATCACTTAAAATCACGGAGGAACTTAACATGAAATACGTTTGCCCCTGCGGCTATGTTTATGACCCCGAACTCGGCGATCCCGATAACGGCGTGGCTCCCGGCACTGCTTGGGAGGACGTTCCGGAGGATTGGGTCTGCCCCTGGTGCGGACTCGGCAAGGACGCTTTTGAGGAAGAATAAGCAGTAAAGAAAAGCAAAGTTAAAGCCTGTCGCTGAAAACGCGGCAGGCTTTTGAGTTATATGCAAAGGCGAGTGGCAGGGTGTGAACCGTTCGCCTTTACTTTTTATGGATTAATAATGCATGACTCCGCAGGAGCATTCCTTATGCATTTTGAACAGCTTCCAGAAGAAGAGTACAATCTTATAAAAGAACTTTGAAATGCCGCCCTTGTGGCAGATGCAGGAGCAGTTGTTACTCGGGTTTTCATTTTTTTCAAGAGAAATAAAGGTGAAACCGTTTTCGTTGGCATAAGTTTCTGCGGCGGTGCCTGCGTAGCCGTAGATGGTGAAGTTTTCTACCATTTCGCCATAATTAGCATAGCCAAAAGCCTCATCGCCAATATTCGTAACACTTTTGGGAATTACTATACTCATCAAGCCGGTGCAATCGTAGAATGCATAACTGCCGATGCTTGTTACGCTGTCCGGAATTGTTATGCTTGTCAAGCCGGTGCAACCGTAGAATGCCCAATTACCGATGCTTGTTACACTGTCCGGAATTGTTATGCTCGTCAAGCCGGTGCAACCGTAAAATGCAGAATAGCCGATACTTGTTACGCTTCCGTCTGACGGAATAACACTGTTTTTACAGCCCAAAACAAGTTCTTTTTCTTCCGTATTAATGATACAATTATTTTTACTATGATATACTTTGTTTTCGGGACTAACGGTTATGCTTGTCAAGCTGGTGCAACGGTAGAATGCACCAATACCAATGCTTGTTACGCTGTCCGGAATTGTTATGCTTGTCAAGCCGGAGCAATCGTAGAATGCATCGTCGCCGATGCTTGTTACGCTGTCCGGAATTGTTACGCTTGTCAAGCCTGTGCAACTGTCGAATGCAGAATCACCGATGCTTGTTACGCTGTCCGG
>DJPI01000055.1:9663-9797 GCA_002438505.1 Ruminococcaceae bacterium UBA6416 | reverse complement strand
AATTGTTATGCTTGTCAAGCCGGTGCAATACGCGAATGCATACTCACCAATGCTTGTTATGCTGTCCGGAATTGTTATACTTGTCAAGCCGGAGCAATACGCGAATGCATCGCCGCCGATGCTTGTTACGCTGT
>DJPI01000055.1:9079-9638 GCA_002438505.1 Ruminococcaceae bacterium UBA6416 | reverse complement strand
GGAATTGTTATGCTTGTCAAGCCAGTGCAGCCGTAGAATGCATAATCGCCGATGCTTGTTACGCTGTCCGGAATTGTTATGCTTGTCAAGCCTGTGCAACTGTCGAATGCAGAATAGCCGATGCTTGTTACACTTCCGTCTGACGGAATAACACTGTTTTTGCATCCGACAACAAGCTCCTTTTCTTCCGTATTAATGATACAATTATTCTCACTATGATATACTTTGTTTTCGAGACTAACGGTTATGCCTGCCAAGCCGGTGCAACCACCGAATGCACCATCGCCGATGCTTGTTACGCTGTTCGGAATTGTCAAGCTTGTCAAGCCGGTGCAATCACCGAATGCATAATCGCCTATGCTTGTTATGCTGTCCGGAATTGTTATGCTTGTCAAGCCGGTGCAACTCTCGAATGCATAATCGCCTATGCTTGTTATGCTGTCCGGAATTGTTATGCTTGTCAAGCCGGTGCAACTCTCGAATGCATCAGCGCCGATGCTTGTTACGCTGTTCGGAATTGTTATGCTTGTCAAGCTGGTGCAACGGTAGAATGCACCAA
>DJPI01000055.1:0-8988 GCA_002438505.1 Ruminococcaceae bacterium UBA6416 | reverse complement strand
CTGTCCGGAATTGTTATGCTCGTCAAGCCGGTGCAATCCTCGAATGCCCAACCGCCGATGCTTGTTACCGGATAACTGCCAAGGGTATCCGGAATAATAACGTCGCCGTTTATACTTTCATCACAATAAATAATACTTGCTTCACCGTTTTCAACAGTGTAGGTATAGTATCCTTCTATTAATTCTTCATCGCTTGCTCCCACAGTCATTGGCACGGTGCAAGCAAGCATGAGTAATGCCATGAAAACCGCCAATGATTTTTTTATAGTTTTTTTCATTCCGTTTTATCCTTTCAATTTTATTTTTCGTGTGGTTTATCCTTTCCGTTTTTCAACCCTCCTTAAAAACAAAAAGTGTGTGCAAACCGAAGAATGCACACACGAAAAACACAAACTTCGTTTTGCTACCACACAAAAAACTTAATCTCAAATCCCACAATTAGAAGTTGCGAAAAAGGAAGCTTGCATTTTTACCGATAGTAAAAACGCCAACTTCTTAAACGGGGAACATTAAATTTTTGTGTGGTACCCACATTATACCAAATAAAACCACCAACTTCAAGTAATAACGGAAAAATTTATCGCGTATATATGCGCTGAAAAAAGCTTTCGGTGCGCGTTGCACCCTTATCTCTGCGGTGAATTTCGGCTCACCGTGGTGAGCCGTTGCTCATTGGTAAAACGGTTGCAACGGGGCTTTCAAAGTTGAGTTTTTTTGTTTGTTTTTATCGTTGACTTGAACTGCCGTTTTGCGATAAAATTACTACTGTATTAATTTAAAGTGGTAATAGCGGCAGATTTTTTGTTTGTGCAGATTTTGTGTTTCAGGTATTATCCTTTTAAGGAGTTGTTTTAATAATGGATTACATCAGCCGCGTCATTGAGGACGTTAAAAAGAAAAATGCGGGCGAGCCCGAATTTATCCAGACCGTTACCGAGGTTCTCACCTCGCTTGCGCCGTATGTTGAAAAGCATCCGGAGTTTGAAAAGGCCGCTCTGCTTGAAAGACTTGTTGAGCCGGAAAGAATCGTCTCCTTCCGCGTAACTTGGGTTGACGACAGCGGAAAGGTTCAGGTCAACCGTGGCTACAGAGTTCAGTTCAACGGCGCAATCGGACCTTACAAGGGCGGTCTGCGCTTTCATCCCTCGGTCTATCAGGGTCTTGTTAAGTTCCTCGGTTTTGAGCAGACCTTCAAAAACAGCCTCACCGGCCTGCCCATCGGCGGCGCAAAGGGCGGCAGTGACTTTGACCCCCACGGAAAAAGCGCTGCGGAAATCATGCGCTTCTGCCAGAGCTTCATGACCGAGCTTTATAAGCACATTGGCCCGGACATTGACGTTCCCGCCGGTGATATCGGCGTTGGTGAAAGGGAGATTGGTTTCCTTTACGGCTGGTACCGCCACGTTAAGGGTGTTTTTGAAAACGGCGTACTCACCGGAAAGAGTATGTCCTACGGCGGCTCATACATCCGTCCGGAAGCTACGGGCTACGGTGCGGTCTATTATACCATTGAAATGCTCAAGCACTTCGGTGATACCGTTAAGGGAAAGACCGTTGTTGTTTCCGGTTACGGCAATGTTTCCTGGGGCGCAATTAAAAAGCTCAATGAGCTTGGCGCAAAGGTTCTCACAATCTCCGGCTCTGACGGGTATGTTCTTGACGAGGACGGCGTTAACACCGATGAAAAGATTGACTACCTCCTCAAAATCCGCGCCTGCTCCAAAATTAAGCTCAAGGACTACGCCGAAAAGTTCGGCGCAAAGTTCTTCCCCGGCGAAAAGCCGTGGGGCGTTAAGGCAGACATTGTTATGCCCTGCGCAACCCAGAACGAGGTCGGCATTGAAGAAGCAAAGCAGATTGTTGAAAACGGCACTCAGTATTATGTTGAAGTTTCAAATATGCCAACAACAAACGAGGCTTTGGAGTATCTCAAAAAGAACCTCAAGGGCGTTGCTCCCTCAAAGGCTGCAAACGCAGGCGGCGTTGCCGTTTCCGCCCTTGAAATGAGCCAGAACTCCATGAGATACACCTGGACGGCTGAAGAGGTTGACGAAAAGCTTTATGCCATCATGAAGAATATCCATGACGAAAGCGCAAGGGCTGCAGAAGAAAACGGCCTCGGTTATGACCTTGTTGCCGGAGCAAACATTGCAGGCTTTGAAAAGGTTGCAAACGCAATGATGTTCCAGGGTCTTATCTGATTGCACTTTTGATTGAAGATTAAATTACCGCACATCTGCCATATCCGGCGAATGTGCGGTTTTCTTTTTTTATTCGTTTGTTACGGAAGCTTTTGGAGAAGGGCAATCGCCTCGTCAAAATCCTTCCCTTCCTTTTTTTGAAAGAAGAAGCGGAAAAGCGAGCCGTGGGTGCTCTCCTTTTCTTTGTCTTTTTCTTTTTCTCTGTCTTTGTCCTTTTCTTTCTCCTTGGTGTTTTCTTTCGGCTTTTCTTTGTCTTTTTGTTGCTTGTCTTTATCTTTTGGTTTTTCTTTTTCGCGTTCTTTTTCTTCTTCGGCGTTCCTTTCTTCAAAGGCTTTTTTCACCGCCGCAAGGAACTGCTTTTGGGTGTATACGCAAAGGCGGTCAACTTTCAGCTCATAGGCAAGCTCCTCAAGCTGGCTCACCGTGTCCGCTGAGTATTCAAGAACCATATTTTTAAATGTTTTCGGCGAAAAATAGAAGATTTTTCCACTGAGATATGAAAAGGCCTTTTTCGCATCGTAATAACCCATGAGCATACGCATTTTGACCATTTCCGGGTCAAAATCAAACGACGCTCCAAGGTCGTCAATGTTATAAGGCCGGATGTAAACAACATTTGAATTGAGGAAATCAAGGCTGTGGTTGACGCCCTTGATGGTTGAAATGTCAATAACAACAAGGCGGTTATAGCCGTGCTTTTTGAGCATTGCAACGGGTGTGTTGTCATAGACGCCGCCGTCAAGGAATTTTTCACCCTCGGGGCCGATGTTGTTTGCAAGCGGAATGTTTGATGAAGCAAGAAGATAGTCAATGAGCTGGCCGTCAGGAATTTCGTCAATAAAAATCTCCCTTGCGGAAACGCCCTGGGTCATTTGAACCGCAACAAGACCGAACGGAATTTTTGCCGCCCTGACCTTTTTTTCGTCAATATATCCGGAAAGGAAGTTCTTGACCGGAGATGCATCAAAGCCGCCGTTGCGGACAAATTCCTTGAAAAGAACGCCCCAGTTTTTGGTGCTGAAAAGGTTTTCCGGGTCGGGGAGAGGCTCGGAAAAATTCACGCCCTTGTCAAGTGAAACATTATTCCAAAGCTCGCTTGCAGCATTAAAATCATCGGCGGCAATGAGTGCGCCGTTGATTGAGCCGATTGAAACGCCGGCAATCGCTTCAAAGCGAACGCCAATCTCGCGCATGGCTTCCCAGGCGCCGATTTGATAGGCGCCCTTTCCGCCTCCGCCGGCAAGAACAAGACCGAACGGTTTCATTGAGAAAACCTCCTTAATAGCAAAAAACGCTTGATAATTTTCAAGCGGAAATGTATAATATAGCCTGTAAGGGGTGTCGCGATAAGCGGTTCACTCCCATTTTTTGATGTTTATTAAGAAACACCGCCAAGTGGATGGGGCGGTGTTTCTTGCGTTGTGCGAGAAACTTATTAATCCGGCACCCAATATATAATATCAAATTGGTAATTATTTGTCAATGACCGGAGAAGTCAACAGAGCTTTTCAATGATTGAATTTGAAAGCAGGAAGCCTTTTTCGGTGAGGCTTATTTTTTTTTCGTCCGCTTCAAGAAGGCCGTGCTTTTGAAGCTCCTTTGCAAAAAGCAGCTTTTCTTTTGGAAATTCTTCGCCGAAACGGCTTTCATATTCACTCAGAACAAGTCCCCTTGAAAGCCGCAGAGCAAGCATAACAAACTCCTCCTTTGTTCCGCCCGTGCAGTCAAAAACGGGCGGCTCGTTTTTTAAAAAGGAGTCAAAGCTGTTTTTGTAATAAAAGCGCTTTTGGTTCAAAAAAGAGTGTGCGGACGGGCCGAGGCCGAGATATTCCTCACAAAGCCAATATTTGTTGTTATGTCTGCTTTGAAAGCCCGGGTGGGCAAAGTTTGAAATTTCATAATGCTCAAAGCCGCTTTCATTAAGACGGCGGCAGACCTGCAAATACATATCGCAGACTGCGTCCTCGCCGGGCAGGGGAAGGGAGTCCTGATTGCCGTAAAGCGGCGTTCCTTCCTCAATTTTCAGCATATATGCGCTGACATGGCGGCAGCCGGAGGAAAGGATGAAGTCAAGACTTTTATCAAGGCTTTTTTCCGTTTGAAAGGGCAGACCCAGCATAAGGTCAAGCGAAACATTCTTGATGCCGTGCTTTTTGCAAAGCTCAAGAGCCGCTTTGACCTGGGCGCAGCTGCTGTTTCGTCCGATAGCTCTGCGCTCCTTTGTGACGGCGGATTGAACGCCCATTGAAATGCGGTTGACTCCACCTTTTTTTAAAAAGGAAAAGAGGGTCTCGCTCGCGGAGGAGGGGTTGACCTCAACCGTGATTTCACAGTCAGGAGAGAGGGTGAAGCTTTCGCGCACCTGGGAAAGAACACGAAAAAGCCTTTCTCCGCCGAAAACGGACGGTGTTCCGCCGCCGAAATAGACCGAGTCAAAGCTGAGCTTTTCACGCTCTCCCCATTCCTTAATATGAAAAAGGAGGGAAGAAAGATAGCTGTCCATGGCTTCCTCTGAGGCGGAAAAGGAGAAAAACGAGCAGTAGCCGCATTTTGAAAGGCAGAACGGAATGTGGATATAAAGACCCTTCACTTTCAGTTTTCCTCAAGCTTGAGGACGGCCATGAACGCCTCTTGCGGAACCTCAACCGTTCCAAACTGGCGCATACGCTTTTTGCCCTCCTTCTGCTTTTCAAGCAGCTTTTTCTTTCTTGTGATATCGCCGCCGTAGCACTTTGCAAGAACGTCCTTGCGCATGGCCTTGACGGTTTCGCGCGCAATGACCTTGCTTCCGATTGCAACCTGAATCGGAATTTCAAACATCTGTCTCGGAATGGTTTCCTTGAGCCGTTCGGCAATTCTTCTTGCTCTTGCCATTGCCTTGTCAGAGTGGATAATGAAGCTGAGCGCATCAATGGTGTCTCCGTTGAGGAGAACGTCAACCTTCTGAAGGTTTGAGCGGTCATAGCGCGTGATTTCATAGTCAAACGAGGCATAGCCGCGTGTTCTGGACTTCAGAACGTCAAAAAAGTCATAGATAATTTCATTGAGCGGAAGCTCATAGTGGATATCGACCCTGTCTTTTGCAAGATAGGTCATATCCTTAAAGACGCCGCGCCTGTCCTGGCAGAGATCCATAATGGCGCCGACATAATCCGGCGGAGAATAGATGTGAGCGTTTGTGATCGGCTCTTCGGAAAAGTCAATGTCTGCCGGGTCGGGGTAATGAGTGGGGTTGTCAACCTCAACAACGGAACCGTCGCGCAGATGGATTTTATAAACAACGCTCGGAACGGTTGTAACAAGGTCAAGGTTATACTCCCTTTCAAGCCTTTCCTGAACAATTTCAAGGTGAAGAAGACCGAGAAAGCCGCAGCGGAATCCGAAGCCGAGAGCACCGGAGGTTTCCGGTTCATATGAAAGCGAGGCATCGTTGAGCTGAAGCTTTTCAAGCGCGTCTCTGAGGGCTTCATAATCCGCACCGTCCGCCGGATATACGCCGCAGAAAACCATCGGGTTGACCTTGCGGTAGCCGGGAAGGGCTTCTGCCGCCGGGCGTTCAAGCTTTGTCACCGTGTCTCCGACCTTTGCGTCGCGGACGGTTTTGATTGAGGCAGTGATGTATCCAACCTCACCGGCGCAGAGCATCGGGCAAGGCTCCATTCCCGTGGCTCTCATATATCCGACCTCAACGACATTGAACTGCGCCTGAGTTGCCATCATTTTCATTGTTTCACCGGCCTTGAGAGTACCCTCCATGACCCTGACATAAACGATAACGCCTTTATAGTTGTCATATACCGAGTCAAAAATGAGGGCACGCAGCGGCGCGTCATCATTCGCCTTTGGAGCCGGAATGTCCTCAACAATGTGCTCAAGAACCTCCTCAACATTTTCTCCCGTTTTTGCGGATACGCGCGGAGCGTTGGAGCAGTCAAGGCCGATAACGTCCTCAACCTCGGCGGCAACGTGTTCCGGGTCGGCGGCCGGAAGGTCAATTTTGTTGATGACCGGAACAAGCTCAAGGTTGTGGTCGAGCGCAAGATATGTGTTGGCAAGGGTCTGAGCCTCAATACCCTGAGAAGCGTCAACAACCAAAAGCGCACCCTCGCACGCGGCAAGCGAACGCGAAACCTCATAGTTAAAGTCAACGTGACCCGGGGTGTCAATGAGATTGAGCTCATATGTTTTTCCGTCCTTCGCTTTGTAATCAAGCTTGACGGCGTGGGATTTGATTGTTATTCCGCGCTCACGTTCAAGATCCATGTCATCAAGAAGCTGATCGGTCATGTCTCTTTTTGCAACGGAATCGGTCAGCTCAAGAAGTCTGTCGGCAAGGGTGGACTTGCCGTGGTCAATGTGAGCGATAATCGAAAAATTTCTGATGTTTTCTTTAGGCGCTGCCAAAATGTATCACCTCAAATATATAATCAATATATTCTATCACAGGCAAAACGGTTTGGCAAGATTTTTTGCGCCGGAAAGCATGAAATTGCAAAAGAGATTTTCTTTTTTTGTTTGACTGTTATGAATCCGACAGTACGGGGAAATTTGTTCATAAACCGTTAAAATTTTTTGCCTGAATATCTTGAAAACGCAGAATAGATATGATATAGTATATAAGTAAAAATTCTACTGCTTTAGTAGGTAATAAAAATCCGCGCGGAAAATTGCCCGCAAAATTTATGCAGGAGGTTATAATCAATGGCTTTTTCAGACATCGGAGTTTGGCTCGGCGATTTGGTTTTCAAAGGCTTTGAGCATTTCACAACCGTTGCCGCCGAAACTCAGGAGGAAACCCTTAAAAAAATCATGGAGAAAAACAAGGACTGTGAATACGGCAAAAAGTATGACTTTGCTTCAATTCACTCCATCAAGGAATATCAGGACAAGGTTCCGCTTGCAACCTTTGAAGATTACGCTCCGATGATTGATCGCATGGTTGAAAAGAACGAGTCAAACATCATCACATCGCAGAAGGTTATCCGTTACTGCTCCTCTTCCGGCTCGGTCGGAAAGCCGAAGCTTCAGCCCAAAACCGCGCGCGACCTTTGGAATATGCAGTGCATGGGCTTTGCCGCAACGCCGGCCTGCGCCAACAAATGGTTCAAGGAGCAGGGCATATATAAAAAGCTTCCCTCCCAGATGGGTCCGCTCCTTCTTTCCCTCAACGGTCATCCGCTTCCCAACGGTATGCGCTGCAACGGTGCCGGTCAGATTCCGTTTACCTATCTGACTTCAATCCTCAAGTTCTTCACAACAACGCCCAAGGATATTCTTTATCCCGAGGATGAGGAAAACACCGATATCCCGTATTTCCAGCTGCGCTTCTGCCTGACCAATAAGAAGGTCACATATCTCGGCTCAATGGTTATCACGCTTTTGACAACCATGTTTGAGTATCTCGAGGAAAACTGGGAAATGGTTTGCAATGACATTGAAAAGGGTACCATTGACCCGTCCGTAAGGTGTCCGGAAAGCCTGCGCAAAAAGTACGGCCACATGAAGCCCAATCCCGAACGCGCCGCAGAGCTGAGAGCGGAATTCAAAAAAGGCTTTGAGACTGATGTCCCCATTGCAAAGCGCATTTGGCCGCGTCTTGCGTGGGGCTACGGAATGATTGGTTCAACGCTTGCTGTTTATGTTGAAAAGCTGCGCAGATATGTTGGCGACCTTCCGCTTCACAACATGGGCTATGCCGCCTCCGAGGGATATATGGCAATGCCCGTTGAGCTGAACGCAACGGATTATGTTCTTCTTCCGCGCTCGCTTGTTTATGAATTTCTTCCCGTTGACGCAGAGGAGGGAACAAGGCCGCTCACCCTGAGTGAGATTGAGGTTGGAAAGGATTATGAAATCATCATCACAAACTTCTCCGGCCTTTACAGATACAGAATCCTTGACGTTGTTCACGTCACGGGAATGTATAACAATTCTCCGCGTATTGAGTTCCTTTACAGAACCAACATGGGTCTTAACCTTGCAAACGAAAAGACAACAACCCAGATGCTTGATTATGTTGCGGAAAAGCTTATGGACAAATACTCAATCAAATTCCGCGGCTACAGCTTCTACGCCGACTCGGTTCCGACCGTTCCGCGTTATGTTATGATGGTTGACTGCGAAAGCGACCTTCCGACCGTTAAGCGCGCCGAGCTTGAAAAGGACATTGACACCTTCTTCCGCGAGAGCAACGAGAAGTATGAAAAATATCGCCGCTGGGGCATGATTTCTGAGCCGCTTCTTCTTCAGCTTGAAAACCACAGCTACGATGCATACAAAGAGTCGCTCAAGGCGCAGGGCAGGGTTCTCAACCAGGTTAAGCCCGTTATCGTTATCAACACTCCGGAAAGGAAGAAATTCTTCTTTGGAAAGCTTCTTCCGGATTCAAAAAAAGCATGGGAAGCTCCGACCAAAAAGGCGGAGACTGCCGAAAGCAAATAACACAGCAAAAAGGGCTCCGCGTGGAGCCCTTTTAGATTTTAGATATTGGATGTCAGATTTTTCAAATTTGAAAACAAGGTGCTTTGTGGATGAGTTGGTGACTGAGTTATTACAGTCAGGTTCATCATTTCTCAAAGCTTAATGCAAAGATGGCAAAAACCTTGCCTCTTGCAGAACATAAAAATAAACCTCGGCTTGTATGGGCATCGGCTCGTAACCGCCCGAGGAACCCAACTTCTTGCAGAACATAAAAAATTCCGCAAAATCCAACATCTAACACCCAAATTCGTAGGGGAGTCTCGTGAGGCTCCCGGTTTTTGCGCTCTCTTTTATCTGAAAGTTTTTG
>DJPI01000021.1 GCA_002438505.1 Ruminococcaceae bacterium UBA6416 | reverse complement strand
GGAGCCTCACGAGACTCCCCTACGAGTTGTGCTTTTATTTTTGTGCTCTGCAAGAGGTTGGGTCATTGACACATCAACCCAGCCATAATGCGCGTTGTTTCCCAATTTGAAATATCCAACATCCAAAATCCAACGTCTAATATCTATCTTGACAATTTTCGACAAATATGATAGCATATTTTTGGTGCCGGATATAACGGTAAGGCGGTTGCTCCTCGAAAGAGGAGGTGATGGCAATGACGGTTACGCTTTTGGAATTGATTGCAATTCTGAGCCTGCTGGTCGCAGTCATCTCTCTTTGCTACGACATTTTTGGCAAAGGCAAGTAATCTTACATAAATAGTAAGAAACACCGCCCAGTTCCAGTTGGCGGTGTTTCTTAAATTATAAACCACTAACGGGAGCAACCGCTTATCGCGGCACCCCTTTTATGCTTATATTATACTCAGCCGCTTGAATTTTGTCAAGCGGTTTTTTGCTGCGCAATGTACAAATCAGCCCTGTGCCTCCCTCTGTGAGAAAGGTGGCAAAAATCCTTGATTTTTGTCGGAGGGAGAGAGAAAATTTTAAGCAAAGTTTTAATTGTTCTCTCCCTCAGTCAGCTGCGCCGACAGCTCCCTCCAGAGGGAGCCGAGAATTGTTTTATGTTCTGCAAGAGGCAAGGTCATGGGTCGGCACGGGTCCGACCCGTACGTTCTAGACGCTGGACGCTAGATTTTTCAAATCGGAAAATAAGGTGCAGTATGTGTGAGTTGGTGCCCGAGTTATTTTAGATAATAGATAAAAGATAATAAATAATAGATAATAGATATTTTTCTAATATCTAACATTTAACATCAAAAATCCAACTTTAAACCCCGGAATAAGCATTGAAGCCGCCGTCAACGGCAACGGTTGTTCCGGTGATGAAGCCGGAGTAGCTTTCATCGCAAAGGAAAAGCAGCGCACCCTCAAGCTCCTCCGGTTTTCCGAACCGCTTCATTGGCGTTGCGGAAAGAATTTTTCCGGTTCTTGCGGTGGGTGTTCCGTCCTCGTTCCAAAGGAGGGTTTTGTTTTGGTTGGTTGAAAAAAAGCCCGGCGCAATCGCGTTGACCCTGATTCCAACCTCTGCAAAATGCACCGCCATGAACTGGGTGAAGTTTTGAACGGCAGCCTTGGCTGCGGAGTAGGCCGGAATTTTTGTCAGCGGACGGTACGCGTTCATTGAGGTTATCATAACAATGCAGGTGTTTTCCTTTTTGGCCATATCCGGGGCAAAAACCTGAGTCGGAATCAGCGTTCCGAGGAAGTTGAGATTGAAAACAAAGGAGATTCCTTTCGGGTCAAGGTCAAAAAAGGTTTTGACGTTCGGGTTCTTTTCAACAAGGTCAATTTTTTCAAGCGTCTCCTTTGTTGTTGTTCCTTTCGGGTTGTTTCCACCGGCGCCGTTGAGGAGAATGTCACACGTTCCAAATTTTTCCGCAATGGCGTTGCGCGCCTTTTCCATGCTCTCTTTTTGAAGAACATTGCAGGCAAAGGCAGCCGCTTCGCCGCCCTCGGCCTTGATTTCATCGGCAACCTTTTGCGCCGCACTTTCATTGATGTCAAGAACGGCAACCTTTGCACCCTGACGCGCAAGAGCTTTTGCAAAGCCGGAGCAAAGAACTCCGCCGCCGCCCGTTACAACGGCAACTCTGCCTTTGAGGTTTTCATGAACGAACATATTTATCAAATCCTTTCAGTAAGTTTAACTGTAAATTTAACTGTTTTTGAGCGCCTGGAGAACCTTGTTTGCGGCCGGAACGGCGTCATTATATCCGATTCCGCCGTTTTCAAGGCAGACGACTATCGCATACGGAAAGCTGCTGTCAGCGGAAAAGCCGTAAAACCAGGCGTGGCTTTTCTTTCCCTCAACCTCCGCCGAGCCGGTCTTTCCGCACATTTTGAGTCCGGGGAAGCGGCTGTCGCCGTAATAATTTTCAACATTTGAGCGCAGGAGCTTTTTCATTTTGGCCGCCGTTTCCGCGCTCAGGGTGATGTTTTTGTTCACTGCCGCGCCGGTTTTCGGAAAAAGCGTTGTCTGCGTTTCAACAACATAGGGGATAACGGCCTTTCCGCCGTTTGCAATCGCACCGGCAAGCATCAGCATATGACAGGGATTGGCAAGCGTTGTGTATTGACCGATTCCCGCCCAGCCGAGGTCGATTTTTGCCGTGTTTGAAAGGTCAATATAGCTTTTTGCGGTGTATGCGCCGCTGACCTTCACCGAAGAGCCGAAGCCGAGCTGCTTTGCCGTTTTTAAAAGGTTGTCCGCTCCGAGCTTCACCGCAAGATAGGCAAAGACGCTGTTGCAGGAAACATTCAGCGCGCGCTCAAAGTTCAGCTTTCCGTGAACGCCGTTGCAGATGACATACTGGTTTTTTCCGCACTTATATTTTCCGGTGCAGGTGAATGTTTTTTTATAGATGTCCGGCATATTTTCAATCGCGCAAATTGCGGTCACAACCTTAAAGGTTGAGCCGGGGGTGAAAACGCCGGAAAGGAAGCGGTTGAGATAAACTCCGTCATATTTTCCGCTTGTGTCCGTGTCAATGTCATCAGGCTTGTTTTCCGGGTCAAAGGTTGGGGCGGAAACCTCGCAGAGGACGGCGCCGGTTTTATAGTTATAGACCGCAATGGTTCCCTTGTTTCCGCCGAGCGCTTCATATGCGGCGGCGGAGACTTCAGAGTCAATCGTGAGCGTCAGGTCATTGCCCTTTCCCTTTTTAACGGCGCTGTATACGCCGTCAACAAAGTTGTAGCCGATGAGATGCGGACGATACACGGTTTGAACCCCGGTTGAAATGAAGCCCTGAGAGTCGCCAACAACGTGAAGAGTTGAAAGACGGACGGTGTAATCCTCCGCATAAATCCGCTCTCCGTCCTTTGTTTGAACAAGAACCCCTCCGTCTCTGTCATAAATCGTGCCTGCCGTTGCAAGCTGGCGGTATTTATAGATGTGCTCGTTGAGTCTGCTTGAGGCCCAGGTGTCCGCGTTGAGCGCAAAGGAGACCGCCATGAAAACAAGGCCGCCGAAAAAGGCTGCAATGAGCGCAAAAAGAATGTTTGCGCGCTTTGTTGTGTTCCTCACTTTGAACAAGCCTCCTTTAAGCGGTTTTGAAAACTTTCGGATATGTTCTCACGTCCGCGGCCTTGATGAACGCAAACAGCGCCCATGAGCAGACCATACTTGAGCCGCCCTGACTGACAAAGGGGAGCGTAACGCCCGTCAGCGGAAGAATATCCGTGATTCCGAAGATGTTCAAACAGGTCTGGAAAAGCAGCATTGCCGCCGCGGAACACGCCGCAATGGAGTAAAATGTTGACGGTGCGCTGCGCGAGGTGCGTATTGCGTAAACCGTGATTATTGCAAAGGCAATGACGATTGCAAAGGCAATGATTATTCCCAATTCCTCGCAGACCATTCCGAAAACAAGGTCGGTTGTTGAGGCGGCAACATATCGCAGCCGTCCGTTTCCGATGCCGAGACCCTTGAGCCCGCCGGAGACGGAGTAGATGAGCGTTCTGACCTGCTGATAGCCCGTTGTGTCATAATTTTCCCAAACGTGGCGATAGACCGCAAACCGCCGGGCAACATAGGGCTTGAAATAGATTATGAGCACCGCACCGAGCAGCGCTCCGGCGCAGATGAAAAGCAGCGAGCGGACATCACCCGAACGCATGAACGCAATGACAAGGAAGGTGAAAAAGAAAATCAGCGCCGTTCCAAAATCCCGCATCAGAAACAGCACGCCAATGCAGCCAACCGCAAAGGCGATATAAAGATAAATGTTCTTGCTTGTCAAAAGCTTATCGAGCGAGGCCGCACCGACAAAGACGAAAGCAATTTTGACAAACTCCGAGGGCTGAACGGAGATTTTGCCCCCGATAACGAGCCAGTTATACGCTCCGTTGATTGCGCTTCCGGCAAAGCGGATGAGAACAAACGACCCGGCAAGAAAACACAGCGCAAAAACCGCAAGCGGCATTCTGACAGCCATGACGCGCTTGACGTCCTGCAAAAACCAGAGAAGAACGTCATAGACAACAATTCCGATTATCACGGCGGCAAGCTGTTTGACGTGGCTCGATTTTGAAACGCTCGCCGTGAGCGTCATTCCGATTCCGGAAAGGAAGAACGCAATGAATTCAAGCTCAAAGTTGACCTTTTTGAACGCAAGGTGCATCACAGCAACATAAAGCCATTCAAAAACGGTGAAGCCCAAAAAGCAGAGGGCGTTGACCGCATAAAATTTTCCGCCCTCAAAAACAACGGGCAGACAGGAAAAAAACTGAAAAATTGTCAGCAAAAGGAGGATGAAGCCGCGGTCAACATAGCGGTATTTTCTTCTCCTGCGGTCATCGCGCAGGGCGGCAGTTTGCTTTTTCAATCAAATCAACTCCGAGAAAAATTGGATTTTAGTCTTTGGAAAAATATCTATTATCTCTTATCTGTTATCCATTATCTATTATCTAAAATAACATTGATGGATGCGCGACCGGATTTTTATGTTTTGCAGGAGGATAGGGTTCCGCGCTCCGCGGGGTTACTTTTGTCGATTGTCAC
>DJPI01000035.1 GCA_002438505.1 Ruminococcaceae bacterium UBA6416 | reverse complement strand
GCTGAATCCTCGCCGCCAATTTATGCGGTATTGCCCTAAAAACCCCGAAGCAGCCAAATCACTGCTTCGGGGCTTTTCGTTATCCATTACACGTTAAACAGGAAGTTGACCACGTCGCCGTCCTGCATCACATATTCCTTGCCCTCGGAACGAACCAGTCCCTTTGCCCGGGCAGCAGCCAGGGTGCCGCACTCCTTGAGATCGTTGTAAGCAATGACCTCAGCACGAATGAAGCCGCGCTCAAAGTCGGAATGAATTTTTCCGGCGGCCTGCGGAGCCTTTGTTCCCTCTTTAATTGTCCACGCTCTGACCTCCGGCTGTCCTGCCGTGAGATATGAGATGAGGCCGAGCAGGTGATAGCATTTTCTGATGAGCAGGTCAAGTCCGCCCTCCTGAATGCCAAGGTCGGCAAGGAAGATTTCCTTGTCCTCCTTTGAAAGCGATGAAATTTCCGCCTCAAGTCCGGCGCAAATCGGAAGCACTTCACTGCCCTCAGCCTCGGCAAGGGCGCAAACGGCCTTGTAATTTTCATTTGAATCAATTCCGTTTGTGAAATCCTGCTCACTCATGTTGCAGGCATAAATAACCTTTTTTCCGGTCAGCAAACAGGCCGAATCAAGCAGCGCCTTTTCCGTTTCATCGCATTCAACGCTTCTTGCCGGCTTTTCGTTTTCAAGCGCCTCTTTAACCCGTTTAAAGAACGCAACCTCAGAGGCCAGAGACTTGTCTCCCTTCATGGCCTTTGTTGTTCTGTCAATGCGCCGTTCAACCATTTCAAGGTCGGAAAGAATAAGCTCAAGATTGATGGTTTCAATGTCACGCTTTGCGTCAACGCTTCCGTCAACATGGATGATATCATTGCTTTCAAAGCAGCGGACAACGTGAACAATGGCGTCAACCTCGCGGATATGGGAAAGGAACTTGTTTCCGAGTCCTTCGCCCTTTGAAGCGCCGCGGACAAGACCAGCGATATCAACAAATTCAACCGTTGCCGGAGTGATTTTCACCGGGTTATACATCTGAGCGAGCCGGTCAAGACGGAAGTCCGGAACGGCAACAACGCCGACATTCGGCTCAATGGTGCAAAACGGATAGTTTGCAGACTGAGCGCCTGCGTTGGTGATGGCGTTGAAAAGGGTACTTTTGCCAACATTCGGCAAACCGACGATTCCAAGTTTCATATTTTCAAAAACCTCTTTTAATTCCTGTTCATATTGTTCCCGGTCACGCACTTTAATGATTCCGGCTCGAACGCGCGTCAACATAACGGGATTACATATTCGTCATTATATTACAAAATTTGTAATAAGTCAATGAAAAGGATTGATTAAGTCTCTGCCGATTAAATTGAAAGTGCAGATATCGGCGGCAGCTTAAAGGAATTTGTCAAGCTCTTTTTCGCACTCGGGCATCTTTTTGGGACGCGGATTTTCAATAATATAGCCCTCTTTAATGACCATGTCAAGACTGCGCAAAGCGGAAAGATTTTCAAGCGGATTATTGGCGCATACAATGATATCTGCGCACTTTCCCTTTTCAACCGAGCCGGTGAAGGAATCAATTTTTGCAAGCCTTGCATTGAGCAGCGTTGCGCTGTAAAGAGCAAACGCCGGGGTAACGCCGCAGTACTTAACAAAATAACAAAGCTCACGCCACATATCATAATGCGTGATATACGGACAGCCGGTGTCAGTTCCGAGACCGACCGGAACCCCAGCTTCAAGGCAGGCCTTTGCAAGGGAAACAATGCCGTCAAAAACAACCTTTCCGTTTTCCTGCTGCTCATAGGTTGCATGGGAAATGCTGCGGTCAAAAAGCGCATATGGAAGAGCGGGAGAGATTGTTGAAATTTGAAAAGCGTTTTTCTCCTTGAAAAGGCGAATTGTTTCTTCATCGGGCTTTGCGCCGTGCTCAATCGAGTCCACCCCGTTTTCAAGCGCAACGCGTACTCCCTGAGGACTTTCAACGTGGGCGGCAACGGTCATTCCGAGCGAGTGAGCCTTATCACACGCAGCCTTGACAAGCTCCGGCATCATGCGCAGAACGCCCGGTTCGCCAACAACCTCGGCATCCATTACGCCTCCGGTTATCATCAGCTTAATAAGGTCGGTTTTTTCCTCATAGATTTTTTCAACATAGGCTGCAGCCTCTTCCGGAGTGGTTGCCTCATAGGCGAGGGAACCGGCCATATGACCGCCCGGAACGGATACCGCCATATTTGAGGCCAGAACGCGCGGCGCAAGAATTTTTCCGGCCGCGGAAAGGTCGCGGATTTCGGTGTCATAATTTCCGACGCCGCCAACGGTGCGGATTGTTGTTACGCCGGAAAGAAGCTGCGTCTTTGCGGTGCTTTCGCAAAACCTTACTCCGATTTTATTCGTCAGTGCATTCATTGTCACAAGCTTCACAAGCTTTTTCGGGTCAGAGGGCTTTTTGCGCGGCTTTCCCGTTGCCGGAAGATGAACGTGCATATTAATGAGACCCGGCATGACGTATTTCCCCTTAAGGTCAATCACCTCATATCCGGCCGGAGCTTTTTCCGCGCTCACGGAAACGATCTTTTTTCCGTCAACACAGACGGTCATATTCTCCTGAGCCTTCATCTCCTGCGTTCCGTCAAGCAGTGTGCAGTTTGTGAGTGCATATTTTTTTGTGTTGATATACATCGTTTTCACCTCTGGTTGAATTGTCAGGTATATTGTATCACACGGCAGAGGGGTTTTTTGTTGCATTCGGAAATTAGTGGGGAGCAATTATTGCAGGACAATAAACAAGCCTCGACATCGTACGGGGGTCGCTTGAGGCTCCCGTTTTCTTGCCTTTCCTTTTATGGGAGGTTTTTGCTTTCTTTATACGTTTTCATTGCT
>DJPI01000025.1 GCA_002438505.1 Ruminococcaceae bacterium UBA6416 | reverse complement strand
CGGACGACCACTTGCGTGGACGGCTGCCGGTGCAGCTATACCATCTGCGGCGATCAGGATCCGTATGCAAAGGAACATCCCGAATACCGGGATGAGGCAGGATTCCGGCGAAACAAGTGACAATCAGCGCAAAGGCGGTGAGACAAATGGAAACCTTTCTCGGGATACTGATTCCCTTTCTCGGCACAGCGTTGGGTGCAGCCTGCGTATTCTTTATGAAAAAGTCGCTTGGCGATTTGGTGCAGCGGTCTCTTGTCGGCTTTGCCGCCGGAGTAATGGTGGCGGCTTCGATTTGGAGTCTGCTGATTCCTGCGATAGAGCAGTCTGAAAATATGGGAAAGCTCTCATTTCTTCCTGCTTTTATCGGCTTTTGGATTGGCGTGCTGTTTTTGCTTGCCCTTGACCATCTAATCCCGCATCTTCATGTTGGCAGTGATCGGGCCGAGGGACCGAAAACCAAACTTGGTCGCACGACTATGATGGTGTTAGCGGTCACACTGCACAACATTCCGGAGGGAATGGCAGTCGGCGTGATGTATGCCGGTTTTCTTGCGGGCAACACGCAAATCACTGCGGCAAGCGCACTTGCCCTGTCCCTCGGCATAGCGATTCAGAATTTTCCCGAGGGAGCAATTATTTCAATGCCGCTCCGCGCTGAAGGAGAAAAGAAAGGCAAGGCATTTCTCAACGGCATTCTTTCCGGTGTGGTGGAGCCGATCGGAGCAGTGCTGACGATAATCGCCGCACAGTTCATCATTCCTGCACTGCCATATCTTTTGAGCTTCGCAGCCGGCGCTATGCTCTATGTAGTCGTTGAAGAGCTGATCCCCGAAATGTCGCAGGGGCGGCACTCGAATCTTGGAACAGTGTTCTTTGCGGTTGGCTTCAGCGTTATGATGACTTTAGATGTGGCTTTGGGATAAGGAGGTAATGATGATTTTACAAGTATTTTTGGAAGGCATAGGACTGGGCGTTCTGCTTATTTTGGTTTGCGCCATCGGTATCCGCAAGGGCGCAGTGGGTATGGTACATCTTTACAGCCCTGAGGTTCAGAGCAGGTGTGTAAAACTTGGACTTTCAACACATGAGAAAACAAAGCGAAACGCTTTGATTTTCAAAGCCGTCTGCGTTCCCGGCTATATTGCATATGTGCTTGTCTGCGTCTATGCGTTGAATGGTGCAAGAGGATTTTTCGCAGGCTTCTGGCAGCTGCTCGTTATTTTGTCAGTGATGAATCTGATGGATCGTTTTCTTGTCGACGAACTCTGGGTCGGTCACACGAAGGCGTGGTCAATTCCGGGTACCGAGGACTTAAAGCCGTATATCACAATAAAGGACAAAAAGAAAAAGTGGTTGTTCGGCACGGTGGGAATGGCGGTTATTTCGGCAGTGCTGGCGGCAATTATGATGCTTTTTACGGAAAGCTGAGGCGATAGAAATGCTGTTTCAAACATTCGGCAACAAGAAAAATCCTGCTGTGCTGTTTTTTCATGCAATGGGCGTGACAGGAGCGAGCAGCGAACCGGTTGCGAGGTATTTGCAGGATCGGTATTTCTGCATTCTTCCAACCTCCACCGTTTACTGCACGGGACAGAAATATGTCAGCAAAGCGGACGAAATACGGCAGGTGGAGGATTTTCTGCATCGACAGGGCGTGGAGCGGCTGGCGATGGTGGTTGCCTCCTCCATCGGCGCAGACCTTGCCATGGCATTTCTGATGCAGACGAAGCTGCCCGTGGAGCACGCTTTCTTTGACGGCGGACAGTTTGCCCAAATTGGAAAGGGCACGCGCTGCATGATGTTACATATGATATTCGCCAAAAAACAAAAATGTAATTATTTTTTTTATTACAAGCTATGTCAATTATGTTCCCGATTCATTCAGACTCGGCGCATTTCAGTTTCTTGTTAAACCCCTTAATGATGACGATTTTAAAAAAGATTTTGAAAGAGCGTTAAATACACTTCACTCTATGCATAAGCAGTATGTAATTAAATGGCGTGATACCAATCACGTTGTTGAGTATAAAGATATTTATTTTATTGAAGCATATAACAGACATTTGTTTATCCATGAAGAAAATCAGGGCTATGAATGTGTCGGAAAGTTGCAGGATGAGTGTGAAAAGCTGAAATCTTATGGCTTTTCAAGATGTCATCAGGGATTTTTGATAAACTTAAGTAAAATAAAAAGAATTGACAAAAAGTCAGTTGTGCTTGATAACGGTGTAACCATACCGATAAGCAGACAGTACAAGCAAGGCTTGATGCAGGCTTTTAATCTTCATTTGGCGGGAATTTCATTATGAATCTTTTTTATAATGCGGTAAATATAATCAGTATAGTTCTTGAACTTTTATTAACTGTAGATTATTTTAAAACAATTTCTACCGGCCAAAAAAACCAACCGTGGAAAATTTTTTCCGTATGCAGTGTACTGACGATTGTAAATTCTGTGGCAATTATTTTTATAAATGTTCAGGCATTAACAACGATTGTGATGATTGCTTCAATTTTTGTTATTTCGTTTTTGTATAAGCTAAGTATACCGAAACGCATTGTCTTTTCAGCAATTTTAGTTGTTTTGTTGATTCTTTCCGAAATGCTTATCGGTATGTTGCTGACAGTGATGTCACACTCAACAGTTGAAGAACTCAGAAGCAATTTATTCTTTTATATTCAAGGCGTTTTGATTTCAAAGCTTTTCATGTTTGTGCTGATTAAACTTTTCGGATACTTTAGTATTCGTTCGGAAACAAAAATATCTGTTTGGCTTTTTATTCCGCTGGTTACTATGCCGATTGCTACATTTCTTGTTGCATACGTAATGAGTGAATATATGTACCGAACGAAAGATGTATCCTTGATGAGAATTGCGGCGGTATCGGTTATTGCCTTAATCGTATCTAATGTTTTACTGTTTTATTTGTTTGAGTCACAGATCAAAGAAGCGGAGAACAGAAGCAAGGCTATGCTTTTGCAACAGCAAATTCAAAACAAATCAGATTATTATCAAGAGCTTGCCGAAAAACAACGGCTTTCAAACAAAACGATGCACGATTTGAAAAATCAACTTTTCGCGCTTGAAGAGCTTATGAAAAACAATCCTCCGGCAGGAACGGAAGAGTTGAAAAAAATTACCGATCAACTTTTATCGGTGTCGGCAATGACTTTTACAGGTATTGATTCAATTGACGCATTGATAACGGCAAAAATGCAAAAGATGAAAGAAGAAAACATTCGGTTTACACATCGCATATGTATTCCGAAAAAGCTGTCGCTCAAGTCTTTGGATTTTTGCGTAGTATTAGGAAATCTTTTAGATAATGCTATTGAAGCAAATGAAAAAATGCCGAAGAGCGATAGATTTATTTCGCTTTCTGCCAACCAAAAACAGGGATATTTAAGTGTACAAATCAGCAACGCAACAAGTGAAAAGATTAAGATTCGGAACAACGAGATATTCACAACGAAAAGAAACAAGGAAATCCACGGTTTCGGGCTTCAAAGCGTGAAAGAGATTGCGGAAAAATATGACGGCACAGTTTCTTTTGAGCAGGAAGACGGGGTCTTTTCGGTTATCGTTATGCTGAAAAACAGTTAAGAGTGTCAAAGTTGCAGAAAAAACGACCGGTTTTGCATCTTTGATTGATTATAATATTAAATGATGATAGCATTCAAACGAGAGGTGATATTATGCTTACTCGTTTCGCAAAAATGCTGTCATCTTTTTTTATTTCAAAAGCACTAATTCAAGAAGAGGAACGGGAAGTTTATGATTATTGCTTTGAAATTATGCTTTCCACTGTTTTGAATTTAATGGTTGTATTATTTATATCTATAATAACGCATACAATAATTCCGACAATATTTTATATTGTCAGCTTTATGATTGTAAGAAAGACGGCCGGCGGTTTATGTTAATTTAAAAACTAAACAAACGGTTGCTCGTTCTGAAACAACTGCAGGAACATACAAGGTTTTTGGTGGAAGTAATAGCAGCAAGTCAAATCATAAAGTGTATTTTTCTTCGCAAAGATCTTCCGCAAGCGGATTTGTAAACGATGTTGAAGTTCTTGTTCCTCAAGGAAAAACAATAGATAATATTTATACATCAAATTCTAATACAACAGTACTTTGGAGACTTGAATTAAATCCTTATGGTGTAGCAACAGCGGGGTGCATTGCAAATGGTTCCATGTGGTACAAAATGTAACAACGCTTGTTTAACGAAGAAATCGAAAAGCTATAATCAATAGGTAAAACCAAAACTGCGATTGCCATTCAAACAAACCGAACAGCAATCGCAATTTGTTTATATCATAAATCTTAAGTTGAGGAGGAAAGCAATGCAAAAAGTAAAGCTCATGCTGAGTCGGCTGAAAAACGACAGACTTATGCTTGTTCTGACGTCTGCACTTTTCACGGTGACACTGGGATACATAATTTCTAAGTCAGTGCTCTGTTACAGGGCAAATTCGTCGCCACTTTCATATCTTTTGGCAACACTTGATATGTCTATGATAGCTTTTGTTTTCTTTATGTTTCTCTCATATGAGTATTTATGCAAAATAAAACAACATTCTCTCGAAGAGGTTTTAAAAGCTACCAAAAAAGGATACAGTTCTTTTTATATTACAGGTATACTGATTTTGGCATCATTGCTTGCCGTTTACGCTTTGATCGTTTTAGGTATTAATATTGTAATTTATTTTTGCCTCGGCATTGACAAAACAGAATATTTGGCACACATAGTATTGAATATTTTTCTGAATGTATTTTTGATATTGCTTATAGGAATATTATTGGGAGCGGCGGTATCATTTGTTAAGCAAAGAATTGCCGCATATGTTGTAATGCTTATTGCGGTTTTTCTTTCAACGCCAATGTTTACTGCAATAACTGATGCCATATATGAGGGCACCGGAAAGAATATTGCTTTACTCCGAGGAATATTTGATATTTTTCCGCCATCGCTTGGATACAGTCCCATATACTCTTTTGGGTATTCAATTTTACCATATCGTTTGGATATATCATTCTTTTGGATTTTTTTATTTTGGGCTGTTTTGGCTGTTTGCCTCTCTAACACAAAAAGAATTAAAAGTGATGTTATTGCTTTGGTCTGTGTGCCATTGCGACTTTATCAATGGTCGGATACTTCTTGCCGGCTTCAAAGCCGATTCTCAGAAGAAGCGTTGATTCAAGCGGAATAGACGATATGAATTACTACTCTTTGGCTACACAGAAAAATAATGCAGCCGAATTTAAAATTGAAAAATACAGTTTGTCACTGCGCATAGACCGGCAGCTTTATTGTGAAGCTACGTTGGATTTGAACAGGGATAATCTTTCAATATACAGCTTTACTTTATATCACGGCTTTAAAGTTAAAAGTATTTGCTCATCTTCCGGAAAAGCGTTACGGTTTAATCAAGACGGAGATTACATCTCGGTATACCGAGAAGAGGAGCCTTTAAACCGCATCACAATAAAATGCAGTGGTTGCGCACCGCGTTTTTTCAGCAATTCACAGGGAACAAGTCTTCCTGGGTGGTTCCCATATTATCCACATGCAGGAGAAAAAGAATTATATGATTGTTCAATGTATGGATTCAATCGAATCTTTTGCTCCAAAGGAACCGAATTTGAAATCAGTATTTTGGATAAAAATAAAGTTTTTTGCAGTCTTGATAAAAAAGATGAAAAGTATGTTGAAAAAAGCAACGGTGTGACAATCGTTTCCGGCTTCTATGATTCGCTTGTATGTGAGAATATTCAGGTTGTGTATCCGTATCTTGACACGACTGAGTTTTTACCGGAGAGTATAAAGAAACAAATTTCCGAATACGTTAAAAACGGCATAATTAAAAAGACTTCAAAAAAAGTTATGGTTATTGCAAATTTGAATATGGCATCAATATATGAACGATACTGTTCTTTTTCTGATCATACAACTGTTTCGCAATTGCTTGGACTTTCAACCGTTTATGAAGGACAAATGTTTCCAAGCTATAAGCTTGCATTGAGGAATGCCTTTGACTATTATGAGTCGGACAAAGCAAATTGGAACAGTCTGATTAATTTGCTGAATGAGGCTTATGCCGGAGATAAGGAATTGTTGGAAAACGATGCCAGAACGATACTTCAAAAGTTGATTGGCGAAATGGGAAGTGCTTACGTTGAAAGCAAAGTCAAAGAATACTTATATGATGATAATGATACGAGGCATTGGAAAAGCTTTATTGAAGAACTGAGAGGTGAAAATAATGATTGAAGTACGAAATCTTTCAAAGAGTTTCGGGAAAAAGTCCGTACTTAAAAATGTATCGTTTGTTTTGGAAAAAGGTGTATACGGACTTCTCGGAGCAAACGGAGCAGGAAAAACCACATTAATAAGGTGTCTCACGCTGCTGTATCCAGATAAAAACAATGCAATTTTAAATAACGGTGTTTCAATTACAAAGGACAGAGAATATCTTGCTAACATCGGATATCTTCCTCAGCAGTTTGGGCTTTTTAAGGAGTTATCCGTTGAAAATGCACTGAAGCTTTTGGCAAGTCTCAAGGAGCTTAACAAAAGTCAAAGCAGCGATGATATTGAAAAATGTCTTGAACTTGTCAATCTTTCTGATGAAAAAGACAAAAGAGTTTCTGCTCTTTCCGGCGGTATGCTTAGGCGGGTAGGAATTGCTCAGGCGTTACTCGGAAGTCCGGAATTGATAATCTTTGATGAGCCGACAGCGGGTCTTGACCCAATTGAAAGGCTACGTTTCAAGTCGATCATATCAAAAATGGACAAGGACAAAATTATTATTGTATCAACGCATATTGTTGAGGATATAGACGCTGTTTGCGACCGCGTAATTGTTATGGACAACGGAAATATGCTTGGCGTCTATACCTGCGAGGAACTGAAAAGTAAAGCCGACGGAAAGGTATATGAGATGACGGAAAATGAAATAATCACCGCAAAGAATTCGTTTGTTGAAAAGGTTTTTGAACAAGAGGGAAAAACAATTAAAAGGGTTCTTTCGTCTGAGCGGATAAACGGCAATCAGTGTAACCCGACACTTGAGGATGGATATTTATGTGTTATAGAAAAAATATAGCAATATGCCTAAGACGTATTTGTTTGCTTGTTAAGGCATTGAGAAGAGCTGCACTTGTGCCTCTTTTGGTTTTAAATGTTATTATACCGACTCTCTTGTTCCTGATTTATTTCAGAAATGGTATGTGTGACGAGCTTTCACTGACAGCTAATCGCTTATACGGAGTGTTCTTGCCATTTATGCTTTGCTGGTGCCCGATATTTGTTCAAAAGTTTTTTTGAAGACCCGGGAAATGAATTATTATTTGTCAACAAAAATCGGAATAAAACAACTGATCTTGTTTTGATTTTGTTAATGGAAATTTGCGTAGAATTTATTCTCTTGATGCCGCTGTTTGTGTTTGTTAAAGGGTTTTTAGTGTATTGGCTTAGGCTGGTACTCGTATCTTTCTTTTACTTCGGAATATCCTATTTGATATCCTTTGTTTCAAGATCAATTACCCCAACTCTATTAGTTCTTATAATTTATACATTAATAAATCTATTTCCGATTGCTCAGATTGTAAAATTTCCGTTCTATTATTCACCGGAATCACAGACGAAATTTTTAAAAACAGAATTTCCATTGGTGGCTTTTGGAGCGATGGCTATTGTCATTACATCGGTTGCCGTTTCAAAGCGGCGAATAGTATAGAGTGTATTGACAATAATGTGTTTTTCACTTTGCTAATAAATTTTTACAATTGAATTAAACTGCGAAAATAGTAGAAATAGCAAAAATATGTCATAGCTGTAAAAACGACCTTTTTTCATTATGGATTGTTTCAACCAATAACCATATTAATCCTATAACAGCTCAAGTGAGTTTTGCTTGAGCTGATATTTTTATACCCTTTTTAGTTTGAAATGTGTCAAATTTCCACTTTATTTCCGAACGGGAGTGAAAAATGACTGATAAAAAATTAAAAAACATATTCGCAATTTGTGAATATCATAAATCGGTGTTTGAGTTGATAGACTTGCATATAGCCGAGGTGAAGTTCGGAAACAGGGCAGCAATGCGGTCTATGTTCTGCGCCGTCATATCCGGCGATTCAAATTTCATCTTGTTCATTTATAAATCCTCCATTTGCATTCTCAGCTTTTTCAACTCCGAGTTCATTTCCATCTGCCTATTTAGCTGTTTCTCTCGCCGCATTTTGTTTTCCAATGCGGCGATCTGCTTTTTGAGCTTCTTTCTCTTTTCATCACGCTCGACAGATTCTTTCAGACTTTCGCTGAAATCTGTTTGCAGCTTGTCACCGGCAATCTGGCGGACAAGGCTTTCATAGACGGCATCCATATTCAAGCCGTCGATGCTGAGATGCAGCTCATCTTCCGGCATCCAGTCGGTGTGATAATAGCGGCCGACCTTGAAGGCGGGGCTGTCGCAAAACGTGAAAACGCATAGCGACAGCCTCGTCTTTTGATTTATTGCACTTCGATTTTTTACAACAGACAGTGCCACTTCGGAATTATTTCATTCCTTGCCGTATCACTCACGCAGGTAATGGTTGGAGCGCCCGCCTCAAGCATCGGGAGCCTGTCTCCCGCCATCTTGCGGATAGTGATCTTTTTCTCCGTCCGCTTCCTTTGAAGGAAATCTCCAAAATTCAGATACTGTGTGTTCATGCTGTTCATCTTTTCTACTTTACATTATAAGCCCTGTCTTGATTCGTTCAGCCTGTTTGCGGATAATTTGCGAGCAACTTTCATCACAACGGTGAATCATAGTTCGCAAGGAGGCTTGTTCGCTTGTATGCCGACTTGCTAATAATATTGTGCTCACGAAGCACTGCCTTGTCAACAGGAAAGGTAGAAAAACATTTGAAAATCACTGCGGCTTTTCCTCATCCTTTTTTGCTTCCCCTTGCAGTTGCTTTTCCAGAGCCGATTGTTTAGCAAGGATCGCATTCACCTTATCATACAGATCCTCAATCATAATTTCAGTTTTAAGATTGACCTTGTAATCGTTTTCGGCTCTGCGGCGATCCTTTTCCTCCTGTCGGTTCTGGCTCATCATAATAAGCGGAGCCTGAATTGCCGCCACGCAAGAGAGCACCAGATTCAGCAGGATAAACGGATACGGGTCAAATGCTTTGGCTGCCAGAATGACATTGACAACCATCCAAAGAACAAGCACTCCGGTAAAGGAAAAGATGAACGCCCAACTGCCGGCAAA
>DJPI01000075.1 GCA_002438505.1 Ruminococcaceae bacterium UBA6416 | reverse complement strand
GCATCTAGCATCTAGCGTCTAGCTCCGGCATCTAGAATTCACCATAATCCCATCCTGCGAAAACCAACAAAAAAATGAAAGGAAATTAAGCCCAACCCCTTGCTATTTCTATTGAAATTTGCGATAATATATTGAATAATCACAGAATTAAAAGGGGGATTTTTTTTGGACGAGAACAAGGCTCTTGCCGAGCTTCTTTTTCCGGAGGTTACTCAAACGCCCGATGACCTTGAAAAGCTTTTTCCGCCGCGTGGTCTTGCGGAGGGTGCGCGTGTGACAAGATTCGCGCCGAGTCCAACGGGCTTTCTTCATATCGGTGGCCTTTTTGCCGCGCTGATTTCAAAACTTAACGCGCAGATGACCGGCGGCGTTTTCATGCTCAGAATTGAAGATACCGATAAAAAGCGCGAAATTGAGGACGGCGTTTCGGAAATTATCAAAGGCCTCAAGGCTTTCGGCGTAACACCGGACGAGGGTGTTATGGGCTTTAATGAGGAACAGGGTGCATACGGACCTTATACCCAGAGCAAACGCGCCGGCATCTATCATGTTGTTGCAAAGTCGCTCGTTGAAAAGGGTCTTGCTTACCCTTGTTTCTGCACGGAGGACGAGCTTTCCGCCCTCAGAGAGCAGCAGGAAAAAGAGGGAACGCTCATTAAAGGCTACTTTGGAAAATGGGCAAAATGCAGAAACCTTTCCTTTGAGGAGCAGAAAAAGCTCATTGAAGAGGGGAAGCCATATACACTCAGACTCCGCTCCCCCGGAAGCGAGGATAAACGAATCACCTTCACCGATCTCATTAAGGGCAAAATTGAAATGCCGGAAAACATTCAGGACATTGTTCTTCTCAAGACGGACTCAATTCCAACCTATCACTTTGCCCACGCCGTTGATGACCATTTCATGAGAACAACCCATGTGACCAGGGGCGATGAATGGATCTCCTCCGTTCCGACCCACATTCAGCTCTTCTCCGTCTGCGGCTTCAAGGCGCCGAAATATGCCCACATTTCTCCCATAATGAAGGAGGAAAACGGCTCAAAGCGCAAGCTTTCAAAACGCAAGGATCCCGAGGCGGCGGTTACTTATTACGCCGAGGAGGGCTTTCCGAAGGAGAGCGTGATTGAATATCTTCTCACCCTTGCAAACTCAAACTTTGAAGATTGGCGCAGAGCAAATCCGGACGCGGACTGCGGCGCATTCCCGTTTAATCTTAAAAAAATGAGCGTTTCCGGAGCGCTGTTTGACCTGACAAAGCTCACTGATGTCAGCAAAAACGTCATTTCAAAAATGAGCGCCGAAAAGGTTCTTTCCTATGCACTCGACTGGGCGAAGAATTATGACCAAAAGCTTTACTCCCTGCTTTCAAAGGACGAGGAATATTCAAAGGCGATTTTTTCAATCGACAGAGGTACCGCAAAGCCCAGAAAGGACATTGCAAAGTTCAGTGAGATTGGAGAATATGTTTCATTTTTCTTTGACGAGGAATTTTCCGGCGACCTTTCCGAGCTTCCGGAAAACATCTCAAAGGAAACGGCCAAAAAGGTTATTGAGACCTATGCCGCGTCATATGAACAGGCCGCAGACAACAACGAATGGTTCTCTCACATGAAAGAGCTGTGTGAGCCGCTCGGCTTCACCCCGAATGTTAAGGAATTCAAAAAGAATCCTCAGCAGTATCTCGGCCATGTTGGCGATGTTTCGTCCATTGTCCGCGTTGCCGTTACCGGAAGAAAGAACACACCCGACCTTTTTTCAATCATGACCGTTCTCGGAAAGGAAAGGGTACTCAACAGACTTAATGCCGCGGCCGAAAAGCTCTCCTGACCGCGAACGAAAGGATAATATACCATGGAAGAATACACCGCACCGTCCAATTTTATTCATGACTTTATTGACGAGGATCTCAAAAACGGCGTCTATGACCACGTTCAGACCCGTTTTCCGCCCGAGCCGAACGGATATCTCCACATTGGCCACGCAAAGGCAATTCAAATCAACTTCAGCATTGCCAAAAAATACGGCGGAAAATGCAACCTTCGTCTTGACGACACCAATCCTTCAAAAGAGGATACCGAATATGTTGACGCAATCATGGAGGACATCAAGTGGCTCGGCTATCAGTGGAACGAGGTTCTTTATGCTTCAAGCTATTTTGACTTCATTCACGAATGTGCAATCGAGCTTATCAAAAGGGGAAAGGCCTATGTTTGCGACCTCTCCGCCGAGGAGATAAGCAAGTCAAGAGGTACCCTCACCGAGCCCGGCACGGAAAGCCCGTTCAGAAACCGTTCGGTTGAGGAAAACCTTGACCTGTTTGCCCGGATGACCGCCGGTGAATTTCCTGACGGAGCAAGGGTTCTGCGCGCAAAGATTGACATGGCCTCGCCCAATATGAATATGCGCGACCCGGTAATTTATCGCATTGCTCACGTTACTCATCACCAGACCGGAGACAAGTGGTGCGTCTATCCGCTTTATGACTTTGCTCATCCGCTTTCAGACACCAAAGAGGGTGTTACCCATTCGCTGTGCTCGCTTGAGTTTGAAAACCACCGTCCGCTTTACGACTGGTTCCTGCGCGAGCTTGAGCTCCCTCATCCGTCAAGACAGATTGAGTTTGCCCGCCTTAACCTCAACTATTGCCTGACAAGCAAGCGCAAATGTCTCCAGCTTGTTAAAGAGGGCATTGTTGACGGCTGGAACGACCCGAGAATGGCAACAATCTGCGGAATGAGGCGCCGCGGATATACCCCGGCCGCAATCCGCGACTTCATTGACCGCGTTGGTGTTTCAAAGGCATACTCCGTTGTTGACTTCGGCCTTCTTGAAGCCTGCGTCAGAGACGACCTCAACAAAAACGCACCGAGGGCGATGGCGGTTCTCCGTCCGCTCAAGGTTGTCATTGACAATTATCCCGAGGGACAGATTGAGGAAATTGAACTTCCGGTCAATCAGGACAGGCCGGAAATGGGAACAAGAAAGACCGTTTTTTCAAGAGAAATTTTTGTTGAAAAAGAGGACTTCATGATTGAACCGCCGAAGAAGTATTTCCGTCTCTTTCCGGGCAACGAGGTCAGGCTCAGAGGCGCATATTTCGTCAAATGCGTTGGCTATGACACCGATGAAAACGGCGAGGTGACCTGCGTTCACTGCACATATGACCCGGCAAGCAAGGGTGGAAACTCCCCGGACGGAAGGAAGGTCAAGGGTACCCTCCACTGGGTCAGCGACCACAGCACCGAGTTTGAAGCAAGGCTTTATGACCGCCTTTTCAATGTTCCGAATCCCTCTGACGAGTCAAAGGGAAGCTTCAAAAACAACCTCAACCCTGAATCGCTTGTTGTTCTCAACGGCTGCCGCCTTGAGGGCGGGGTCAAAGACCTCAAGCCCGGCGATACCTTCCAGTTCATGAGACAGGGCTATTTCTGCGTTGACACAACATCGGATGAAAATCACCTTGTTTTCAACCGCACCGTTGCCCTCAACTCCTCCTGGAAATAATTTTACGAAAGGAAGCATTGATATGAAAACAGCATACAGAATTGTTACTCCCATCATTGCCGTTGGCGGAATCGCCATCGGAATTTTCCTCAAGCTGTTCACCTTTGTTGTTGGAAATTCCAATGACACAATCAACAACCTCATCTCTGCCGTCTCTCAGCTTTCAAGCGGAAAAATTTCAACAACCTATGAATATTCGCTCTTTGAGCTGATTAAAATGGCAGTAACCTCAACGCCGAAAACCGGTGAGGACGCAAAAACCTTTACCGAGGTTGCAACAAAAACCTTTACCGAGGTTGCAAAGCCCATTCTGCCGGACATCTATGCATTTGCCGCTTTGTTTGCGGTTGTTCTCCTTGTTCTTGTTGCGATTGCGGTTGTTTCCGCTCTTGCAAACTCAAAGAAAAGGCGCAATGTTTTGTTCATCCTTTGCGGTGCCGGTCTTGCGGTTTCCCTCGCCTGCATTTTTGTTTCAAACGATGCTTTTTCAAAAATCACGAACGGCGACGTCAACCTCACCGACCTTGTTTCCCTTTTTTCGGACAACACTCTCATCACCCTTGCAACGGCAATTCTGACCGTTACAAGCGCAACGCTTTCCGCCGGTTTTTACGGAGTGTTCGGAATTTTCATGCTCATCATTCTTTGGACAATTCTCGCCAATATGCTCATCAGCTCACCCATTCAGTCAACTAAGACATATAAGAGAAAAAAGCCGATGAGACGGCTTCTCCCTGCCCGCAAAAAGTAATCTTAGCTTTCTTAACTGTGCCTGCCGGAAAAACGGCAGGCGCTTTTTTGAAAAAAATTTCCTTACCTGTTGAAAAAGGAAAGAATTTTTGATATATTATTTCAGATATATTCCGCCGCCGGAAACAGAAGCTTTTTCCGTCAGCGGCGGAAAAATTATGCCCGTAATTTACTTTTGGAATCGGAGAGAATTTGAAGATGTTTAAAACCGGCTTTGATAACGAAAAATACATCAAAACACAGTCCGAGCAAATCCGCAAGCGCATCTCGCGTTTCGGCGGAAAGCTTTATATGGAGTTCGGCGGAAAGCTTTTTGACGATAACCACGCCTCACGCGTTCTTCCGGGCTTTGAACCGGACAGCAAGCTGAGAATGCTGCTTGAGCTTAAGGATGAGGCGGAGATTGTTATTGCCGTCAGTGCAGGCGCGATTGAAAGCAAAAAGCTGCGCGGCGACCTCAACATTTCATATGACATGGAGGTTTTGCGTCTTATTGACCTTTTCCGCAGCGTTGGGCTTTATGTCGGTTCCGTTGTTATCACGCAGTACAGCGGCCAGAGTTCGGCGGATGTTTTTAAGCAGAAGCTGCGCGCACTCGGCGTTCCTGTGTTTATCCATTACAAAATTGAGGGCTATCCGTCAAACGTCAAAAAAATCATCTCCGAAACGGGCTACGGCAAAAACGAATACATTGAAACCTCGCGCCGCCTTGTTGTTGTGACGGCACCCGGTCCCGGAAGCGGAAAAATGGCAACCTGCCTTTCTCAGCTTTATCACGAGCATCTGCGCGGAATTGAAGCCGGTTACGCAAAGTTTGAAACCTTTCCAATCTGGAACCTTCCGCTCGGTCATCCGGTCAATCTTGCCTATGAGGCCGCAACAGCAGATCTCAACGATGTGAATATGCTTGACCCGTTCCACCTTGACGCATACAACATCAAGACCGTCAACTATAACCGGGACATTGAAATTTTTCCGGTTCTTCAGGCAATGTTTGAAAACATCTATGGCCATTCACCTTATAAATCACCGACGGACATGGGTGTGAACATGGCAGGCTACTGCATTTTTGACGATGAGGCCGTCTGCTATGCCGCAAAGCAGGAAATCATCCGCCGCTACTATAAAGCCCTCTGCGACCGCAGAAAAGGGCTTGAGACCCAAAAGGAGATTGAAAAGCTTGAGCTGCTTTTGAGCAAGGCGGACATCACTCCGGCCGACAGAAAGGTTGTCTCTGCCGCAAACAGAATTGCAGAGGAAACCGGCGCTCCGGCCGCCGCCATTGAGCTTGCGGACGGAACGGTTCTCACCGGAAAAACAAAGAACCTCCTCGGTGCGGCGAGTGCGCTCGTTCTCAACGCGCTCAAGTACCTTGCAAAAATTGACGACAGCCTTGAGCTGATTCCCTCAGACCTCATTGAGCCGGTGCAAAGCCTCAAGGTCAACTATCTCGGAAGCCGCAATCCGCGCCTTCATGTTGATGAAATTCTTGTTGCGCTTTCCGTTGCCGCGGCAACAAACAGAAACGCCGCAAAGGCACTCTCCTTTTTGCCGATGCTCAAGGGCGCTCAGGTTCATTGCACGGTTATCCTTTCCTCGCCGGACAGAAAGATTTTTTCAAAGCTCGGCGTTGACCTCACCACTGAACCGGATTATGAAAACGACAATTTATATCACATCTGATTGGCTTTTGAAAAGCACACGGACAAAAGAAAACCGGACCGGCCGCGGCACCTGCGGTCAGTCCGGTGATTTTTTTATTTAATCTTATTTCACAAACTTGCGCTCAAGCATCTCCTTTGCCTCGGCTTTTGAAAAGCCGCCGGGGGAGAAGGTGAAGTTTGCTGGAACGGTGTTCCAGCGCTCGCACCACTGAGAAAGCTCCTCTTTTGTTATCACAATGTCGCTGACATCACAAAGGCTTGTGATAACGTCAAAGAACTCTGCACTGTTTGTTCTCATGAGGTTCATCAGGCGGCGCGATTTTTTCATCTCATAGCGTATTCCGCGGCGAACAAGCTCAGGCATGAAAGCGGCACAGGCGATGCCGTGCGGCGTTTTGAAGTGTTCGGTCAGAATGTAGCCGAGCGGATGGGGAAAGGCCGTTCCGCAGTAGGCGAGGGTAATTCCGGCGTAAAGCGAGCCGTAATAAAGCTGCTCGCGCATTTTTGCGTCCGGCAGCTTCTTCTCTCTTTCAAGAAACTTCAGACCCTCCCAGAGCATCGGAATCGCCTTTTCGGCGAACATGGTGGGAATATCGGTGCATTTTTTGCTGTAATATCCCTCAATCGCGTGTGAAAGAGCATCAAGAGCGGTTGAAACCGTGACGGAATACGGCATCGAGTGGGTATATCGGCTGTCTGCAAAAGTGAGAGCCGGAGCGCAGTCCGGAGCGCAGATGCTCTTTTTTCTTTCGTCCTTTTTGTTTGAGAGGACGGCAACGGCGCCAACCTCGCTGCCCGTTCCGGCCGTTGTTCCGATAAGGACAAGGGGGAGCGCATTATTCCTTTCCTTTTTTTCATATATATCAAACGGCAAAAAGCTTTCATTCGCGGCAAAAACGGCAACCGCCTTTGCGGCGTCAAGCGCTGAACCGCCGCCGATTCCGATGATGAAATCGGCCTTTTTTTCTCTTGCAAGAACTCCGGCTTCGTGGCAGTCCTCAATATACGGGTTGGGCGTTATGCGGTCAAAAACGTCATAGCTGACAGAGAATTGCTCAAGGGCAGTGACAACGTCTGAAAGCGCGCCGCTTTCCTTTGCGGCGGTTTTTCCCGTCACAATGAGACACTGCTTTCCGAAAGAAGAGAGCAGAGAAGCGTTTTTGAGAACGCAGTTTTCAGAGCTGATAACCTTCACGGGTATTGATAAATTAAAATCCATCGTATTTCCTCCTTGGATAATTGCGGCAGGTTTCCTTCTGCAATATCCAATATAATTATATCAGCAAACGGTGCGTAAAGCAAGCACAATATTTGTCGGATAATAGCGCGTTTTGTCTTGAAATTTTTCGCCGGATAGTATACAATAAAAAGAGTTGTTCACGGCAACAAAGGAGGCCTTTATGAGTAAGAAAAAAAAGATTCTTTGCATTGTTCTTTCCGGCGTTCTTCTTGCCGCCGCAATCGTCGGCATTATTATTTTTCACTCCTTTAAAAAGGATTATAACCTTGAACAGAAAAGCGGTTTTTCAATGGGCAGCGTTGTAACTATCAAGCTTTATGGCGATGACACATTCAAAAAGCTTGACGCGGTCAAAAACGGAATTGACAACCTTGAAAAGATTATTTCAAGAAAGATTGATTCCTCCGCCGTTTCCGCGCTCAACAAAAACGGCTTTGTTCAAAACGCCGTCTGCGCTGAAATTGTTCAAAAATGCCGGAAAATTTCTGAAATGAGCGCCGGTGCTTTTGACCTTTCAATAGCTCCGCTTTCCTCGCTTTGGAATTTTGACTCCGGTGCGCAGGAAGTACCCGCCGAAAAAGACATTCAAAAGGCTCTCTCACTTGTTGACTATGAAAAAATTCAGGCGGACTCAAAAACGGTCACGCTTAAAAAGGGTCAGAGCCTTGACCTTGGCGCCGTCGGAAAGGGCGCAGCCTGCGACGCGGCAAAGGCCTACCTTGAAAAAAGCGGCGTTAAAGGCGCGGTGATTTCCGTTGGCGGAAGCATCCTTGCCTACGGAAAGCGCAACAAGCTCGGCGACAAATGGCGCGTTGCCGTCCGCCATCCGAGGGAGGAAAACGCATATATCGGCGTTATCAGCCTTTCCGAGGGCTTTGTTTCAACCTCCGGCGACTATGAAAAATACTTTGAAAAAGACGGAAAGCGATATCACCACATTCTTGACGCCAACACCGGCTATCCGGCGGACAGCGGCCTTTCAAGCGTTACCGTCCTTTGCAAAAGCGGCCTTTTGAGTGATGCGCTTTCAACGGCCTGCTTCATTCTCGGCGAGGAAAAGAGCAAGCCCTTGCTTGATGAATACTCCGCCGCGGCGGTCTTTGTTGACAAGGATCTCAATGTTTCAACCTATGGCGATATAGATTTTGAAAAGACAAAATGAAAAATTCCATCGGCCTTAAAAAAGGCGATTTACTGATAATCCTGCTTTTTTCCGCGCTGAGCGCTCTGCTGTTTCTTCTTCCGCTTTTTTCCGGCTCGGACGGCTGCTTTGCCGTTGTTTATAAAGACGGGGAAAGGCAGGCGGAAATTGACCTTCCCGCCGTTGAAAAGGGATATGAGCTTGAGGTGAACGGCTGCGTTCTTCTTGTTGAAAGGGGGAAAATTTCCTTCATTTCCTCAACCTGCCCGGATAAGCTCTGCGAAAAGAGCGGACATCTTTCAAAAAACGGAGACACCGCCGCGTGTCTTCCGAACAAGGTTGTTGTCAGAATTGAAAGCAAAAAAGAAAAGGAAAATTTCGATGCGGTTGCCTCGTGATTTTTCAAAAACAAAAAAGGTTTGTGTTTTTGGCCTGCTCGGTGCGCTGTGTCTTGTTCTCGGCGGACTTGAAAACGTGATTTTTCCGGCCGTTCCTTTCCTGCCAGCCGGGGCAAAAATCGGCCTTTCAAACATTGTCACAATGTTTGCCGGAAGCGTTTTCGGCTTTTCCGGCGCACTTTATATAACGCTGCTCAAAGCGCTTTTTGCGCTTGTCACAAGGGGCGCTGCCGCGTTCTTTATGAGCCTTTGTGGCGGAGTTTTAAGCGCTTTTGCGCTGTGCTTCACAATTAAAAAGCAGGGTGGAGCGATAAGCTTTATCGGAATCGGCGTTCTTTGCGCCGTCTGCTTCAATCTTGGCCAGCTTTTTTGTGCCTGCGCTCTTTCCGGCGCGGCAATGCTCGGCTACGGTAAATACCTTTTGTCCTTTGCGGTCATCAGCGGAACGCTGACCGGCGCGGTTCTCAACGCCGTTATGCCCCGCTTGACCGAACAATTCAAAAAGACCGGCGTTTGTTCTTTGAATGGCGCCGGAAGTCACAGAGATTTGGAGATGACAGAATGAAAAAAACTATTCCCGGAATTATCTTTGCGCGCGCAAAGGGGCGCGGCGGCGTTAATGTTGCCCCAAACAAGCACACCGCTGAAATGCCGGTTGAAAGAATGCCCGTTCCAAACACGGTTGTTCTTCCGATGCAGCAGCACATCGGTGCGCCATGCATCCCAACCGTCAAGGTTGGAGACACGGTTTCTGTGGGTCAGGTTATCGGTGACAGCGACAAGTTTGTTTCCGCACCGATTCACGCCACAATTTCCGGCGTTGTCAAAGCCGTTGGAGACGTCAAGCTTGCCAACGGTATCATCACAAAGGGTGTTACCGTTGAATCGGACGGAGAAATGCGCCTTTATGAGGGCGTTAAGCCGCCGATTGTTACAAACCGCGAAGAACTGATTAAAGCCGTCCGTGCGTCAGGCCTTGTCGGCCTCGGCGGAGCCGGATTCCCAACTCACGTTAAGCTTAACTTTCCGGCGGACAAGAATGTTGACACCCTTATTGTCAATGCCGCCGAATGTGAGCCGTTCATCACCGTTGACTACCGCGAATGCGTTGAAAACTCAGAGAATGTCATCAACGGCGTTTTTACCCTTAAAAAGCTCCTCGGCTTCAAAGAGGTTGTCATTGCCGTTGAGGACAACAAGCCCAAGGCGATTGAAATTTTTCAAAAGCTCATTGACGAAAAGCACGATGATTCGGTCAAAATCATGGCGCTCAGGTCGAGATATCCGCAGGGCGCTGAAAAGATGATGGTTCTTTCCGCAACGGGCAGGCGTGTTCCGCCCGGAAAGCTTCCGGCCGATGTCGGCTGCGTTGTTATGAATGTTGCCTCGGTTGCTTTCGTTGAACGCTACCTTGAAACGGGAAAGCCGCTGATAAGCCGCTCGATAACCGTTGACGGCTCGGCAATCAAAACGCCGAAAAACCTGCGCGTTCCAATAGGAATCAACATTCAGGACATTATTGACTATTGCGGCGGCTTTAAGGAAGAACCGCGCAAGATCATCTGCGGCGGCCCGATGATGGGCATTGCAATCTGCGACACAAACGCTCCAATCTGCAAGCAGAACAATGCCATTCTTGCTTTTGCAGACAAAAAAGGAGCCGTCAAGCCCGAACGCGACTGCATCCGCTGCGGCCGCTGCGTTGAGGTTTGCCCGATGAGCCTTATGCCAACGCTCATTGAACGCTTTGCAAAAATCAGAGACAAAGAAGGCCTTGAAAGAAGCTTTGTTTCCGTTTGCATGGAGTGCGGCTCATGCGCATATGCCTGCCCGTCAGGCCGTCCGCTTGTTCAATATATGAGACTTGCAAAGCAGGTGCTCAGAGAGGAGAGTGCAAAATAATGGCAAAAAAACTCACAGTCAGCCCCTCGCCGCACGTCCGCTCAAGCGAGACAACAACCGGCATCATGCTTGACGTTATCATTGCGCTTGTTCCGGCGCTCATAATGTCTGTTGTTTATTTCGGCGCGCGGGCGCTTGCTCTTGCCGCAACAACGGTCGGAACGGCCGTTCTTGCGGAGTATGTTTCAAGAAAAGTTATGAAAAGGAACGGAACGCTCGGCGATCTTTCCGCCGTTGTCACCGGCCTCATTCTTGCGCTTAACCTTCCGTCAACGCTTCCTTTGTGGATCGGAGCAATCGGAAGCATTATTGCAATCGTTGTTGTTAAGCAGATGTTCGGCGGAATCGGCCAGAACTTTGTCAATCCGGCAATGACGGCAAGAATCATCCTCATGGTATCATTCCCAACGGCTATGGCAAAATGGGTTGCTCCGTTCGCAGTCAAGTGGTCGGTTGCTGACGCGGTGACAACCGCAACGCCGATGGCATCTCTTGCGGCGGCAAAAGGCGGCGACCTCTCTCTTGCCGGTGAACTTCCAACTCTCACTCAAATGCTCATCGGCTATCACGGCGGCTCAATGGGCGAGGTTTGCTCGCTCGCGCTCATTGCCGGTGCAATGTATCTTCTTTTGAGAAGGGTCATCTCTCCGGCGATTCCGTTTTCATTCATCGGAACCGTTGCGGTTTGTATGCTCATTGCGGGCAAGGGCAACCTGAGCTTTGTTGCCTATGAGCTGCTCGGCGGCGGACTTCTGCTCGGCGCGTTCTTCATGGCAACGGACTATGTGACCTCACCGATAAACCTCAAAGGACGCATCGTTTTCGGAATCGGCTGCGGTCTTATCACCTCGGTCATCCGTCTTTTCGGCTCTCTTCCGGAGGGCGTCTCGTTCTCAATTATACTCATGAACATTCTTGTTCCACATATTGAACGTCTCACAACCTCAAAGCCGTTCGGCTTTGTTAAAGAGAAAAAGGAAAAAACTGAAAAGGAGGCGGCAAAGGCATGAAAAAAATAACGCCAAAGGCAATTCTTGTTCCAACGGTTGCTCTTTTTGTCATCTGCCTTGTTGCAACTGCTCTTCTTGCGCTCACAAACAGCGTTACCGCGCAGAAGATTGCAGACAACTCCGTTCAAAAGGAGAACGCCTCGCGCTCGCTTGTCCTCCCGAAAGCCAAGGAGTTTTCAGACGTTACCACGCTTGAAAACGGCATAACATACTGCACCGGAAGCGACGGCACAAACACCGTTGGCTATGTTTTCACCTCCTCTGCAAAGGGTTACGGCGGAACGGTTTTGGTTATGGTTGGAACGGACACAGAGGGAACCGTTACCGGAATTGAAATTCTCTCTCATGATGAAACGCCCGGACTCGGCGCAAACAGCACCAAGCCGGACTTCAAAAACCGCTTCATTGGAAAAAGCGGAACTCTCACGGTGAACAAAACCTCAAACGATGGCCAGAACATTCAGGCAATCACTGCGGCAACGATAACCTCAAAGGCGGTTGTTTCCGCCGTCAACGCAGCACTGGCCGCTTTTGAAACTGTTAAGGGAGGTGCTCTCAATGGCTGAAAAAAGATCTCTCGGCAAGGAGTTTTCAAAAGGTATCCTTGCGGAAAATCCGACTTTGCGGCTCGTTCTCGGAACCTGCCCGACCCTTGCAACAACAACCTCGGTTGAATCTGCTCTCGGAATGGGCGTTGCCGCCTCAATCGTTCTTGTCTGTTCAAACATTGCAATTTCCGCGCTGAGGAAGGTTATTCCGGACAAGGTGCGCATCCCGGCATATGTTGTTGTCATTGCCTCGTTCGTTACAATCGTTCAGATGCTTGTCAAAGCATTTGCGCCCGACCTTGACGAGCAGCTCGGCGTTTATCTTCCGCTGATTGTTGTCAACTGCATCATCCTCGGAAGAGCGGAAGCGTTCGCAAGCAAAAATCCCGTTCTTGCTTCCGCCGTTGACGGACTCGGAATGGGAGTCGGCTTCACAACGGCACTGTTTCTCATGAGTACCGTCCGCGAAATTCTCGGCGCAGGCTCATTCCTCGGTCTGAGCATTCCGTTCCTTTCCCAGAACCCGATGCTCATTTTCATTCTTCCTCCGGGAGGCTTCTTCGTTTTCGGCGTTCTCATGGCAACGGTCAACAAAATTGCGGAAAGCAAAGGAAAGCCCAGAGCGGAGCTTCGCGGCTGTGAGGCTTGCCCGATGGCCGCAACCTGCACGCTCAACAAAAAGGAACATGAATCAGCGGATTTTTCCGGCGATGGTAAGGAGGGCTTGAACTGATGGAAATGACAAAAGGACTTCTTGCAATACTCATGACGGCGATTCTGACTCAAAACTTTGTTCTTGCAAAGTTCCTTGGAATCTGTCCGTTCCTCGGCGTTTCAAAAAAGCTCAACACCGCCGTTGGAATGAGCGCGGCCGTAATTTTTGTTATGGCGCTTTCAACTGCCGTTTGCTATCCGATAAACACTCTGCTTGAAAGCAAAAACCTTTCATATCTTCAGACGATAGTGTTTATTCTTGTTATTGCGGCTCTTGTTCAGCTTGTTGAAATCATCCTCAAAAAGTATATTCCCTCGCTTTATAACGCACTGGGAATTTATCTTCCCCTCATCACAACAAACTGCGCCGTCCTCGGCGTTGTTATCCTCAACATTGACAACGGATATAATTTCGCCCAGTCGATGTTCAACTCGGTCGGCGCCGGACTCGGCTTCATGCTTGCAATGGTCATGTTTGCCGGTGTCCGCGAAAGGATGGAAAGCTGCGACATTCCGAAGTTTATGCGCGGCCTTCCGATAACGCTTGTTGCCGCCTCGCTGGTTTCGGTCTCATTTTTGGGCTTCACCGGCATTGTTGACAACATTTTCGGTTAAGGGGGTGGCGTAATAATGGATATTATCATTCCCGTTGTTATCGTTGCCGCAATCGGACTTGTTGCCGGAATCGGCCTTGCCGTTGCCTCGGCGGTGTTTGCCGTTCCCGTTGACGAAAAGGCCGAGAAAATCCGCGAATGTCTCCCCGGAGCGAACTGCGGCGCCTGCGGCTTCACCGGCTGTGACGGTTACGCAGCCGCGCTTTCAAAGGGCGAAACAAAGGAGTGCAGCCTTTGCATTCCGGGCGGAAACGATGTTGCCGCTCAGATTGGAAAAATCATGGGTCTTGAGGCCGGAAAAATCACTCCGATGGTTGCGGCCGTAATGTGTCAGGGCAACAGGGAGAACACTCCGGAAAAGCTTGAATACAGCGGCGTTCGCTCCTGCAAGATGGCAACACAGCTTTTTGGCGGACCGAAAACCTGCGTCCACGGCTGCATCGGTTTCGGAGACTGCGTTGAGGTTTGCCCGTATGATGCAATCTTCATTTGCGACGGTGTTGCAAGAATCAACCCGAGCAAGTGTCGTGCCTGCAAAAAGTGCATTAAAACCTGCCCGAGGCAGCTCATTGACCTTTTTCCTTTGGACACCATCAAGGCTGCGGTTCTCTGCAAAAACCACGACAAGGGCGCCCAGACAAGAAAGCAGTGCAAGGCCGGCTGCATCGGCTGCATGAAGTGCGTCAAGGCGTGCGAAGCCGGCGCGGTCACGGTTGAAAACTTCTGCGCAAAGGTTGATTATGACAAGTGCGTTGGCTGCGGAAAATGCCACGCCGCCTGTCCCATTGGCTGCATTGACCTTTATATGCTCAAGAAAATGTTCTGAACCAGGGAACGGATAACGGACGGCATACTTCTTAATAGCCCGTCCGTTATTTTGAATATCATCGGGGTTTGCTGAAAACGGTCGTGTTTGTGAAGTGCAATGTAGATTTTCTGAGACAGACATGACAAAGCATGAATTTTGCAATTTAACAGTAACAATATCATTGTTATAAACACCGTTTTGTTATTATTTATATGACATAGAAAAGGAGGCAACTACCGTGAAACTGGCATTGACAACAGATGAGCTGATTCAGGCTGCAAGAAATTTTTGTGAAAGAGAAAGCAAAATAAATCATGACAAGCTCATAGGAGTTACCGATGGCAAGGCTGTTGGAACATATGTTGAACACAAATTCAAGCACTTTATACAATCACAGTATGAGGTCGAAGTTGGCAATATGGTCTGTTCCTTCCCGCAAAATTTTCACACATGTCTTTATACAATCACAGTATGAGGTCGAAGTTGGCAATAGCGCAAAAGGAATTGATCTTCCGCAGCCCGATATTCAAACTGACATAAAAGTAACCTCGATAACACAGCCGCAATCAAGCTGCCCTTTTAAAAACGCACGGCAAAAAATCTTTGGCTTGGGTTACAACCTGCTTGTCTTTGTTTATGAAAAGCAGGACACTAATGTTTCTTGCACATTGCGCTTTACCCATTGCACATTTATTTGCAAGGAAAGAACAGCTGATTTTACCATTACAAAGCGTTTACGCGAAATGATTTATGATGGTGCAAACAAAGAAGATATTATAGGCTTTTTGCTGGACAAGAATGTTCCGGGCGATGAAGTGGTTTACAATGAGCTTGCCGATGAAATTCTTAGTTGTCCGCCGGAACAGGGATATTTAACTATCAGTAATGCGTTGCAGTGGCGATTACAGTATTCGAGGGTTATATCGTTGAATAACAGTGTTAAAGGAGTTGTCAACAGTGAGTGGTAAACGCGAATACGGCGATTATCAAACTCCTGTTAATTTTGCAGAAAGGGTTTGCTCTTATTTGAAGGATTACCGGCACATAAAACCCTCTGCAATCGTGGAGCCGACTTGCGGTGTTGGTGGATTTCTGAAGAGCAGTTTGATTTTTAATGCAAATGAATATTATTGGATTGAAATAAATCCGGAATATTGCAGTATTTGTGAGAAGTCAGTAAGCAGTAATAGAGTTAGGATCATCAACTCCGATTTTTTGCTGTTTCCTCAAAAACCTTGATACAAGATAAAAAACAAGTGCTCGTCATCGGCAATCCTCCTTGGGTCAACAACAGCACGCTTTCGACTCTTGGTTCTGATAATTTGCCAATTAAGACAAATTTTAAGGGGCTAAGAGGAATTGATGCTATAACAGGGTCAAGCAATTTTGATATTTGCGAATATATTATTTTACAGCTTATAGATGAATACAAGAACTCAAATGCGGTCATAGCGATGCTTTGCAAAACATCTGTTGCAAGAAACATTTTCAAAGAATTAAAGAGGAATAATATAAGCTTCCGTTCTTGCGATATGTTGGAGTTTGATGCAACTAAAGTTTTTGGCGTTAATGCCAGTGCTTGTGTTCTAGTTATTCAGCTTTCGGAATGCGATGCTTCACCAGACATTTGCAACATTTATGATTTTGAAAGTCCTGAGGTAGCAAAAGCAAAGCTTAGATATGCAAACGGCCAATTCTACAACAATTTTGACATTGGTGCTGAGAGTTTTGATGGGCAATGCTGCTTTGAATGGCGTCAAGGCGTGAAGCATGATTGTTCTAAAGTTATGGAACTAACTAAGCAAAACGGAATGCTCATAAACGGAAACAAAGAGGTTGTCCAGATTGAAGATGATATTGTGTTTCCGCTTATTAAAAGCAGTATGTTCAAAGCGCCGGTAATACACAGCTTTTCAAAGTATGTTATTGTTACACAAAGAAAAGCGCGTGAAAAAACCGGACATCTTGAGCGCGAGGTGCCAAAGACATGGGAGTATCTGAACAGCAATCTTGAACTGTTTGAAAAAAGAAAGAGCTCAATATATAACGGTGCGCCACCTTTTTCTATGTTTGGAGTAGGGAATTATTCGTATTCGAGATATAAAGTAGGGAAAAGCGGTTTTTATAAACTGCCCCTGTTTTCTGTCCTATATTTAGACGATGGAAAGCCGGTTATGACAGATGATACAAGCTATTTTATCGGATTTGATGATTATGATATAGCGTATGTTGCCATGCTGTTGCTAAACTCTGAAAAGGTCAAAAACTTTCTTACAAGTATAGCTTTTTTGGACGCAAAAAGGCCATACACAAAAAAGGTGCTGGAACGCATTGACTTTGAAAAAATTGTTGAACACCTAGCTATAGACGAGTTAATAAAAACCGAACAGAAATTGCGTATACCGCATTATGTTACTGAGACTATGTACAGTGATTTTAAGTCGTTGTTAACTTTCGGACAACTTAGATTTGCATAACGCTATGAAATATGCGGTCGGTGCCCATATGTCCCATTGGCTGCATTGACCTTTATATGCTCAAGAAAATGTTCTGAATTGAGGAATGAATACAGCAAAAAAATACCGCCCGGAACTTTATTGCTCCGGGCGGCGTTTTAACTTCCTTAAAGAACGGATTTAATGAGCTTCACAAACTCGTCAAAGAATGACTTAAAGTCCATGTTCTTGAAGCCGTCAATGATGAACTGCAGCGCCTTGCTGAAAGCGTCACCAACAGCCTTTCCAAATTCTTCCTTGTTCAATGTTTTCACCTCGCTTTTTGGGTTGCAAAGCATTTTTCATGCTTCCGATTTAATTCAGCCGCGGACGGACGGAAAACCGACACGAACCGACAGTTTTTTAACAAGTTATGAACTCGTTGTTATCATATTATTATTTCAGACTTAAACGTAACTAAAAAAAGAATATCACGGAAAGAAAATACGTTGCCGTTCATTCCGTGATATACGTTTTATAAAAAATTACTCAATGCCGCTGTAAAGCGAGTTTTCCTCAAAATCTTCATCATCGCTTTCTGCGCGGTCGGCTGCGGCGCTTTCTGTCTCGTGCAAAACGGGCTGTTCACCGCTGCCGTTCTCGTCCTCGTCAAAGTCATCGTCATAGTAATAATCGTCATAGTGGCGTTTTCTGAACGCAAGGCAGATAACAAGCGTTAAAGCAATGGCCAAAGCAACAAGACCAAGGAGAACAAACAGGTAATTTTCAATGACTATGCGGACGAATTTTCCGAGCTTCGGAACGGTTTTGACAACAACGCCGAGAACATTGTTTTTTTCAACCGTCTCAGAGGAAACTTCATAGTAGACATTGCCTTCGGAGTCGGTCTTTTCTCCGTCTTTAACGCCGAAAGAGAAGGAGCGCAGCTCGCGGTTGATATAGATGACCCTTTCGCCGTCATTCACATAATCACGCTTTTTGCAGATGATGAAGTCATTGCTCTTGATTTCTGCACTCTCATAGGGGTTTGTTGCGCAGAAGGTCAGAATTCCGCCTGGGAGCGCACGCTCACTGTTGACGGAAAAGACGCCGACCCCAGTCAGTACGGTTGCAAAAAGTGTAAGCACAAGCAAAACGCTGAGAATGACTTTTCCGGCAACGGCTGCGCGTGAAAGGCGCGGTTCCGGTGCGGCGCCGAAAGCAAAATCCTCACTTCCGTCCGGAATGCGCTCAAACGGCTCTTCAAAATTTTCTCCGGTTCCGTTTTCCTCACCTTCCTTTTTCAAAGGGAAGGAAGCTTGGTTCGGATTTTCATTTTCCTGAGGTTCAACATTCAGCCGGGGTTCCGTGCGCAATTCGCTTCCGGCTTCCGGCTTTTGCGCCGACTTTGCGGAAAAGGCAAAGGAAGCCTTGTCTTCCCGGTTTTCAAAAGAATTTCTGCTTTCAAATGCGGGATAAGGCTCGGGCTCAGTGGGGGCGGCAGGAGCGGAAAAGGCCTCCTGCGTTTCCGGCTTCACCGGGGGCTCCTCAAGCGCCGGTTCGGTGTTGTCCTGAATGATATCCTTTGAGTTTTTCTTTTTTCCTTTTTTATCGTTGCGGCGGCTTTTAAAAATGGGCTTTCTTGAAGAGAAAGCGCCGTCATCTTCGTCCTCGTCCTCATCGTCCTCACCGTTCATTATGCGAACATAGTCGTTCATAAGTCCGGAGAGGTTTTCCTGCTTTGCGCTGTCAGCGGAGTTTTCCGGCGCAGAAAGGTGCTGCTCGGGTTCCGGACGCGGAGGCTGTGACGCCGGCCTTTTTGAAACCGTATCACTCAAAGAGGACGCTCCGCCTTCACCGGAGAACCTGCGGATAAAGTCGTCAATATCGGTTGAAAAGCCGCTGCTTTTCTGCTCCGGAGTGCGCTGCGGCCTTTCCGGCGCAGCCTTTTCGCCGCCGCTGATATCGGAAAGCACCTCATTTTTCAGCAGCGAGGAGCTTTTTTTAATCTCGTTTTCGGCTGAGATAGCTTTGCCGTATAAATTATTAAGCTCATCAAGACTTTTTGGTCTGTAGCCTGCCAATCAAATCACATCCTTAATTTTGGCGCCTTACTGAATACCCTTTTCAAGAATGACGGATATCATCTCATTAATGCTTTTGAGGTTTTTCATGATGGTTGTGTTCTCCGTCCTGATTTCAACCGAGTTTTCCATCGCCTGGCGGACAATGTTGCGGCTTTTTTCGTTGGCGGCGTCAATAATCTGCTGCGCCTTGTCCTCGGCGTTTTGTTTAACCTTTTCAACCGTTGCGGTCAGCTCTTCAAAAACGCGGCGGATAACCTCATTCTGATTGTCCTCGTCAATGGTGAAATACATTCCGAGATCCTTAATGTTTTCCTCAAGCTTTTTAAGCTTGCTTTCCATTTCCTCGCCCCAGGAAATTGCGTTGTTATATTCGCTTTGAAGCAGGTCAATATACTTGTCAACCTCGCGGACGGAATATCCGTTCGCTTCAAGCGAAAAGTTGATTTTAGCCATTATTCAGCCTCCCGACAGTGTTTGAAAGCCGCACGTTTAACGGCGGCCGCAAAAAAATTCCGAGCCTGAATCGGGTCGGCCAAAAGCCCCCAATTCTTTAACATACACCATGAATTATACTCTAAGCAAACCGAAATTTCAACACTATGCGAGCATTTTTTACATCTTGTTCACCCGGAAATTTGCGGAAACCGCCGGCTTTTAAAACCGGCGGCTGTTCTTGCTGCTTATTCTTATTATTCAACCGTTACAGACTTTGCAAGATTGCGTGGCTTGTCAATATCGCAGCCGCGGAAAAGCGAGGCGTAATATGCAAGAAGCTGCAAAACAACAACCTCAAGCGAGGCGCAGAACGGCAAAAGAGTTTTTGGAACGGTCAAAACAAAGTCAAGGTCCTTCATATCGTTCCTGTGCTCCTCCGTTGTTACGGCAAGAATGCGCGCCCCGCGCGAAACAACCTCACGGATATTGCTCATTGTTTTTGCAAAAAGCGGCTCGTGGCAGGCGAGGGCAACAATGAGGGTTCCGTTTTCAACAAGGGAGATGGTTCCGTGCTTAAGCTCACCGGCGGCGTATGCCTCAGAGTGAATATAGCTTATCTCCTTCATTTTGAGCGAGCCTTCTGCCGCTGCGGCATAGTCAAGGCCTCGACCAATGTAATAGGCGTGGTCAAGCGGAACAAAGAGCTTTGCAAGCTCCTTTGCGCGTTCGCGGTTCGCCTCAAGAACTTCATTGATTTTTTTCGGAACGCTCTGAAGCTCATGAAGATATTCCGAAAGGGCCTCCTCGTCCATAAGACCGCGCTCGTTTGCAAAGAAACCGCAAAGAAGATAAAGAACCGCAAGCTGAGTTGAATAGGCCTTTGTTGTTGCAACGGCAATCTCCGGCCCTGCGGCGGTATAAATAACGCCGTCACTCTCGTTTGCAATCGTGCTTCCGACAACATTGACAACGGAAAGAACGCGTGCGCCTTTTTCCTTTGCAAGCCTCAGAGCCGCGAGGGTGTCCGCCGTTTCTCCGCTCTGGCTGATGATTATAACAAGGGTGTTCTTGTCAAGTATCGGGTTGCGGTATCTGAATTCGGAGGCAATGTCAACCTCGGTCGGAATCCTTGTGAGAGACTCAAAAATATATTTTCCGACAATTCCGGTGTGGTAAGCAGAGCCGCAAGCGGTGATGACGATTCGGCTGAACTTTTTAATCTCTTCCTTTGAAAACGGGAGGCTTTCAAAGCTGATTTTTCCGCCGTGAATATGTTTGTTGACCGTTGCGGAGAAAGCGGCCGGCTGCTCAAAAATTTCTTTAAGCATGAAGTGGTCATATCCGCCCTTCTGCGCGTCCTCCGCGCTCCAATTGATGCGCTCGCTGCTTTTTTGAACCGGCGCTCCGTCCGGGGAATAAAAGCTCAACGAACCGGGCTTGCAAACGGCTATCTCACCGTCTGAAAGCTTATATATATCTCTTGTGTGCTTCAAAACGGCGGTGACGTCCGAAGCGGCAAAAACGCCCTCCTCGTTCATTCCAAGGACGAGCGGACTTGCCTTTTTTGCGCAAATCATTGTTTCCGGCTCGTCTTTGCAAAGGACGGCGAGTGCGTATGCGCCCTCAAGCATCGGCAGAGTTTTCAAAACCGCGGAAAGGAAGGAGCCGTCATAGTTTTTTTCAAGCAGCTGAGAGATGACCTCCGTGTCCGTCTCAGAGGAAAAGCGGATTCCCTCGCTTTCAAGCCGTTCCTTGACCGGGGCGTAATTTTCAATGATACCGTTATGAACAACGGCAAAAAGGCTGTTTTCGCTCAAGTGGGGATGGGCGTTTTCGTCACTCGGCTTTCCGTGTGTTGCCCAGCGTGTGTGGCCGATTCCGACCGTTGCCGGGCTTTCGCCGCGCTTTGAAAGCTCGTTTTCAAGAACGCTCAGCCGTCCGCTTTTTTTGGTAACATTCAGCTCTCCGTTTTCAATTATTGCAATTCCGGCCGAATCATAACCGCGGTATTCAAGCTTTGAAAGCCCATCAAGAAGATATGGCACCGCACGGTTTTTTCCTGTGTAGCCAACTATTCCGCACATATAAATTTTCTCCTTTTAGTCAATGTTTTCTATAATATAGTTTAAGCTTATCACAAATATTTTATGATAATGAGATATATTATCCTCGCTTATTTAAACATGATTTAAATCATTTCAAAAATGTGCGCTAAAGCGTTCCAATATTCGGAAAACTGTGATAAAATGAAAGCAAATAATTTTTGGAGTGATACGGATGAAAGTTATAAACGCTGCTTTTGCCGCCTCGGCTGCCGCACTCGCCGGGCTTTGCGCCGGTTTTGCCGCGTGTGAGGCCGCCGCAAAAAACGGAAGCCTTTCCGGAACGCCGGATTATCTTTTAATCCTCGGCTGCCGCGTCAAGGGTGACACCCCGGATGAAATGCTGCGCCTGCGTGCAGAGGCTGCTGCAAAATTTTTGACTGAGCACAAAAGCGTGAAGGCAATCTGCTGCGGCGGAATTGTCCATGAGGATCAGACAAAAAGCGAGGCTCAGGCAATCAAGGATATCCTCATCCAAAACGGCATTGAAAGCGGAAGAATTCTGCTTGAGGACAAATCACAAACAACATTTGAAAACTTTGTCAACGCAAAAAAAATTATTGAGGAGCAAAAGGATAAAACGGAGCCGAAAATCGCCTTCATCTCAAGTGACTTTCACCTTATGCGCGCATCGGTGATAGCCTCGCTTGTCGGCGTGAACGTGTCCTCCGTTCCGGCTCCTTCACCAAAAAAGGGTCGCGCACTTTTCTATGTTTATGAGGGGCTTGTTTTTCCGCTGCTTTACCGGGAGTACCTCGGAAAGCACGCCTCTGCTTTGTCAAAAATGAAAATAATTTAACCAAGGAGAATGAAAATGACCAATGTTCAGCTCAAAGCATATAAAGTCAGCCGGATAACATTCAACAACTTTGTTCAGTCCACCGTTCAGCTCAAGCTCAACAACAAGGTTTCCCATAACGTCAAATATACCAACGGCTCGGTCTGCGAGGCAACGCTCTGCATTGAGGTTCTTGACAAAGACCACCCGGACGTTTTGAACATCACCGTTGAGGTTAAGGGTATTTTTGAAATCAAGAGCGGGGTTGAAAAGGAGTTTGTTCACGTTGACACGTTCAAGGAGCTTTTCCCGCTTGCAAAGGCGCTCATAACAACAATCACCGCAAACGCCGGAATCAAGCCCATTATCGTTCGGAATATCGACATTGAAGAGCAGGAAATTTATCGCTTTGACATGAAGGGCGCCGAGGCGGAAAGCTGATGAAAAAAGGAACAGTGAAAAAGGTCTTTCCCCTTTTGCTTTTGTGTGCGCTGGTTTTTTCGCTTTGCTCCTGCGGTCTCGGCGGAAAAAATCCGCTCGTGATTGAAAACACGGGCGTTTCAAAGGGTATTTTTGCCTATTACCTTGACTGCGTCACGGCGAATCCAAAGGCGTACTCGATAAAAGAGAACACAAAGGAAAACGTCCTTTCGGCTGCATATGAGCTTTGCAAAAGGTATGTTGCGGTTCAGAACTTCATGAAGGAAAACAAAATCAAAACCGAGCAATATCTCAAAAGCGATGCGAACAGCAAAACGGACGGACTTTGGAGCCTTTTCGGTGCGCATTACAAAAGCATAGGCGTCAGCAAGGAGGACGTTTTAAACGCCGAGCTTTCCTCGGCCGGGAAAAAGCAGATTGTTTCCCATTATTTTGGAAAGGGCGGAAAAAACGAGGTTTCCCAGGATGAGCTCAAGCAGAGCTTTGTTGAGCTTTATGTTGGCTTCAAAGCGATTGAAGCTCCGTTGACCAAGGTCAACACAAGGGGGGAAACGGTTCCACTCACGGAAAAGGAAAAATCCGCTCTTGAAGAACAGTTTTACTCGATGGCAAAAAAGCTTCAGAACGGAACCGATATTGACACACTTAACGCGCAATACTGCCGCAGCATTAACCTTGTTGCAACGCAGGCGCTTGAGGTCAACCTGGCCAAAAAGGGCGATGAGATGTATGACGATGACTTCTTTGAAAAAGTCAGCTCCGTCTCTCACGGAACCGGCCGGGTCATTGAAAGCGGAAACTCAATCTATCTCATTGAGCGCTGCACAATAGCAACAAACGATGAGGACGCTTTCAGGCAGTATGAAAGCGAGGTTCTTGAATATATCAAAATGCCGTGGGTGGAAAAGAAAATTGCTGCGCTTTCAAGCAAGTACAAGGTTACTCAAAACAAAAGGCTGATTGAAAAAATTTTTAAAACCGTTGAAAAAAGCAGGAGTCACTCTTGACGGGTGTCTCCTGCTTTTATTATATTCTCAGAATGTGAGCTTTTCGTTCATTTCTCTGACGGTGTCCTCGTCAAGCTTGACAATCTCGCGGTCATAGGTCAGCATTCCGTTGACCTCAAACTCAACGTCCGAAACCTGAGTATAAACCGTTGCGGAAAGGCCTTTTTTCATCGCCGGGATAACCTGCTTTTCATGCAGCTTTCTGTAGGCGGCGGTGAGGGCTTCCTTGCTCTCATACATCTGATAGCCAAAGGACTTGCTCTTGTTCCAAACGTGGCCGTCAAGAATCTGGCTGTAGCCGCCGTATTCGCTCAGAACAAAGGGTCTGCCGTCATATTTCGGCGCGGTGACGGGGAGGATGTAGCGGTGGATACTGCGCAGATCGCAGCCCTTCTGGTCATACCATCCGCTCGCGTGGTCAACAATTCTTGACGGGTCCTTTTTCTTGACGGCGTCACCGATACGCTTTGCGTCAAACTGACCCCAGCCCTCGTTGAACGGAACCCAGCAGCCGATTGAGGTGTGGTTATGAAGGAAGTCCATCATTTCAAAAAGCTCTTCCTCAAACTGCGTTCTCCATTCAATTCTGTCGCGGTGAAAGGTTGCGTATTTATTATCCTTGAGGCTTGAATAGATGATGGGGCTGATGAGGCCCTGAATGTTCGGAAGAAAGCCGGCGTGGAAAGCGTCAAGCTCTTTTCCGCCGCTGACCATGTCCTGCCAGACAATGATTCCGAGCCTGTCGCAGTGATAGTACCAGCGCTCCGGCTCAACCTTGATGTGCTTTCTGAGCATATTGAAGCCGAGACGCTTCATTGCTTCAATGTCATAAATCAGCGCCTCATCGCACGGTGCGGTGAGACCGCCGTCACTCCAATAGCCCTGGTCAAGGAGACCCTTCTGGAAATACGGCTTGTTGTTGAGAAAGAGTCTTGCGTAGCCGTCATGCTGACCGATGCTGAACTTCCTCATTCCGAAATATCCCTTGACGGTGTCAACGCTTTCTTTGCTTTTGAGCGTGAGAACAAAGTCATAAAGGAACGGGCTTTCCGGCGACCAAAGCTTTGCGTCCGGAATTTCAACGCTGTCGCTTTTTTTGAGCGCTTTTTTGTAAACAACGGTTTCCCCGTCAAGAACGGTGATTTCAAGCTCTCCGTCTCCGGAAACGGTTGTTTCAATGTTCAAAACGCCCTTGTCGATATCGGGTGTGAGTTTATATTTTTCAATGTAACTTTCCGGAACGGCCTCAAGCCAGACGGTCTGCCAAATTCCGGTTGTTGAGGTGTACCAGAAGCCGTGGGAGAAGCTTGCCTGCTTTCCGCGGTTCTGCCAGCCCTCGTCCGTGGGGTCATAGACCCAGACAACAAGCTCGTTTTCGCCGCTTTCAAGAGCGTCCGTGATGTCTGCGGAAATCGGGCAGTAGCCGCCGATATGGGAGGCAACAAGCTTTTTGTTGACGTAAATCTTGCTTTCCCAGTCGATTGCGCCGAAGTGGATGAGAACTCTTTTTCCCTTGAATGACTCGGGGAGGGTGAAGGTCTTTTTATACCAGAGGCGCTGATTTTTGCCAACTCTTTTGCAAACGCCGGAAAGGCAGCTTTCAATGGCAAAGGGAACGCGGATTTTTCCGTCCGGCTCGGTGAACCATTCTGCGTTTTCATCGGTGATTGCGTAATCAAACATTCCATTGAGGTTGAGCCAGTTTTCTCTGACCATCTGCGGACGCGGATATTCCTGATGAGGAGCATCGCACATTGCGCCTTGAGTCCAGCGTGTTTTTAATGTTACCATTTTTGTTCTCCTTTTATATTCTTGTTTTATTCACTCATTTAAGATATGCGGCGGAAACCCAGCCCGAAATTCCTCTTGTTATGTCCGTAACATATACCCAGCCGGGATTCTTGCTGCTTTCACCCTTGACGGAAACGGGATAGCCCTTTCCGAGATAGCGGATGGTTGAGTAATCCGTTCCGGGACCCTTCCTGAGCCTGAGACCCTCAGAGGCGGTGACGGTTTTTGTTTTCGGGCTTGAATAGGTCTTATCGGGCGAAACAACGCCGGAGACCTTGACCTCCTTTTGAGCAACGGGTCTTTCACTTGAAAGATACTTTGCGTTGACCCAGCCGTAAACGCCGTAGCGCGGATAATAAGCATAATAGAAGCCGTTTTCTTCCGCATACACTTTAACCTCTCCACCGATTGAAAGGGAGGCTCTGACGCCGGAGGAGGCGGACGGGCGCAGTCTCATTGAAATGCCGTTGACGGAGGCGTATCTTGTTTTTGCGCTGCTGTAATACTTGTCCGGCTTTTTGAGCGACTGAGCGGTTGTTGCCGGCGCGGCGGTTGTTTGAGGCTTTGTTGTTGAATTTCTTGTTGTGGTATAGGCTCTTGTTGTGTAAGCCTTGGTTGTTGAGGAAGGCTTTGTTGACGCGAGAGCGGTTGTTTTCCTTTCACCGGTTGTTGTTTCCGGCTTTGCGGTTGTTTTGCTTTCGGAGGGCTTTGAGACGGTCGTTTTGCTTTCGTCCTTTGCGGTTGTTTTCTCCGTTGCTTTTTCCGCCGAGGAGGGCGCCGTGCTTTCGCTTGACGGCTCGGAGGTTCCGGCGTCCGGGCTTGCGGTTGTTTCCGCTCTTTTGAAAACGGAGAGGATGCCATCAGGTCCGTTTTTGACCGCGCTCACGCCGACAACGATGACCGCAACAAGAATAACGGCAAGGACGGCAATGGCGGCCGTTCCTTTTTTGCTTTTTCCTGTTTTAACATACATATCATCATCGTCCGAGATGTCCTCCGGCTCATTATCCTCGGAGGATGAGGGCGCGAAACCGCCTTCATTTTTGTCATCCGGATGAAGCTCGGCAAAGGGGTCATCCTCCTCTTCCGGTTCATTTTTCGCCTCGGCGGCCTCCTCATTGCTTCTGATTGTGTTGTAATCTTCAAAAGCGGAGGGCGCTTTGGGAATGTATTCCGGAACGGAGACTTCCTCCTCTTCCGGCTGTTTTGAGGGAACGGCGCCTTCAACGGGATTTTTTGCGTATGTATCGGCGCTGTCGGGTTCATATTTTTGTTCGGCTGAGACTTGGCTCTGCTCCTGCGGTTCATCATCAAAGCTCATCATTGTTCCGCATTCGGGGCAGAAGTTTGAGCCCTTTTCAAGCTCATGGCCGCAAAAACTGCACTTCATATTCTTTTCAACTCCCATATTTTCCAAAAATCTGAAACTGCAACAATGTTGCTGCATTATCCGTACTATTCTAACATATTAAATGTACTATTGCAAGGAAAATTTGAGTGTGTTTTAGAGCGTGAGCCTCAGCACGGTCACACCCCAAGCTTTTCAAAAAATTCTTCCGTGCTTTTTCCGGAGGCGCGGTTGAATCGTCCGAGGTCAAACAGACAGTCGCCGTCTCCGGGCGTGATTCTGTTCACGCGCTCCTCGCAGACGAATGACGCGCGAAAACCGAGCTTTTTAACAATTTCAAGCGTATGGTTTGAATAGCTTCCATATGGATAAGCAATGGCCGAGGACTCAATGCCGCTGCGGCCTTCAAGCAGCTTTTGCATCCGGGTGAGGTCATCGGTCAGCGCGTTTTCATAGTCAAGCGGACTTTCGCCGCTTTTGCGCGCCATTCCTTTGCGCCCGGACTTGTTCAGGTTGTGCATATCATAAGTGTGGTTCTGAATTTCAAAGATGCCGCGCTTTTGAAGAGCACTCAAATCGTCCCAGCCGAGATAGGCGTAATTCACGTTCTGGTCATGGTTTTCAGAGTAGGTTTCAGTGATACTTCCGACAACAAAAAGCACGCCGCGCATCTTTTTTTCTTTGAGCAGCGGCTCGGCAAGCTCCATCACGCTTTCAAAACCATCGTCAAAGGTCAGCATAATAATCTTTTCCGGAAGCTCCTTTTTTCCGTCTGTGAAGTCCAGCAAGTCCTGAACGCAAACGGTTGTGTAGCCTTTTTTTTCAATATACTCAAGGTCACGGCGCAGCTCTTCGGTTTTGATGACATATTTTCCGGCGCGCTTGGGCTTTTCGGTAACATGGTGATACATCACAACGGGCAAAACCCGTTCGTTATTCCCGGCAGAGACCCGGCGGACAGGCTTTTCCGCTTTGAGCGCAAGGAAAAAGGAAACGCAAAGAACAATCAAAGCGGCAAAAAGAAAGTGAAGCTTTTTCAGGCGGATTATCATTGAAACCTCTCCTTTGAATGAATCACTAATATGTTTATGCAAAAAAGGAGCTGATTATGGCAGAGCGTTAAAACAAAGCAGAATTCGTATTGGGGTCGCTTGAGGCGGCCATACATTGAGCAACAAAAAACCGCTTGACAAACAAGCGGCGATTGAGTATAATATAAATGTAAAAAGGCTCTGCAGAAAGCGGTGCCCTCAAAGTGTTAGTTAAAAAATAACCGCAACAATGGGGATTGGGCGGTTATTTTTTATTACTCGTTATTATTTTATTGCTACTATGTAACCGGTGGCTACAATAAGAAGCACAATAAGCATTGCCAATATTTCCATTGAACAACACTCCCTCCTTGTGAATCTCGGAGGTAAGTAATAAAAATGCTTCCTCCGGAAAATAGGGATTTGCTTTCAAGGAGGGCACCGCCTTGCCGCGAGGCTGACATTCAGTCTGTGCAGAGCCTTTAATTTATTCTAGCATTTATGTCGGAATTTGTCAAGATAGATGTTAGATGTTGGATTTTGGATATTGGATATTTCAAATTGGAAAGCAAGGTGCATTATGGTTGGGTTGATGTGTCAATGACCCAACCTCTTGCAGAACATTAAAAATTTCCGCAAAATCTAGCATCTGAATTTAGGCTCCCGGTTTCTTGCCTTTCCTTTTATTT
>DJPI01000072.1 GCA_002438505.1 Ruminococcaceae bacterium UBA6416 | reverse complement strand
ATTTAGTATGTTGTCTGTCTTTTGATAAACACGCATTAACTAACCTTTTTCGAAGCCTCCTTCCTTGGGCATATATTTTAACAAGGCTGTTAATTAATAACACCTCGTTATTAATTGGTTTAAATTAAAGAAATTGAAGCAATCAATTTCTTAATATTCACATTACTTAATTGCAAGTTTGAGAACACGGACTTTGGCATACGGTTCAATAAGCATTTCTTTGCACAAAGCAACCAATCCGATAAATGTATCGGTCGTAAAATCTCTGCCCCCAATAAACAGCGGAACTTGATATTCGGGAACGCCGATAAGCGCAAGTTTTCTTACTTCTTCAAAATCAGTGTTTCCGTTTGGATAAAGAACCACTCTATCCGGATTCAAAATGGTGACTAATGAACGCAAAGCTTCTGCGTAAGTGAGACTTGAGCGTTCATCTTTATTTGTTGTAACAACATTATGAAGTTCACCCGCAGAACCGCAAACACCATGCAAAAGCTTTCCATCAATCAAAATTCCGGAGCCGTAACCTTCATTGCCAAAATAAAAGGCAACTGTAATACCGGCTTTATATTCAGGCGCGTATTTTGAAAAACACGCCACAGCGGCATGAAGATCGTTTTCAATGGCAACCATTATCGAATATTCATTTTCAAGAAATTCCTCCAGAGGAAATCCAGCAAGCGACGGAAAGTCAAAAGACTCAACAATTCGACCTTCAAAAACAACTCCGGAGAAAGCAATTCCCAAAAATTTGATAAGCGGATCTTTTTTGGTGGCTTCTTCAGCCAGAGCGCAAAGCGTTGAAAGAACAGTTTTGTCATCAACAATGACGGTTCCCTTTTGCATTACACGGCTTAAAAAATCGTGGATTTCAAAATGCAGCTTATTGCTGTGAATCGAAACGAACACAAAGTGCATATAATCGGGAGCAAGGGAATAAAGCTGAGCCTTCCTCCCTCTTTCGCCGCCGACAATTCCAACCGAGTGCATGATTCCTTCTGCAAGGCTATACTCAATGGCTCTTGTAACGGTCGGAAGACTTAAACCGGTTGCTTTTGAAATTTGCGGAATGGTCTCTTCACCGTGGCTGTGGACATAATCCCAAACACGTCTGTAATTCACCAATTTAACTAAAGACATATCCGCATTCGATTCCACAAAGCACCTCCGCGTTTTATTACCAACACCATGTTAAAAATATAGCACACAATTTGACCGTTGTCAACACACGCAACAACCAAATTAAAGTTTAATAAATTCCACACAAAATCACCAAAATTGTCAATCTTCCGTAATTCAAGCCGGCATTCGGCAATGCTTTGTTGCGTTGTTTCAAATGCGCAATTAATAAACCGTAGCTACATTTACGGCTTTCACTGCTTAATGAGATTGTTCTGAAAATGCAGACTAAAAAGCATTCTGTGCGTGGATTTTTGTTTGACCCTCAGAAAAAAACAGCGGCTGCCTTTTTTCAGGCAGCCACTGTTTTTTGTGTTACTTAAAAAGCTTTTTGAAAAACTCGCCGATTTTCTTGAACATTTCAATAATCTTCTGCCAAAAGACGATGAAGCCCTTTGAGGCAATTCCATCGGAATCAATAATTCCTCCGGTGGTCTTGTCAAGAATATTTCCAATCAGCGTTCCAAGCCCCTTAACATTTGGGTCATCAGAACCATTCAAATTCTGAAGAATCTTTTTCCACATTGCATTAAGATTTTTGAGTCCCGTTGCGGCGTGGTCAGTGCCTTTGTTGGCTCCATAGAATATTTCATAGAGAACAAAGAGTGATTTGTCCATTCCGAAGTATGTTGTTTCATAGGTTGCAATGAGGTCAAGCACGGCTTTGATATATTTTTCAGCGTCCGCGCTCATGTTGCAATTTTCTTTGAGAATTGTCAAAAGCTTTGCGCGGTTATCCTCGTGCATAACGAATCTTATTGCAAGCCTTTCAATAACGGTTATAAGCTCAGCCTTTGAAAATTCACCGCTATATACCATTTTGTATGCCTTTTCGCCGTTAGCCGAGGTGTAGCTGACAAGCTTTCCGACTGTCAGCTCGGCGAAAGAGTCAATCTCAATGGCCGTGAGCTTCTGTCCGGTCTTTTCTGAAAGGTTTTCAAGCAGAAGCTTAAACAGGCTTTCAAATGTAACCTCATCAAGCCTTATGTTGATAAGGCTGTAAAGGTCAACCTTAACAAGCGGAGCAATCGCATTAAGAATTCCGTATACTGAATGAAGTGCATTCTTGAAGCAGGTATCAAGACCGTTGCTGTTGACAAAATAGATGAGCTGCGGCAGAATTTCCGTTATTTTTTCCGCCGGGTTTGTCATGATGTCATCAAGACGGTCAAAGAGCGGCTCTGTAATGGCCGTAATGATTGCATCGCCGTTCGTCTCGGCAGCGGAATAATATTCATCCGGAGTGAGAACATTCTTGCAATCAAGCGCTTCAAGAATCGGAATAACGCCGTAGGCATAGCCCTCAGCACCGAGAAGCGTCACAAGATTCTCTTTGTTTTCATCAACAAAGAAGCTGAAGTCCTTGTTTAAAAGCATCCATTCAAGAACGGGCTGAAGCGGACGAGCGATGCTGCAGAGTGCTGCGGTAAACTTTGCGCGGTCATCGGTAAATTCCGGAATTTTGATTGAATTCCACGCATTAAGATCAACGCCGAGTGACTCCTTAATGAGCGCTTTGATGTGGGCGCCGCCGTCCATTGCGTCAATCTTTCCGGAGAATTCAAGGAGCTTATCAAGAATTGCCTGTGCATTTTTGCTGTTATAAACAGAACCGTTCACAAACGCATTGATCATATCCTTGAATGAGGCAACATAATTTCCGTCAATCTGTATTCCGAGAAGATAGACGAGGTTATCAAGGAATTTGTCAATATTATCCGCAATATACTGCGCCATCTCTTTTTGATAAAGCGGGCCGAATTTGTTGTAACCCTCAAAGAGCTTTGAGGACTCAAGAGCGGAGAAAGTCTTGTCAGTATCGGCATACTCGGTATTTCTGTAGTCAATCTTCTGCATATCAAACCTGCGCAGATTCATCACTCCGAGAACGGCATCATATGTGTTATTACCGATAAGCTTGCGCAGCTTTTCCTCGTTGCCTTTGAGTTTAACGGTTTCAACAAGAGATGTGAGAATAAGAGTAACCATATCCTTGCGGTCGGTTTCCGTGTTGTACTCCATCTTATAGGCATACTCGCCGCTGACGGAAAGATACTGCTTGATTGTTCCAACGCAAAGGTCAGAGAATGTTCCTGCAATGGGAGAAAGATCCATTCCCGTCTTTTCCTGAGCAAGCTCAAAGAGCTTTTCGGCGGAAAGGTCCGAGGTGTCAAATCCAAGAAGTTCATTGACATCAACCTTTGTTCCGAGCTTTTCGAGCGATGCGGAAAGAGCGTAAACGGCGCTGAGCGCATTATAAACGCTTGCGGTAAGTCCGTTTGCATTGATGAAGTAAATCACGTTCGGAAGAACCTCAAGAACCTCGTTTGCCGGGTCGGAAAGGATTTCATCAACCCTTTCACAGAGTGAAACAAGCGCTTTGCTGAGTGCGTTTTTGTCGTCAGCCGCCGGAAGATTTCTGCATCCGATAGCCTCAAGAACGGGAACAAGACCGTTTTTATAGCCGTCAGCACCCTTGACGGTGATGATGTCGTTATAAATGTAGTTGCCCTCGCTGTCCTTTTCCGTTCCGGTGAAGAACCTGTAATCCTTTGAGAACAGCAGCCAGTTCACAAGACCTTCAACGGAGGAGAGAATTTTTGAAAGCTCGGACGCAAACTGCTTTGCCGTCAGCTCTCCTGCCGGAGCGGTGTAGCTTTCAAGCGAGGAAAGGTCAAGACTAAGAACAGCATTTGCAGTGTTAACAAGAGTTTTGTCAGCATCCTTGAGAAGATCAAGAACAGAGTTTTTAATTTTTTCAAGCGTTTCCCCCGTGAAGAAATTGAGATTTGCCTTCAAAACATCTGAAAGCGTTCCGCTTTCGCCGGAAGCCTTGAGAGCGTCATTAATGACAGAATCAAGGTTTGCGGCAATATACTCGGCGGCACCCTTTGTCCAGTTGTTCGGATAGGTCAGTGACTGGATAGTCGGTGTTATGACAACTCCCTTTTCAAAGTTATACTTTGAAAAATCGGTGTCCTCGCCGAAATAATACATCCAGTTGATTTTTTTCTTCTCCGGGTCGGTACCCTTGAAAACACTGAGAATTGCCTTTGTGATGTTTTCGGTGCCGAGAAGCTTGTCAACAACGGCTGCGTTTTCGCTGACGGAGAGTGCTTCAAGCAGATAGCTGATAACAACGGTCACCATGTCGCCCTTATCAAATACTCCGGTGTTATATGCGCCCTTATATGCGTTATTTTTGAGGAAGGCACTCTTTGAGTTATACTCTGTTGCGGCAGCTTTGCTGACGTCCTCAAGAAGAAGCGCAAGTCCGTCAAGCTTCAGACCCGTCATTTCTTCAATTTTTCCAACAAGACATGAAGCACCGAGATCCTTGAAGCCGTTTTCTGCTCCAAGCTGAGCGGCAAGAGCCTTGACGTCAATCTCATAAACCGGGCGGATAGTGTCGATAATGACATAAAGCGGATGGAGAAGATTTCTTATTGACGTTGAAAGTCCGTTTGAAGAAACATAATAAACAACACCGGGAAGAAGCTCAAGAATTTCATTAACGGGGTCTGAGATGAGCTTATCAATTCTTGCATAGAGAGAATCAAGAACAACATTCAGCGTGTCCTTTGCTTCAAAGCTGTCGGCAGTCTTAACATTACAGCCGAGCGCCTCAAGGAGCGGAACCAGCGCCGTGTCATAACCATTGTTTCCGTAAAGAACAAGGTTTGCGCTGTTTTTGAAAAGGCGAACATTTTCACCCTTGAAAAGGAAGCCGAAAAGCGGCTCAAGCGGCTCAAGTACGCTGAGAAGAGCCTCTGTAAAGCCCTCGCGGTCACCGTCCGCAAAGCCCCAGGAATGGTCATCGGCAAGGTCTTTATATCCTTCAAAAGCGGTGAGATCAACTCCGAGTTCGCTGTTAATAAGCTCGGTAACCTTTTTGGGAAGCGAAATGAGCGAGGAAAGGCCTTTTGCAATGCCGGTAACGGCTTTGTTTGTGAACAGAGTGCCAACGGCATCGGTTATGCTCTTTGAAAGGTCAAGGTCACTGCCGGCAGTTTTAAGAACCGATTGAACAACGGACGAAAGATTATCTGCAACATAATTTGCTGCTTCCTTTGTCCAGTCATTGCCGTAGGAAAGATATACCTTTGAAGCCGGGGTTGTTCCCTCAATGGTTCCGGCGCTGCTGTCCTTTTTCAGCCATTTGTAATCTTCAAGAGCGTACTGCGTCTGATTGAGCAGCTCGATTATTGCGGCAAGAGCCATGTTTCCGTTTTTGTCAGACGTGCTTGTATAGATGTTTTCAATAATCTTTTTAAGCTCCGGAGTCATCTCCGGGTCTTTTGAAAACTGTTTATAAACAAGGTTGACAAAGTCGCTGTTTCCAAGGCATCTTGTGAGATAATCGAGAAGCGCCATGAAAACGTCCGCCTTGTCCGCGGTGAAGTTTATGCGGCTGCCGTTGCGGCGCTTTGTCGGTGCATTCGTGTCAAGGGAGGCGTATGTGATGAGCTTTCCCGCATTCATAACAGGCAGTGAACCGGACTTGATACCAGGAATAAACATTGAAACAAGATATGAAACAATGGAGCTGAACGAGGAGACATCAAAATCAAGCTTCAGCGAGTTTTTGTTGACAAGCTCATTAAGCCGGAGACTGTAGCTACCCTTGGTGACTTCTATATTGAGCTTTGATTCATGGGCCTTATAGTTGAGTGTAATATTGAGATATTGCAGCCTTTCCCAAAGCTTATCCATCGGAATTGCATAGGCAAGATTCGGAAGAACCGAGCAAAGGGTTTCAACCGGACTTTTTGCAAGCTTGTTTTCAACAAAATCAATGAGTGGATTGAAAATTGCATTAACAAACTGACGTGAAGTTGTATAGCCGCTAACTTCGGCATAGGTCGGAATGTTGCTGCAGCCGAGAGCCTCCAAAATCGGAGTAACAAGGTCGGAATAACCCGCGCAGCCGCTTGCCGTGAGGTTAAGGTCTGCGGCGATGGTAACTCCGTATGGATGGGCGTAACCGGCGCTGTTGACCGTTTCATTATATCCGCCCCAATCAGCAAAAAGAATTCTGATGATTGGAAGAATTGCATCAAACGACTCGCTCATTGCACTCATGAAACGAGCTTTTTTTGCGTTAATAAATTCAGCAGCCGTATTGTAGTTTTCAGGCTTAATGCTGTCAATGCCCCAGTCGAGAATGAGTTTTCCGTCCTTTTTGAGGGCGTTCCAGTTTCCTCCGGCTGAATAAAGCTGACTTCTGACAGCGTCAAAACCGTCAATATAATTTGCAACCTGGTTGGGATAAAGTCCCATTTTGAGTCCGGAAATTATCTCCGTAAGCGGCTTATATGACAGCGCAATATTATCTTTCCATAACTTGGCATCGTACCAAATCTCGCGCGGAAGCGAATTATAAAGGTTTTCAAGTGCCTTAACAAGCTCCGGATAGAGAATGCCCATGAGCATATTGACAAAATCATTTGTATAAAGATTATCAGCAAGAACCTGCTTGATGTAATCGCTCAGGTTGTCCGCGTCAACATTCACAAGGTCTGTGAAATCCTTACTGGTCAGGAATGAGTCGAGCTTTGAAATTGTTTCGTTAACAATTTTTTCGTCAACATTATATTCCTCGCCGCTCTTTCTTGCAAGGTCGGCGTCTGTAACGTCACGGGTCATGAAAACGCCGTTTTCGCCGTGGAGATGCTGCTGTTTAAAGTTTGCAAGACCCTTTGAAGCAACAAAGCTGTTATACATATTGAGCAGCGAATCAAGACGATTGTAGTCCGCACGCAGCTTTTCGGAAATTATTGAGGGGTTGTTATTATTAAGATAAGTCCAGATATCTCTTTCGACCCTGCCGACTGCGTCCTTGATTGCGGTAAAGTTTGAAAGATTGACCTCGCCGTATGCGTCAAAGTAGCCAACGGCGGTGCTGACCTCGGAATCAAGGCGGGCAAGAATTGTGTTATAAAGCCTTGCAATGTAATCGTCAATGATAAAGCCGAGAGCGTTTTCTCCCTCGCCGAAAATTGCTTTCATTGCGCTTTCACCAATGAGAGCGAGGTACTTATTATACATTGCTTCAAATGCGCTCTTTTTTGAAACGGCATTTGAAATATTCGGAATATTTTCCGCAATGCCTGTGCCGATTATGTCTGAGGTTGGAACCTTTGTCAGGTCGGCGTAAACAAGAGGCAAAAACCAGCTCCAGTAAGACTCATACTGCCCCTCGGCCTCTCTGTAATCCCATTCATATTTAAGCTCGGCTTCAAACTGTTTAACATAGCCCGTTCCATCGGTGAAAACCTCGGCAACATAGGACGGAGTGAACGCCGTTTCAAGGGTGTTGTTATAGCCCTTGATAAGGTCATAGTAATTCCAAAGCAGCTGATTGTCCTTAATGGCCTTTATCGCCTCGGCGTTTGGATACTGCGTTCTGAGAGTGTCAACAGCAGCTTTAATTTCTCTGATTTTATAAAGCTGAATGTCTTTGTCAAGCTGAGAGATGAAAGCTTCCGCGTTTTCAAGACTGAAATCGGCGCAGCCTTCAAAATTGGCTCTGACATACTCGATAACATCAGCCGAAACATTTTTAACAAAGTCAAGGTTCGGCTTCTGCTCGGTGTAAACTGTTGTCATCTGCGCAAGATTCTGAGCGTCATAGCCGGCAGTAATTGCCGCATTGAGCGAAAGAATTGCAGGCTCTGCATTGATAACTTTCTGAGCAAAAATGCAGTTGTCCATATACGCCTTAACGGCCGCCATGTCAAAGAAGTGATTTTTAACATTGTCCGAATAGGCATTAAGCTTTGAAAAAGCGGAATTATTTGAAGCAATGATTGAATTAATCTCTGACGCGGAAAGGTTCACAAGGTCATTGAGAGAGGTATTAATACGTTCGGCAGTGAACCAATCGGCAAAGGCGTGGAGGTTTTTATAGGCGTTGGTGTCATAGGTAGGGGTTCTTAAGGGCTTTTGAGAGAGGGTGTGCCAAGAGAGGGATGACCAGTACCAATTCCTATATGTCAAATATCCCCACTTTTTTTCATCTTCATTATGCTTTGCATAGCTTCTTCTCACGGTGTTGAAATAAGCGTATGTTGCAGATGTCAGAATGCTTGACGGAACATCATTAAGCGAAGCACAAGCTAAAAGTTTTTTTTCAAGATTAGCGGTTACCGTGACAGAATAGTTGGCATCCGAGTTAATGCCGTAGCGGACCCAACCTTCATTAAAACTAATACTTCCGGCATTATTTTTGCGTCTTTCATGTCCGCTATCTCTACTCGGCGCCGAATCATCGGTAACACCTGCGGTCGGAATGAGAGCATTTATGAGCACTTCATAGCCGGGAGCAGCAGCTTTTGCGGCGTTATTCAAGTCAACGGAGGAGTTGTTGGCAACAGATACAACGGTTGCCCATCTGCCATTTCCTCCGACTCCGTTGCAATTTGGATTTGCAATACCGTAAACATACTGATACAGCACCTCAGCGGCGTTGAGGAGCGTTCCGTCTCCGTTATCCATTGAGGTGTCTGTAACGGCGGAAAAAGCCGTTTTAAGGTCATTTCCGTCAACCGCGGAAACGGTGAAGGTTGAAAAAGAAACGCTCATTGAGCCCGCAATCATAATGATTGAAAGAAGCACGCTGAGAATCTTTTTTCCTGTTTTCATAAAAAGTCCTCCTTTTTTGAATTGTGAACAATAAAAACGGGAGAGAAATAATCACCGATAATTTCTCTCCCCAATGATTTGATAATAGCACCCGAATTCGGAAAAGTCAACAGTGCAGGTACTAATGAAATAATTGTTAATATTTTTGTCATATTTACGCCAATGCAACTGCAATATTCCCGTTAATTTGTTAATGTTAGCGACAGTTTTCCGGTATTTGTCTGATTTTTATTGCATTACAACTTTATTTTTAATACGTAATTAATTAATAAACTGTTAACTGAGTCCCCGGTCTCTACTGTTTAATGTGATTATTATGAAAATTCAGACAAAAAAAACAGAGCCGCCGCAAAGCGGCAGCTCCACACGTTTTCAAGTCTTATTTGTTGAAATCAAAATCAGTCTTGCTGACATCGTCAAGGAACTTCTTAACGAGGTTAACAATACCTGCGCCCTTTTCCTCGCCAAGGAATGTGAGGATGTTGTAAACAAGACCAAGTGCCTGAGCGGTCAAACTAAATACTGTTGCCATAATTCTTATCTCCCTTAAATATGTCAGTTTTTTACTGCGGTAAAATATTAACACATTATGAATGGCTTGTCAACATTTTCCTGAAAAAAACTCAGATTTTTTCCTCCCCTGCTGTTCATAATGAGCGCAAAAAGAAAAAGCACCGGCCGGACTTATTGTCCGACCGGTTGATTTTGATTATTTCTTGAAAACCTTATCAAAGAAGTCCTGAATGATGTCAAGGATACCGTTATCCATGAATTTTCTGCAATAATCAATAATACCTGTTGCAAGGTTATAAAGAGCTTCCATTTCTAATTCCTCCTATTTTGTCAGTTTTAACTGCATTAAAATGTTACCATAACAAGAAAACAATGTCAATAATTTCAAAGCAATATGACTTTGTTTAATCATTCTTAAAAAACCTAGATAAACCGCGTCTTTCTGTTGCAAAAACTTTTGCGCTCAAAATCAAACACGATTCATGTTCAAAAAAACACAGCCGCCCTGAAGGCGGCTGATTCGCTTAATTATGCAGCGGGCTTCTTGAAGAGATCCTCAAAGAAGTTCTTGATGAGGCCGATAATCTCAGCAGCCTTACCTTCTTTGCAATAAGCAAGAATGTTCTGAACGAGTTCAAGTACTTTACTCATTATGGTTTCCTCCTTCATATGCGTCAGTTTTTTACTGCGGATAAATATTAACACATCGTGAACAAAAAGTCAACGGTTTTTTTATAATTTTTGAAGTTTTTTTAACAATTTTGAATCGACTTTAACATTGAGACAACGAAAAAGCCGCCGGAAAACCGGCGGCCAAAGTCAGGCTTCCATTCAGCGGGGCTGAACAATGTTCTTATCGAAGATGCCCTTGATGTAATCAATAAGGTCAGCAAGCTTAAAACCCTTGAAGAATTCGAGAGCTTCTTTAACAAATGCAACAATCTTATCCATGATGAATCCTCCGTATTCAAAATATATTATAGCTTTGAGCCACAATCAAATATTAACATGTTGTGAATAGAACGTCAAGTGTTTTAATCGTTTTTTATAATCTATATAAAAGCCCAAAAAAGTAAACAATGCAAAACGGCCGCCCGAAGGCGGCCGTCAAAGTAATTCAAAATAACTTAATTACTGGGGAGCAACGATAAGCTTGTTGATGAAGTCTCTGATGAGCTCAATAATCTTAGCTGCTTTGAACTCCTTGAGAGAATCAAGAAGGCTCTGAACAAGTTCCATAAGTTTATCCATGATAATTTCCTCCGTTATTAAAATTTTGTCAGTTCCTAACTGCAAATAAATATTAACACGTTATGAATAATTTGTCAAGGGTTTTAATAATTTTTTTTGAAAAATTTTTCCGTCAGGCCTTTGTTGCCATAACCTTTGTGAGAAGCTTAAGCAAAGCGGTGAAGAAGCGGAAGATTGCAGAGAAGAAATCCTTTGTGTAAAGCTTATCAAACGGGTTCGGCTCGGTGACTTCAACAATGGAGTCGTTCTCAGCCGAATAGGTCATGAACTGAGTGTAGCCATAGTTTTCTTTAATGTTGTCAATCGTTGGCTGTTCAACGCTTCTGATGAGCTTTTCCTTGAACTGCTCAATACCGTTCGGGAAAGAGGCGTGACTGCTGTCTCTGATGAACCAGGTGCTGTCCGGAAAAAGGCAGGTTGAAGCATCAATTTTTTTATCGCCGGAAATATACTTTTTGTCGTGCGAGGCAATATACTCGTCTGAAAGAACCTCTGTAATCGGGGAGCAGGTTGCACCCATTGAGAGAGCCTTTGTTTCAACTCTTCCGTCGCCCTGAGCATTACAGTCCTTTTCAACCGGGAAAAGGTTTGCGCCGTATTTGGCAATGACGGAAATGTTGACGCCCTGATTCCTTGCGTTCAGAATGATATCATTGAGATGTTCCTGAATGTTATAATGATAGAAGTCAATCTTTTCAATATAACCGGCATATTCATCCTTGTCAACAGTATAATAGCCATCAGAATTCTCCTTGAAGAGCTGTGCTTTTGCCGCCTCATAATAACGGCTGTCAATCATTGACCAGTATGACGGGAAGAAGAAAACGTGAGTTGCAAGGCGCGGAACCATGTAATCTTTAACCTGATTATAGATGTATGTGATAAGCTCGGCTCCATATCCGAGAGCTTTGAGCTGATACATCAGCGAGCAAAGAGTTGCCATGAACACCTCAAGCTCATCGCCGTATGCTGTATTGTTAAGAAAGCGGTCGGGGCCGTTCATATAATACGTTACAAAATCATCAATCGACTTTGCGTCAAACGTAATCTGATTTGCAAAAAGTGCGCCGACGGTCTGTGAACCCATAGCGGTCGGAACATAGAAAACAAGGTTTGCAACATCGTCCTTGACGGCGTCTCCAACAAGATAGAGATAACCGGCAATAACAACCGAGCCAAGGCAGCGGGAGTCAATGTTAACCTTTTCGCAGTTATTAACGCGCTTAACCTCCTTGACATACTGAACAAAGAGTCTTGAGCTGTCAAGTGTGTCGGTACGCCAGTCCCAGTTGAAATAGTAATCCCTTTTCGGTCCGCCGATTGACGTTCCGGGGGTCCATTCGCCGCCGTTGGTACCGTCCTTGGCGTTGGCGTTCTCGTCAACCTGAATCATTTCAAAAAGCGGGGTGATTTTGTCACAGATAGTGCGGCTGTAGCCCTCCCAATCCTGGGTAACAAAGGCTTTTGCAATTTCCTTCGCCATAATCGGAACAAGTGACTTTGCATATTCGACTTCATTGAAAGACGGGTCGGGATTGGTATAAATCTGATTTCCGTCCTTGTCATAGACCAAAGCCGAACGGCCGTTGATGTGAATTGTCGGATAATCATTCATCTCAAGTGCGGCAAAGCTCGGAACAAAAAGAGCAAAGGCCATAATTACACTGAGAAAAATGCTGAGTGATTTTTTAAGCGTTCTGTTCATCGTTAAAAAATGCCTCCCCAAATAATATTTTTGATAATGATATCACAATTCAAAAATTTATTCAATATTTGTTAATCAAAACATCTATAAAAATTTATAAAAAACTGCCGCAAATTTTAAGCTTGCGGCAGTTTTCAATTTTTGTTAAGAATGAATTTCCTTGAAGGGAAGGAAGGTGTTTGTGTTGTCAAACTCACCCTTGTCATAAAGCAGGTCTTCAATGACATCACTGATTTCAACGGGGTTTCCAAAATGGTCTTTAAGCTTGACCGCTTTCGGTATTCTTGAAACAATCGCCATGAATGCTTTATATTCAACCGTGTCCGGCGTATAACGTCTGACGCCGGAATAAAGATTGATAACAAGCTCCATGAGGAAATCTCTGACCTTGACGTTTTCAATCATCGGGTCAATTTTTGAGCTGACAAAAAGCATCCGACCAAGCGTTTTAAAGGTGAGACCGTTGACAATTTTTCCAAGTATCTTTAATATGGGCTTAAGCGTTTCAACGGTTTTTTCGTCCATGCTGAAGCCTTTCGCAAGCTGTTTGAAATGCTCAATATCATTTTCCATTGAATCAAAAATATCTTTAATCATGAAGAGAAAATGCTCTTTCATGTGCTCCTCAGCCGTTCTTCCCTGAAGGTCCCAATCAAAATGGCCAAGGTTGTAGGTTTTGACATCAATGCCCTTTTCGGTAACGGTCATCTTTCTGTACGGCGCAGGATACGCCGCAATCGAACCGGTATTGACGTGGTAAAGGCGGTTATTGCGCGCGGTATCAATGCAGGTCACCGACTGCATATGTGTGTGTCCGGTGAAGCAGAACTGAATTCCAAGGTCGGCAAACATCGGAGCCGTAACCTCATAGCCACCGAGCATATCCCTGTGTGAAAACAGCGGATAAATGAGTCCGGGCGGAAGCATCGGGTGGTGAGTGACGGCAATCACCCTCTCCCCTTCCTTTTCAGCTTCTTTTGCCTGATTCTTTATCCATTCGATAAGAGTTTCATCATAGCCGCAGAAAGACCTTCCGTCTCCATCGTCATTGAGCATAAGAAAGCGCCAGCCGGGAACCATTTTGACCGCATAGGAATATGACGGAACGTGCTCTGAAACAGCCTCATTCCAGCCGAAGTCTTTGTAATGCTCACGCAGCTCTGCACGGGTGTATTCCTCAAGCTTGAATTCACCGATTTCGGTATATCCGCGCGCATTATTGTCAAAGTCATGGGTTGCAAAGGTGACAAAGATGCGCTTTCCGGCGTCCTTGAGCTTTTGGAGCTTTTTCAAAAGCAGGTCATGGCTGATTTTTTCGCCGTCATATGTGAGGTCGCCGGAGATGATAACAATTTCATTATCCTTATCCGCGGCAAGCTCCGCAAATGCAGCGTCAATGATTGCTCCGGACTCCGCAACACACTTTTGATCAATGCCGCAGCGAAGATCAAAATGCTTTCCGTATGAGCCGATTTCCTCGTTCCCATAATAATGCAGGTCGGTGATCTGATAAAAATTAAACTTTTCCATTGGCGGCACTCCCTTTCCTCAAAAAATTAAAGGCCGGTTTTTTCTCTGATATAGTTCCTTGCAAGAACGGCATATTCAAACGGGTTCGCTTTTGCCGGATCCTGCTCCGCTTCAACAACAACCCAGCCTTCATAATCAGCCTCGGCAAGAATATCAAAAACAGGCGTGAAGTCAAAATCGCCGTCTCCGGGAACGGTAAAGGAGCCTGCGCGGACGCAGTCAAGGAAGCTGTAGCCCTTAACCTTCGCCTCGTCAATTACGCTCTGGCGGATACTCTTGAGGTGAACGTGCTTAACACGGTGAACATACTTTTTAAGAACAGCAACAGCGTCCTCGCCACTGAAAGCAAGGTGGCCGGTATCGAAAAGAAGATAAACCAAATCAGGGTCGGTGAGCTCCATGAGCTTATCAATTTCCTCGGTTGTCTGAACGCCTGTTCCCATGTGGTGATGAACGGTGAAAAACATTCCTTTTTCCTTTGCAAGGCGGCCCATTTCATTGAAGCCTTTTGCAATAAGCGCCCACTGCTCATCGGTATAGACGGGCTTTGCGCCGAAAATTGAAACAGGCTTACCCTGAATGCTGTTGCCCTGTTCAGAAGCGCCGATAACCTTTGCGCCGAGCGCATGAAGGAAGTCTCTGTGCTTGATGAAGGCTTCAATCGTTGCGTCATATCCTTCGGAAAGAAGAAGCGAGGAGAACCATGCGTTGCAGATTCTCATACCTCTGACGTCGAGCTTATGCTTGAGAGTTTCAACGTCTTTCGGATATTTGTTGCCGATTTCACTTCCGGTGAAGCCGGCAAGAGCCATTTCGCTGATGCACTGTTCAAAAGTGTTTTCCGCGCCGAGGTCGGGCAGGTCATCGTTTGTCCACGCGATGGGTGCGATGGCAAGCTGAACTTTTTCTTTATTAAGCATATTTTTCTCCTTTTGATTAATAGAGTCTTGCTTTTTCAATGTTTTCTTTCATATCTTCATAAGCCTTTTGAACGGTCTTGCTGGTTGAAACCTCGGCAACGCCGACTCTCCACCAGGAATCATAGCCGTCCGACATGGACTTATGGGCAACCTTGATGTCAAAAAGGCAGGGAACAGTCTGCCTTTTTGAGTCATCCAAAGCAGCATAAAGCTCTTCCTCGTTCGTCACGCGATACGCCTTGCAGCCATAGCCTTCTGCAATTTTTGCGTAATCGGTAACAATAACCTCGCCGTCAAGGCCGGTCGCGGTTCTTCTTGTGAAGCGCGTTCCGTAGGTTTCCGTTCCCTGGTTATTCTGGAGGTTTTCGATGCAGCCCCAGCCGCTGTTATCAAAGAGCATGACGTTGATTTTTGCCTTTTCCTGAACGGCGGTGTAAAGCTCACTGTGGAGCATGAGGAAGGAGCCGTCACCGACCATTGTGTAAACCTCTTTGTCCGGGCAGGCAAGCTTTGCACCGAGGGCACCGCAGATTTCATAGCCCATGCAGGAGAAGCCGTACTCAACGTGATATGTGTATTCACCCTTGGACTTCCAAAGTCTCTGCATACAGCCGGGAAGTGAACCGGCCGAGGCAAGAGCGATTGCATCATTTTCCGCTTTTTCATTAATTATGCCAAGCGCACGGGTCTGTGAAAATCCGTTTTCAAGCTTAACGCTGAAGCAGCGGTCAATCTCTTTAAAGAATTCAGCCTGAGCTTTTTTGTATTCATCAGTCCATGAGGACTGATAGCCGTCAAGCTTTTCCGAAATTCTGTCAAGGGATTCTTTTGCATCGCCAAGAACCGCAACGCTGTCCATTTTGAAAGCGTCAAAGGAGCAGACGTTGATTGAAAGCATTTTAACGTCCGGATTCTGGAAGCCCCATTTTGAACAGGTTGTGAAATCGGTGAGCCTTGTTCCAACGGCAATGACGAGGTCGGTCTGCTTTGCGATTGCGTTGGCAGAGCCTGTTCCGGTAACGCCGACTCCGCCCATGTTGAGCGGGTGGTTCCACGAAATCTGACCCTTTCCGGCCTGTGTTTCGCCAATGGGAATGTTGAATTTTTCCGCAAAGGCAAGAGCGGATTTATAGCTTTCGCTGTATGTCACGCCGCCGCCGACAATCATCATCGGCTTTTTGGCGCTTTTTATCATTTCTGCTGCAGCAGCGGTTTCGCGCTCGGAGGGAATTCGTCTGTCCATATACCAGACGCGCTTTTTGAGGAAATGCTCCGGATAATCAAAGGCTTCGGCCTCAACGTCCTGCGGCATTGCAATACAGACAGCTCCGGTGTCCGCCGGGTCAGTAAGAACGCGCATTGCGTTGATGCAGGCGGTCATGAGCTGCTCCGGGCGGTTGATTCTGTCAAAATATTTGCAAACAGGCTTGAAGGCATCATTCGCCGTGATTCCGACCGAGGTCGGCTGTTCAATCTGCTGCAAAACGGGGTCGGGCTGACGGCAGGCAAAGGTATCGCCGGGAAGAACAAGAAGCGGAATCCTGTTCGCCGTTGCGGTTCCGCAGGCAGTAACCATATTGAGTGCACCGGGACCTATCGAAGATGTGCAGGCAATAATTTCACGCCTTTTTTTCTGCTTTGCAAAAGCGATTGCGGCGTGAGCCATGCCCTGCTCGTTATGACCCTGGTAATACGTCAGCGAATGTCCGCCCTGTTCAAGAGCCTGACCGATTCCGACAACGCAGCCGTGGCCGAAGATTCCGAAAACACCTTTAACGAATTTTGTTTCCTTTCCGTCAAAGGAGACATACTGATTATCAAGGAACTTAACAAGAGCTTGCGCCATTGTGAGCTTCATTTTGTTCATTCTCCTTTCATCGGCGGCCACATTTTCTTTTGGTTTTCCGGGTCGGTCACCCAGCGGTACTCGGGAATGAAATACGGCGTGATATACGGATTGCCGTCAAGGTGGCGGATAACCCAAAGATACCACATTGCGTAGCCGGGAGCCGTTGTCTGCGGATGAGTTTCCTCGTTAACAATGAAAACGGTGGAATTGTTGTGGGTCTTATAGACAGTTTCGTTAAGTTCGGCAAAGCCGTAACCGTTTTCGGGATTGAATTTATAATAGTAAATTTCAGGCTGGGGATGATTGTGCGGCGGATAGCTGCTCCATTTTCCCGGAAAACCGATGACCTCGCCGAGAACAAGATTTGAATAAGGTGCGTTTGAATAATCAAAAACGGTTCTAACAATTCTTGTTGAAGCCTCGCGCATTGTTCCGGCTCCCCTGTTTTCGCTCGCGCATTCCTCGGGAGTGTAAAGCCTTGAGGGGAAAACTCTTTCATTGGTCGTTCTGTGAACGCACCACTCACTTTCACCCAAAGCTGTGATTGTGATTTTAACATCGTTTGCAACATGAAGCACCCACGGCTCAAAATCAAAACAGTTTGCGCGTTCAACAACAACCTCCTTTCCGTCAAAGGAAAGCTTTGCTTTTCCGCTCACAAGCAGATAGGCGCGCTCAAGATGCTGATTTTCGAAAAAAACGTCGCCCTCTTTCATGCGCAGAACGCCGAAATCCATGAGCGAATGCTGCTCTTTATTTTCCATTGTTGAAATTGCTGTATATCCGTAAGGGAATTCCTTAGGTCCTCTGATATGCATAATAAAACCATACCTTTCCCGGCGCATCAAACGCGCCGTTTCTTATTGAATGCCGGTGTCCAAAAAGGACACCGGGCATTCGGTAAATCACATAATTTCAGAAATTTTGACCGGTCTGCCTTCTTTAACGGACTTCTTGGCAGCAAGAGCAATAAGAATGGCGGCAAGGCCGTCCTCGCCGGTGGTCGGGGTCGGCTTATCGTTCTGAACGGCATCAACAAACTGAATCATTTCATCGCGGAAGGACTGCATATATCTTTCAAGGAAGAAATAAAGCGGCTTATCGGTCATAACGCCGTCAGCGGTCATAAGTGTAACATTGGTCGGGGTATCGTTTGCGGCAATGGCAGCGCCGAGCGAACCGAATGCCTCAACCCTCTGGTCATAACCGTATGCGGCACGGCGTGAGTTATCAATGACGCCGATTGCGCCGTTTTTAAACTTGAGTGAAACGATAGCGGTGTCAACGTCACCGGCTTCTCCGATTGCGGGATCAACAAGGCAGGTTGCGTTGACATAAACCTCCTCAACCTCGCTTCCGGCAATGAAGCAAGCCATATCAAAGTCATGGATGGTCATATCAAGGAAAATTCCGCCCGAAACAGCGGCATACTCCGCTGACGGAGGCTCGGGGTCGCGTGAAGTGATTTTGACAAGCTCAAGCTTTCCGATTTTACCCTCGTTGATAAGCTCACGAATGTGAGAGAAGTTATGATCAAAACGGCGGTTGAAACCAACCTGAAGCTTTACACCGGCTTTTTTGACCGCATCAATAACGGCAAGAACTTTTTCCGGGGTGAGGTCAACGGGCTTTTCGCAGAAAATGTGCTTTCCGGCTTTTGCCGCTTCAATGGAAATGTCCGCATGAGTATCGGTTGAAGAGCAAACAAGAACCGCGTCAATTTCCGGGTCGGCGAGCATCTCCTTATAGCTGTCATATATCTTTTCAATGCCGTATTCGGCGGCAAGAGCCGGAAGTGCATCTTTATAGACATCCGTAATTCCGAGAACCTTTGCGCCGGGAACATTGTATGTAATTGACTTCATGTGAACCTTACCGATTCTTCCGGCACCGATGATGCCGATGTTTAACTGTTTCATTATGGAATTCCTCCGTTTAACATAGTTTCACAGCAAAGCTTGAAACAAAGCCTACTGTACCATTCCAAATTATAACACACAAAAGCGGACGGTTTCAAGAAAAACCGTCCGCCCGATGTTATAAATTAAAGCAATATTTTTGTGCAAATAGCCAAATTATTGAGTTTTTTTTGGACTGAGCCAAAAATCAAACTCAAGCTCGTCTTTGATATAAAGCTCATATTGCGAAAGGACGTCCGGTCCGCAGCTCGCCGTTCCGGTACCTCTGACAAAGCCGTCAACATTAAGGAAAACCTTATTTTCGTTTTTAAGGTTTTCAATGTGCTTTGCGCTTCTCAGCGACTTGTCAGAATACGGTCTGACGGTGAAGGAGAACGGAGCTTTTCCGTTTGAAATTCTGATTCCCCTACCCTCACCGTCAGAAAGCTCAAGAAAGCGTGCGTTCATATGCTCACCGTTTTCCTGAGGTTTGATGTAATATTCAAACATTTTTCCAACGGTTGATTCATAGATGCCCATGCTCGACTGCGCCTTGAAATCCGGAAGGTTTTCAAGCTCGCCAAGTCCGTAATAGCGGACGTTCTGAAGCGATTTGTCAAGGCAGAGACTAAGACCGAAGCGCGGAAGAGACATCCTTTTGAGTGCCGAAAGAAATGGACGCTCAATTTCCGTTTTAACACGCATTGCTCCGTTTGGATAGATTTCATATTTCAGCTCAAATTCAAAAACCTTTTTTCCCGCATTTTCAAGCCGGGCTTCACTCTTGATTTTCACAACGCCCTTCTCGTTCTTGCAGGAAGCAAGCTTCGCTCCGGCTACTCTGAGGCGGTCAAGGCCGTTTTTGCGCCATGATTTGTCCTTGCGGACATCGTTATCATGAGGAGCGCGGTAAAGATTCGGAACAAAGCCGAAATTGTCGGCAAGCATTTCTTTTGAGTCGATTTTATAGCTGTAAAGAGCACCGGTCTTTTTATCGAACGCAGCAATGCCGCCTTCAAAAGCAACAAGAATGCTGCCGCCCTTTTTGGTGTATGCAACACTCCCGTTTTCGGCAATATCCGGGCGGCGCAGGACTTCAAAGAGAGTGAGCTGTTCTTTTGCAACAAGCGCGCCGTTCTTTTGGCGGTAGACAAAATTTATGTACCAATCATGAAGCTTATCGGTCATCTTGTGTGCTATGACATAGCTTCTAACACTCCTCGGTTCAATATCAAGCGAAAGTGAACCCGAGTCAACAACCTTTCCGTTGCAGAGAAGCTCATAGGAAACGTCATAAACATTAGCGTTAAGAAAACGGTTCGTGTTTGTGAATGAATAAAGGTTGTCGCTCAAAAACTCACTTCTTATCGGGCGATAGACCTCCTTCATCTCAAAAGCGCCGGTGTGCGGCCGTCTGTCCGGATAGAAGAGGCCGTCAACGCAGAAGTTTCCATCGTGATATTTTTCGCCGTGGTCGCCGCCATATGTGTATTTATACTTTGCGTTTTTGTCATAAACACTATGATCCGCCCATTCCCAGATGCAGCCGCCCATGAGCTGGTCGTTTTTATAGATAAGCTGCCAATAATCCTCAAGTGCGCCGGGGCCGACACCCATTGCGTGGCAATATTCGCAAAGGAAATATGGCTTGTTTTTATAACGCGGTCCCAAGCTATGCTCGGCAATGCGCTTGATGAGAAGCGGATGCTGATACATTTCCGAAATCACGTCATATGAGCCGCGCGGAGTTCTGATTGCAGCTTCATAATGAACCGGTATATCCGAGCGCTCTTTCAAAAGCTTATAACACTTATCCTGGTTTTTCCAGCCGCCGGACTCGTTGCCGAGGCTCCACATTGTTATTGAAGGGTGATTTTTGTCGCGCTCAAACATTCTCAGAACCCTGTCCTCAAAGCGTGAAAGCCACTTTTTATCGTTACTGATGACATTGGGCTTAAGAGTCGGCTTGAGGTCAAGGTCAAACTGTGTTCCGTGGGTTTCAATGTCCGCCTCGTCAATCACATAAAGTCCGTATTCATCGCAAAGAGAGAGGAACATCGGGTCGGGCGGATAATGAGACGTTCTGACCGCGTTGACGTTAAACTTTTTCATGAGAGTAACATCACGAAGCAGATCCTCGCCCGTCATGACGTAACCGGTATTTTCATTTGTATCATGATGATTGACGCCCTTGAATTTTATCGGTGCATCATTGAAAAGGAAAAGCTCTTTTTTGATTTCAACGGTTTTAAAGCCGATTCTTTCGTGAATAACCATCGGCTTCTGGCCTTTTGATTTAAGAGTAACATAAAGGTCATAAAGCTCCGGCTGTTCGGCATTCCACTGCAAAACATTAAGATTGGCAAAAAGGAATGCGGCCTCGTCCCCTGCCGAGTGAGTCTGAGAAACAATGACATTTCCGTTTTTTGAAAGCTCGGCTTCAATAAAAGCGTTATCGCGCTTTCCTTCAAGAAGAAGGGAAAGCTCAAGGTCATATTTTCCGTCCGGCTGTCTTTCGGTTTTGACGTGATAATCGCGGATATAGCATTCGGGATACTCGGTGATGTATACATCGCGGAAAATACCGTTCTCGCGGAACATATCCTGACATTCAAGGTAGGTTCCGTTCGACCACTTTGTGACGATTGCAAGAAGCTCGTTTGTACCCTTCTCTGCAACATCATCAAGACAGAATTCTGCCATATTGTGACTGCCCTCACTGTAGCCGACAAATTTTCCGTTAACATAAAGCGTCAGCGATGAGCAAACGCCGAGGAACGTGATGAATGTGTGCGCGGTTTCATCCTTCAGGTTAAAGTGCTTGACATAAACACCGGCTGACATCTCCTCGGGAACAAACGGAAGTGTCATCGGAAACGGATAACGCGTATTGAGATACTGCGGATTTTCATAGCCTGTTCTCTGCCACGTTGAGGGAACACAAACGGTGTCAAAGCTCATCTTATCGGTATCAATCCACGCAGGCAAACGTGAAAGCTGTTCAAAATACTTAAATCCCCAGTTGTCATCCGAAAGCACCGTGACCATATCGCTTGAGTAGCGCTCGGAAAGAACGCTCTGCTTTTGGAGCACGGTGCGGTCGGTATAAGGAATGAAATAGCTCCTTGGCGGAAGCTTTCCGATTTCAAAAACGTCAAAGTTGTTCGCTTCAAGCTTTTTAATCTGATATTTCATCTTTTTTTACCCCTTATGAAAGATTATGTAATCATCATAACACATATTAAATTATTTTGCAAATAATACCATGATATATTCCGCGCTCTTTTGGCAATAATCAGAATGATATCAAAAGGTCGCATTGGGGGAAGAGACTTGCATTTCAACAAGGTTGAGATCTGCGGAATTGACACATCAAAGCTCAAGGTACTCTCCGAGAAAGAGAAAACCGAGCTTTTAATCAAAAGCCACGCCGGAGACAAAGAAGCACGGGAAAAGCTCATCAACGGAAACCTGCGCCTTGTTCTGAGCGTCATTCAGCGCTTTTCAAACAGGGGCGAAAACCCGGACGATCTTTTTCAGGTCGGCTGCATTGGACTCATAAAAGCCATTGATCGCTTTGACGTATCGCTTAATATTCGATTTTCAACCTATGGCGTGCCAATGATCATTGGAGAGATCAGACGTTACTTGCGCGACAATGCCCCCGTTCGCGTTTCGCGTTCCATCCGCGACACGGCGTACCACGCAATGCAGGTCAGAGAAAGGCTTCAAAACGAGACACAGAGGGAACCGACCGCCGAAGAAATTGCAAAGGAAATGGGCATCAAAAGAGAGGCCGTTGTTCTTGCACTTGAAGCCGTTGTTGAACCGGTCTCACTTTATGAACCGGTATACTATGATGCAGGCGACACAATATATGTTATGGATCAGATTGGAGACAGCAACACGGACGTCAACTGGATTGATGAAATACTTCTTAAAAAAGCCATACGCGACCTTCCGGAACGGGAAAAGAACATCCTCTCTCTGCGATTCATGCAGGGACTGACGCAAACGGAGGTTGCAAAGGAAATTGGAATCTCTCAAGCACAGGTTTCCCGGCTTGAAAAAGGCGCTCTTGACAAAATTAAAAGCCACAGAAAAATTTTTATATAGCTTAAAATGTCCGGCATGACCTTTCGGTTCGCCGGACATTAAAATTTTTGCTTTTTATGCGTATCCCTGACTGTAAAGCACCCAGGGACTGTTTGCGTCTTTTCTGTAAAAGATGAAGCTCCAGCCGTCAAAATATGAGTACGGCTCTTGGGACTGAGTTTCCTTTCCGGTCAGATAATCGGCCTTTATCACAAGTATGTTTTGAGCCTTGTCAACCCCGTCAATCTGGTCAAGGAATGACTCTGCGTAATCAAGCCATTTATCGCTGTAATATATCTTCACCGGATAACACTTAACCTCTCCTGAACGAAAATCCTTTTCGGCAAGCTTTGCGCATTTTAGAATATCCTCATCGGAATAGACAGCGCTTTTTTCAAGGTCATAACCCGGCTTGTACCTTCCAATCTCACGTCCCGCAAAAAATGCACCGACAGCAATAGCCATAACAAGAACAACCGCAATCGTTTTTTTCATCAGTTTCACCTCTCTTTTCAATCAAGTGCGCAAAGAAGAAAATCCTTGTTCCTTGCAAGCACCTCACGAAGAGACCAGAGAATCTGACGCGGATAAAACGGAAGATACGCCGTAACTCCATACGCCTCAATTCCGAGCTTATTTGCAATATAAAGCGCCCGATACATATGATACGGCTGAGTGATTATGATAATTTTCTTTGCGCCGAATTCTTCCTTTGCGTTTTTCAGGCTTTCATAAGTTGAAAAGCCGAAATCGTCAATGGTCATTCGGCTTTCCTTAACGCCGTTTTCAAGGCTGACTTTTTTCATTACTGCAAGCTCGTTATAGCTTTCTCCGCTGTTGTCTCCGGTGAGAAGAAGCAAGGCGCCGCTCTGCTTTTCCAAAACCCGAGCCCCCGTTTTCAGCCGCTCATAAAGCATACGCGATGGTGTTCCGTCCTCGCGAACGCCGCAACCGAGAACAAGAACATAATCCACCTTGTCAAGCCGCGATGCTTCTTCATCACTTATTATTCTTCCCCTTTGAGAGAGTATAATATAGAAGTTAACGCCGAGCGCATAGCCTGCACAAAGAAACACAAACGTCAAAATTAAAGCTGCGGTTCTTTTTGCTGCTTTGTTCAGTTTTTTCTTTTTCATTTTCAACCGTCCTTTTTTCTTGGTACGGTTCCATTATATCAGCAATTATACACTATTCAACAGGATAAAGAAAATTGTAAGTTAACCTTAAGAAAATCTTAAGCAACTGTCGGCTTACTGTTTATGCGCATCGTTTGCAATGTCAAAAATGTTTCCAATAACGAACTTTTGCGCGTTCATGTCATATAAATTCTTTCTATATTTTATGCCATCAGACGAAACGCCTTCAACGGTGCTGATGCCAAGTTCCCGTCCCCTTTCGGCAGCAACCTTTTCCTTTTTTCCCGCGCGGATGTTTTCCGCAAGATATCCCTCTTCAAGAAGCCAGTTTGAAATTTTGACGGGTGAAATTTTTTTAACGCCCTCATCAATAACGGTATTGATGCGCTTTGCAATGATTGCAACTCCAACGGGCGTTTCGGAAATTTCAACGGCGGAAGCCTGCTCCTCTGTGATTAAAAAGGGGGCTTGACCGCCGGATGCTCTTTGAACTTCTCCGCCGTTCTTAATAACTTTTTCAAGAACGCCGGAAACATAAAACAAGCAACGGCTTATTTTAATGTTATTAAGAACGCTGTCATCGTTTATATTCTCATCTGTCAGCGGGTCAATTCCGTTTGCAAGCTTATCAATATACATCTTTGCCCTTTTGATTATTTCAAGTTCTGTCATCTTTAAATCTCCTTTATTGTTGATGGCGAAGCGCAATGACGCCTTGCCGTCAATTAATCACGTTTTACTTAATCATCTCGGCAAACTCGTCCTCGGAAATCACGGCAACACCAAGCTCCTGCGCTTTTTTGAGCTTGCTTCCTGCCGCCTCTCCGGCAAGGACATAAGTTGTCTTTTTTGAAACAGAGGAGGAGGTTTTGCCGCCGAAATCCTCAATAATCTTTCCGGCCTCGGCTCTTGTATAGGTTGAAAGTGTTCCGGTCAAAACAAAGGTCATTCCCTCAAACCGCCTGTCGAGCACGGTTTGTGTGTTTTCCATATTCACGCCGCAATCCTTGAGCAAAGAAACCAGCTCTCGGCTTTTTTTGAGCGAAAAGAAATCGCAGACGCTTTGCGCCATAATTCCGCCGAAGCCGTCAATCGCACTTATCTCGTTCTCCTGCGCAGTTATAATTTTTTCCATCGAGCCGAAATGTGCGGCAAGCAGCTTTGCCGCTTTTTGACCGATATGATGAATTCCGAGAGCAAAAACAAGCCTTGAAAGGTCGTTGCTTTTTGATTTTTCTATTGCAGCCTTGAGATTGTCTGCGCTCTTTTTTCCCATGCGCTCAATCTTTGCAATTTCATCAAAGTCAAGCTTATAAATATCGGCAGCGGTTTTTATCATGCCTTTTTGAACAAGAACTGAGAGCAAAGCATCTCCGAGTCCTTCAATATCCATTGCATCACGCGAGCAAAAATGAATGAGATTGCGCAAAAGCTGGCTCGGACAGTCCGGGTTAAGGCAGCGCAGAGCCGCCTCGTCCTCCTCGCGGACTGTTTTTGAGCCGCAGGACGGACAAAATTCCGGCATATGATACGGCACGGAATTTTCCCCGTGCGCCGTTACGCAGAGAACCTCCGGAATGATGTCACCGGCTTTTCTGATTATCACCCTGTCACCTATTCTGATATCCTTTTCGGAAATGAAGTCCTGGTTATGCAGTGTTGCACGGCTGACGGTTGAACCGGCAAGCAAGGTCGGCTCAAAAACGGCGGTCGGCGTGAGCACACCGGTTCTTCCGACATTGATTTCGATGTCAAGAACCGTTGTTTCCTTTTCCTCCGGAGGATATTTGAAGGCTATTGCCCACTTCGGAAATTTTGAAGTTGAACCGAGAAGTCTGCGCTTTTCAAAGCTGTCAACCTTGATAACCGCACCGTCAATGTCAAAGCTGAGACTTCCACGAATCGAGCCTATGCGGTCAATTTCCGCAAGAGCAGCGTCAATGTTTTCGCATTCCTTATAAAACGGAATAATGTTAAAGCCGAGCGAACGCAGATATTCAAGAGACTGCTTATGGCCGGTCAGCGTTTTTCCTTCAATTTGCTGAACATTAAAAATAAAAATGTCAAGCTTTCTGCTTCTTGTTACACGCGCATCCTTTTGTCTGAGCGAGCCTGCAGCGGCATTGCGAGGATTTTTAAACGGCTTTTCTCCGTCCAGCTCCTGCTTTTTGACAAGCTCAAGAAAAACCGCCTTCGGCATATAAACCTCTCCGCGTACCTCAAGAAAAGACGGAGCGTTTTTGATTTTCAACGGTATTGACGCAATGGTTTTAAGGTTGTGGGTGATATCCTCACCAACCTGTCCGTCACCGCGCGTTGAGCCGCGGACAAAAACTCCGTTTTCATATTCAAGACTGACCGAGAGGCCGTCAATTTTCGGCTCAACAATATACTTTACTTCTCCGGCATTTTCACGCACTCTTGAGTCAAAGTCACGCATATCGCCTTTTGAAAACGCATCCTGAAGGCTCTCCATTCTGACCTTATGCTCAACGGGAGCAAAACGGGAATCCGCTTTCCCGCCAACGTGCTTTGTCGGCGAATCCGGAGTTGAAAGCTGGGGGTATTCCTCCTCGATTGAAATCAGCTCATTCAAGAGTCTGTCATACTCAAAATCTTCAATTTCCGGTTCATCGTTTTCATAGTACTTTTTGTTGTGATATTCGATTATACGGCGCAGCTCGGCAGCTCTCGCCTTTGCGTTTTCAAAATCGGCCACAGAAAATCCTCCCGATATTTAAGATATTAAAATATATTTTACCACAAACAAAAGGAAATTGCACCTTTTTGAAAAAACTTTTTCCTTTCAGCTCCGCGGCCGGTTATATCCCGATATAAATTTTTGCTATAGCAAAAGGGAATTTTTGTTTTCCTTTTCCATTGACAACGCAGACTTCCGGTGATATAATCGTCTTAACCTACAAGAAAGGTGGGTATTATCAATGCAAAACATTTTTAATTTTCTTCTGCGCAAAAACTTTCGCTTTGGCCGATGTTGAAAAGCACTGCATACAAAAGCTGAAACAGAAAGGAATTGATTTATGAGTAACTATAAATTTGAAACTCTTCAGGTTCACGCCGGTCAGGAAACTCCAGACCCGGCAACAGACGCAAGAGCCGTTCCCATCTATGCAACAACGTCATACGTTTTCAAGGACTCGGCGCAGGCGGCCGGCCGCTTCGGTCTCAGTGAAGGCGGAAACATCTATACCCGGCTTCAAAACCCGACCTCCTCTGTTTTTGAAGAGAGAATAGCTGCGCTTGAGGGCGGCATCGGTGCTCTTGCCACCGCCTCCGGCTCTGCGGCAATTACATATGCCGTTCAGAACATCGCCGTTTGCGGCGACCACATTGTTTCCAGCGCAAATCTTTACGGCGGAACATACAACCTTTTTTCAAACACGCTCAAAGAGCAGGGTCTTGACACAACCTTTGTTGACCCGTCTGACCCGGAAAACTTTGAAAAGGCAATAAGGGAAAACACAAAGCTGTTTTACGCCGAAACGCTCGGCAACCCCAACTCAGACGTTATTGACATAAAAGCCATTGCGGACATCGCTCACCGTCACGGAATTCCGCTTATTGTTGACAACACCTTTGCAACGCCTTTTTTGCTGCGCCCGATTGAATACGGTGCCGACATTGTTGTCCATTCGGCAACAAAATTCATCGGCGGCCACGGAACGGTCATGGGCGGCGTTGTTGTTGACGCCGGAAACTTTGACTGGACGCAAAACAACAAATTCCCCGGCCTCAGCGAGCCGAATCCGTCATATCACGGCATTGTTTTTTCAAAGGCCTGCGGAAAGAGCGCTTATATCGTAAAATTGCGCACAACGCTCATGAGAGACCAGGGGGCAACAATTTCTCCGTTCAACTCCTTCCTTCTTCTTCAGGGGCTTGAAACGCTCTCTCTCAGAGTTGAGCGCCACGTTGAAAACGCGCTCAAGGTTGTTGACTTTCTCAAAAACCATCCGCAGGTTGAAAAAGTCAACCATCCCTCGCTTTCCTCCGGAAGAGAGAAGGAGCTTTATGACGAATATTTCCCGAACGGCGGCGGTTCAATCTTCACCTTTGAAATCAAGGGCAGTGCAGACAGGGCGAAAAAGTTCACTGAAAGCCTTGAGCTTTTTTCGCTTCTTGCCAATGTTGCGGACGTGAAAAGTCTTGTTATTCATCCAGCCTCAACAACGCACTCTCAGCTTTCAAGCGAGGAGCTTCTTTCTTGCGGTATTAAGCCGAACACTGTCCGCCTTTCAATCGGTACTGAACACATTGATGATATAATTGCAGACCTCAAACACGGCTTTGAGGCTGTTCAATAAGGAGACGATAATCATGGCAGAAAAAATTTATAAATCAGCATCGGAGCTTATCGGAAAAACTCCGCTCCTTGAGCTGACAAACATTGAAAAGAACGAAAAGCTTGAAGCAAGACTTCTTGCAAAGCTTGAATACTTCAATCCGGCCGGCTCGGTGAAGGACAGGATTGCGTTTGAAATGATTGACAACGCAGAGAAAAAAGGCGTTTTGAAAAAAGACTCGGTCATCATTGAACCAACAAGCGGAAACACCGGAATCGGCCTTGCAGCCGTTGCCGCCGCAAAGGGCTATAAAATCATTATTGTTATGCCCGAAACAATGTCCGTTGAGCGCAGAAAGCTCATGAAGGCTTACGGCGCAGAGCTCGTTCTCACCGAGGGCGCAAAAGGCATGAAAGGCGCCATTGAAAAAGCGCAGGAAATTGCAGACAGCACTCCGAACAGCTTCATTCCCGGCCAGTTTGTTAACCCGGCGAACCCGGCCGCGCACAAAAAAACCACCGGACCGGAAATTTGGGAGGATACCGACGGAAAGGTTGACATTTTTGTTGCCGGAGTCGGAACTGGCGGAACCGTGACCGGCGTTGGAGAATATCTCAAGGAAAAGAACCCGGGCGTTAAAATTGTTGCCGTTGAACCGGCTTCCTCAGCCGTTCTTTCAACGGGTGTTGCCGGTGCACACAAAATCCAGGGAATCGGTGCTGGCTTTGTTCCCGCCGTTCTCAACACAAAGGTCTATGACGAAATTATCCCCGTCAGCAACGAGGATGCTTTTGCGTTCGGAAAACGCTTGGGTAGAGAGGAAGGCGTCCTTGTCGGAATTTCCTCAGGCGCCGCTCTCGCCGCCGCAGTCAGCCTTGCAAAACGGCCGGAGAACAAGGGAAAAACCATTGTTGCCCTCCTTCCGGACACCGGAGACCGCTATCTTTCAACAGACCTTTTCAGCGAATAATTGATTCATAAACAAAAGCTGCCGTATCCGTGAAGGTGCGGCAGCTTTTTTGATGGCGTAATCATTTAATATTCTTTTTTCCGGTCAGCTCATCGAAAGTAATTTTATAGACGGCGGTTTTTTCAAGTGCGGCGCACTTTGAGAGCATTGCTCTGTCCGGCTCGCGGCCGCAATGGGAAAGCAGAAGCTCAAGCCCTCTGAGCTTTTCTCCGCCCTCGCTTTTTTCGCACCTGCCGAAGCCGATTACACTTTTATAAAGAGTTGTTGCATTCATCCCCTCGCCGGAATATCCGCCGAAAGCATCAGCCTCAACGCAGACTCGGTTGTTCTTTTTGAGCAAAGCCGTTTTTTTGCCCTCATTGGCGCAATGAAAATAGATGGAAATATTATCATTCTTTTGTTCAAGTCCAAACGAAAGAGGAACAATATACGGATATTTTTCATCAAAAAGCGCAAGCCTTATGACCCGGCACTGAGAAAGAGCCTCAAAAAGCTCAGCTTTGTCTGTAATTTCCCTTTCACTTCTCCTCATGGCTTAACCCACAATATAGACCTTGACGCCATGGGGAGCAACCGACGCGTTGACCGTTCCGCCGGAAACAAAGCTCTTGTTTTCCCAGACATCAAGAACGTCATACTCATTTTTCCTGTCAAGATTGACAAAGCCGAGATTTGCAATTTTATTAAGGTCAACGGAAACATTTTTAACACCGGAAAATTTGTTGAAAGCGCAGACGGCAACCTTTGAATTTTCAAGCGGCTTAACAAGAATGTCAACAAGGCCGCATTTAATCCTTCTGCACTGAACACCGAGCTTATCCTGATCAATCGCAATCATTGTTTTGTTTGTAAGAATCTTATAGACCTTGCTTTCCGTGTCAACGGTTTTGTCCGGCTTAATAAACTTCCTGACATCGTTTCCAAGGATGAGCGGAGCGCACATCATGCACCAAAGCGAGAAGTGCGCCATATTTTCATCATTCGTGAGGTTTCCGTTGCCAACCTCAAGCATATCCGGGTCATTCCAGCCGCCGATGTCGGAATATTTCCACAGTCTGACATTTGCTTCATATATTGCAAGAACGGATGCCCAAAATGGCTTGATGTCCGGCGTTGTCCGCCAAAGGTTGCCGGCCTTGCGCGCCCATTTCCACGGACGGTTGAGACCCCATTCGCAAATTGAAAAAGCAATGGGCTTTTCCTCTGTTCCGTTCTTTTCGGCGTACTCCTTTGCGGCTCTTTTGAGTTCTTTGCCCATGAGCTCATACTGAATTGCGGCGCTGTCCGCCTTTGAGCCAACGGGATTGAAAAACTCAATTATGTTTTCACCCTCATAGAGCTTAATGTCGCACTGAACGCGCTTGACGCGGTTACCGGCCAGTGACTTGTTGAAATAAAGATGATAAACGTCCTTTCCGTTAACACGCGCCATAAGAAAACGCTCGGCATCGGCAGACTTGCGGTATGTCAGCGACATTACAACGCAGCAGGCTTCATCGCTGTTTACGGAAACAGAAAACGAGCCGTTCCTTGAGCAAAGGCCTTTGATATACTCATAATTATCCTTATCGCAGTCATTCTCGCGGACAATTCTTGCGCCGCCTTTCAAAGCACAGTCGTGCGCGGAAAAGCGCACAAATGCACCCTCTCCCGGCTTTGAAAACTCAACAAAAGCAACGGCCGGAGCCTTTTCCGGAATTGGAACATTGTGGCAAAAGTCATATTTGAAATACTCGATACCCCACTCTGCAAGGCTGTCAGCGTCAACGGCCTCATGACGAAGGCTTGCCGGGTAATCCTCGCAGGTATGGGTTCCGTTTGAAGAATAAAGACCAAGCTTCAACCCGCGGCTGTTGACATATTCGCTAAGCGCCCTCATTCCGTGGGGAAAGGTTGCCTTGTCACACTGAAGGCGGCCTTTCTCATCCCTTTCGGAGCACTGCCAGCAGTCGTCAATATTGACATACTCATATCCGGCATCAAGCAGTCCGCTGTTTTTCATTGCGTCCGCAATTTCCTTGATGAGATCCTCGTTGATTTTTGAGGCGAAAAGGTTCCAGCTTGACCATCCCATCGGCGGAGTGAGTGCAACACCATTGTCATAGCCATGCTCAGACTTTTCATTGATGCACACCTTATGAAGCAGTCTTTTTG
>DJPI01000070.1 GCA_002438505.1 Ruminococcaceae bacterium UBA6416 | reverse complement strand
GGAAGTATCGGTATCATCGGTATTGCCCTTGTTCTTGCGCTTTCAAACGGAATCAACGGATACATTGACCGGATTGAAAGCGACGCGCTTTTGCTGTTTCCGATGTCCGTTGAAAAGGAGGCCGTCAACACGGACAGCCTGCTTCAAACCGCGCTCGGCCTCAACCCCCTGCTCGGCGTTAATCACGACAAGGACGCGGTCTATGTTAACAATTCATTCAACACAATGATAAACACCTTTGTTGCTCAATCGAACTCAAACAACCTTCAAAGCTTTAAGAAATATATTGACGAAAACCGTTCAAAATTTGATGAGCTTTGCAATGACGTTCAGTTCAATTACACAACAAAGCTCAATATCTACAGGGTTCAGGAGAACGAAAACCCGATTCAAGTCAACCCCAGCACCCTGCTTGACAATATGAATATGCAGTCCATTTCAAGCCTTGAGGGCTTTGTGGATATCGACAGCTACACAAATCTCTGGAAGCAGCTTGTCGGCGATAATGACACCATCGGAAATTATTATGACGTCATTTACGGCAGACTTCCCAAGGATTACAACGAGGTTGTTATTATTGTTGACGGCAACAACGAGGTCACGGAGCTTATGGCCTATGCTCTCGGACTCAAGGATCAAAGCCAGTTCACGGCAAACCTCATGAATGCTCTCTCCGGAGGCGAAAAGCTTGAAAGCGGAGAGGCGGAGCGCATTTCATATGACGACATTCTCGGCCTCCAGTTCAAGATGCTCACCAACAGCGACCTCATGCACAAGGACGAAAAAACCGGCCTTTGGAGCGATATGAGAAACAACGCGATTTATGTCAACAACGAGCTTAAAGACGCGATTGACATCAAGGTTGTCGGAATCATTCGTCCGGGAGAGGACAACGTCCTTTCCGTTGGGACCGGATATATCGGTTACACCGGCGAGCTTATGGACTATGCGCTCAAAAGAACAAGAGAATCCGAGGTTGTTAAAGAGCAGCTCAAAAACCCGAAAAAGGACGTCATCACCGGAATGGAGTTCTTTGACAAAACAGTCAATGACTTTGACCTTGCAGACATCGACCTCAATGAAATTGACTTCAACAAGCTCAACATCACTCCGTTTTTGAGCATGGCAAAGGACATGGATCTCTCTCAGATTGACATCACGGATATGTCCTCAATGTTCAATTTCGGCGATATGTCAGACCTTCAGAAAAAGCTCATGGAGGGCTATCTCACAGACGACCAGGTTCTTGCGTTAAAGCAGGCATACATTGACACAGTCAATTCAAAGTGTTCGCTTGAAAAAACCTATGAAACAATCGGCTATTCCGATGAGGGCAACCCAACCTCCATCTCGCTTTATCCGAAAGACTTTGACACCAAGGCCGAGGTCAACGATATGGTTGATTATTACAACAAAGCGGTGACAGAGGACGGTCACGAGGAGCTGACAATCAACTGCACCGACTACATTGGCATTGCAATGAACATTGCAACCCAGGCAATCAACATTGTCACATATACGCTTGTTATCTTTGTTGCAATCTCTCTTGTTGTTTCTTCAATCATGATAGGTATCATCACCTATGTTTCGGTTATTGAAAGAACAAAGGAAATCGGTATCCTCAGAAGTATCGGTGCTTCAAAACGAGATGTCTCCAATGTTTTCAACGCCGAAACATTCATCATCGGCCTTTCCGCCGGTCTGATAGGAATAGGAGTCACGCTGCTATGTGAGATACCGATAAATCTGCTGCTGCGTCACCTCACCGGCGCTCCGATATCTGCAATTCTTCCGTTCACGGACGGACTTGCGCTCGTTTGCGTCAGCGTTTTCCTGACCTTCATTGCGGGACTCATCCCCTCCTCGCTCGCCGCAAAGAAAGACCCGGTTGAAGCGCTCAGAACAGAATAAAAAAACAAAGGCTGTCCGGTTTCAAAATAAACCTGGCAGCCTTATTTTGAAGATGAAGCCGAAATTCAGCAGCTTAAAAGCCTAACTTACTTTTCCTCTCCAAACCTGTTTTGAACAAAGCAGAAAAGAAGCGGAAGAACCGCCCACTGAAGAACAATTCCGGGAAGTCCGGCCTGAATGCTTGTGTAAATTCCGGAAAGGGCAACGGAAGTGTTCGGAACAAAAAGAACAATCGCCGCCGTCACCGCCGCACGGACAAGCCTTCCGAGAAGCTGAACAAAAAGCAGCTTTCCGAAAGACGGAATTTTTGTGTTCCGGAAGAGTCCGGCAAAGAAGCCGTATGCGGCAACTTCACCAATCATCAAGGGCAGAACCGAAGCAGACGGCATTCCGGAAAGGGCAAAGCTCACAACCGGAGCAAACGCACCGGCAACAAGACCAACATAAGGTCCGGCAACAAAGCCGACAACAATTATCGGAAGGTGCATCGGCAGAAACGCAGCGCCAACATTTGTTCCGAGACCCGAAACCGCGCCGATAAAGTGAAACGCCTGCGGAAGAAGAACGGCACAAATCAGCGCCGCAAAAAGCGCCAGCGTCTGAGCGCCGAACGAAAGCCGGGGAAGAATTTTTGTTTTCATTTAATCCGCTCCTTTGAACAAAATAATATATTATTTAACTACAAAAGTCTTTTCAAGTCAAGCGCTGCGGCAAAGTTTCAAAAGACCGGCGCAAATTGAATTTGTTAAGACAAAATGAAGAATAATTATTTTCTTCCAAACCCCGGCCTTTATATTTGACAAAGCTTCTTTTTTGTGATATTATAAATTAGTCTTATCTTTCCGGAGTAAACAAAATTTTCGGGATGAGGCAAATCTTTAGTTCGGAGGAATTAATATGTTCGGAGGAAATTACATTCAGAAATTTGTTGCACTCATTTTGTTCATCGTCTCATTCTTTGTCACAGGTGATATGTCAAAGGCGAACATTTCACCGGAAACACCCATAACCGAAAGCTCAACCAGAGCCGAATTTGTTTTTGAAAACAAAACCGGCTATCGTCTTAACATCAAAGTTAATGTTGAGAGCATTGAAAGAGAAGCGGCTGAATTCGGAAAAGGTCAATGGGTCGAGGTTCCGTTCCGCCAGAATTTCAGCGATGGAATTGATAACTACAAGCTTTATCCAACAGAGAAAACCACCCTTCACATTGACTTTGTCAACAGCCTGGGCGATGACATCTCCCTTCCGGCCGGAAATTACCGCATAACGGTCAGCTATTCAACCAATGGCTATACAACGGAAAAAACCGGCAGCGCAACCGGCCTTTTCACCGTTGCCGCCGATGAGGCGCCGTCCGTTTCCTGAGCCGTTTAACACAATTACAAAAAAAGACTGCACGCTTTCTGTGATTCGCTGAAAGCGTGCAGCTTTTTTTCCGGCTTTTCAGCCGTTCAAAGCGTCATTAAAAAGTTTGATTTTTGAAAAATCAAGAACAAGCTCATTTTCATCTTCTTTTTCAACATCAGGCTGCGAATTCATTTTGAACGCAAGAACGGCATAATCCGTTCCGTAAATCATTTTCCGCGTCCTTTCGCGGACGGTGAGCGCTCCGGCAATGATTGCCGTCAGCGAAAAAACAAGCGTTACACAAAACAAAAATACCCTCAAATATTTTCTTGCTTCCTCCATCATTCCTCCGTGTAGCTTTTAAGCAGCTTTGCAAGCGCGTTTCCAATGCACTGTCCGGAATACTCCGCCTGTTCAAGTGTGTTTGAATCGCTGCCGATTTCAAGCAGCAGCGAACAGTGTGTAAGATTCATGTTATACATCCTCGGGCAGAAGTATATCGGCCGCATGAGACCCTCAAAATTTTCCTCAGCAATTTTTTGAAGCTGCAAAGCAAAAACAAGATTCCTTTTCCAGTCCGGAAACTCAGTCAGTCCGTTGCCCTCCTCCTGGCAGCCGCTGATTATCATAATCTGCGCCGCCTTTTTTCCGTTTATCGTTGCAACGGGTCTGATTTTTGTTCCGTCCGTGCGCTCAACCGCATCGCGGTGAACGTCAAGAACAACCTGGATTGAAGGATATTTTTTCATATATTCAACCGCCGTCTCGCGTGAGTTGTCATAGGCGCCGGTATAACGCTTATCGTGGATTTTTGTGTCATGGATATATTTAACTCCGGCCTTTTCAAGCTGCTCGCAGATTGCCTTTCCGATTCTCACCATGTTCCGTCCCTCGTCCTCGCTGCGCGTAACATTATTTGTCGGATAAAAACCGCGCTCAACAAGCTGATAGGTTTCCGTTGTGTGAGTGTGAAAAATCAGCACGGACGGCTTATCCGGACTCACGGAAAGGTCTGCTTTTTCTTTCAGTAGTTTTTCAATGTTAACCTGAGTTTTGTTGACGTTTTTGAGCTTCACAACGCCGAATTTATCTGTCACTCCCTCGTTTGTATATTGCCAGTCGGAAATATCTCCGTCCTTTTTGTCGTTCCTGCTTTTTTCTTTTGCCTCTTTCATCAGTGCAAGAATGTCCTGCGGCGTATCGGTGAGGGAGGAGGTTTTTTTGCCCGCGGTACCCTTGACGGCCGTTGAAGCGTTTGCGGTGTTTTTTTGAGCTTTTGAGCTTTGCGCTTTTTTTGTTTCACCGCTTTTTTCCTCGCTTTTATCGGCTTCTGCCGAATGCGGAAGATAAAGCTTTGCGCTTTGAACGGCAACCTTTGCAAAAACCTCCAACGCCTGACTGCCGCAGTTTTGCAAAATCAGCACACATACACAAACAGCAAATGCCGCAATTACAGACTTTATCAAAACAGGCTTTTTCCTTTTCATGGCTTTCCTCCGTTGACACAGCAGTTGTTACTATATCTTTATGAAAAGAGAAGGCCTTAAATTCCGCCTGTTTTTTCAGCTCACAATCGCAACAATATCCTCAAGCGCCATCTCTCTTTGCATTGCGCTGTTGATACCCATTGCAATGAACCGGGCGGCGCGGTCAATAACAAGGTCAATTTCCTTTGGTGTAACCATCATGAAGCGCTCATTTCCGGAATCACTCAGCCTTTTAATTGCGCTTTGCGCGTTTGCACCGGCGCTTTCAAGAAGATCAAAAGCCAAAGTTGTACCGTCAACAACGGTTGGAACGCCAACGGCAACAACGGGGATTCCAAGCGTTTTTGCGCTGATTTCCGTTCGTGTGTTGCCCACCCCCGAGCCGGGAGAGATTCCCGTGTCAGTAAGCTGAACGGTTGTTCCGAGCCTTGAAAGCCTTCGTGAGGCCAGCGCGTCAATAACAATGAGCGCACACGGCTCAATCTTTTTTGCAACCGCTTCAATAATTTCCGCCGTTTCAATCCCCGTTTTTCCGAGTACTCCGGGAACGATTCCGGCAACGGGACGCAAAGGCACAAGGCCGAGTGATTTTGCAAGCTCCTTTTTAATGTGGCGCGTTGAAAGAAGAAGGGAAAGGCACTTGGGTCCGAGCGCGTCCGGCGTAATGCTCTCATTTCCGAGTCCGGCAACAAGAACTGTTCCCTCCGGCGGCAGAAGCTTCAAAAGCTCTTGCGCAAAAACTTCGATCCTTCCGTCCGAAAGGTCGGCGTTTTTTGTGAACGGCGTCACCTCAAGAGTGACATATTTTCCGGTGGGCTTTCCGAGTGCTTTTGCACCGTTTTGGTTTGTAACGGTTATTGTTGTTACGGTAACGCCTTTGCGCTCCTCTTTTTCGGAAATCACTCCGTCAATCTGCCCGGCCTCAAGGTTTTCGCGCTTTTCAAGCGCCAAATCTGTTCTGAAATCCATTTTTTTGCTCCAAACTGTTGAAAAATTCAAAAAAATATAGTATCATTATTGTCACTTCTGAAAAAGTCTATCCAAAAATGCTGAAATCACTTGCATTTTCTTTTGAAAGATGTTATTATCTGTAATTGTATTAAGGGAGGTGTACCGGAAATGCCGAATATCAAGTCAGCTAAAAAGCGCGTACTCGTTAACGCAACAAAGCAGGCTCGCAACAAGAGCGCCAACTCCGCTCTCAAGACCGCTTTGAAAAAGGCTAACGCCGCTATCGAAGCTAATGCAGAGGACAAAGACGCTGTTGTCACCGCTGCCGTTAAGAAGATTGACCAGGCTGTTGCCAAGGGTCTTCTTCACAAGAACAACGCTGCAAGAAAAAAGTCAGCTCTTGTTCTTAAGCTTAATGCTTCAAAATAATTGCATCAATTTAAAGAAGAGACGGCTCGTTCCGTCTCTTTTCTTTTGCCTTCTCTTACTCAATTAGAAATTATTTGTAAATTTTGAAAATAATGATAATCCGGGATTGCCTTTTATTGAAAAAAGTGATAATATTAACATATCTTATTATGGAGGGTTAGCACATGAAAAAACGTGTTTTCAAATCCTTCTTCTTTGTTTTTGCAGTCAGTGCCCTTATCACGCTATTTGTTTTTTCGGGGTCGGCAAAAACAGTGAAGAAAAACGGCTTTTCCTTTGATGTTGGAGAAAAAAGCGTTACCGTTGTCTCCTACACCGGCAAGGCAAAAAAAGTTAAAATTCCGAAAAAAGTTGACTCGCTCCCGGTCACAAAAATCAAGGCCGAATGCTTTTGGCAGGTCAGAACAATGACCTCCCTTTCAATTCCCGATTCCGTCACAGAAATCGGAGAAAGTGCGTTCAACGAATGCACCGGCCTCACGGAGCTTGTTCTTCCGAAGGAGCTTAAAAAAATTGGCCGTTCCGCTTTCTGGTATTGCACAAACCTTAAAACCGTTGTTCTTGACTCCAAGGTTGCCCGAATTGGAAAGGACGCTTTCCGCGGCTGTGCAAACGTCACCGTTTATGTTGTTTCCGGAACGGGAGCGGAAGCCCGCATCAAAAAGCTCGGAACGGTGAAATATGCCTACACCTATCCCACAGCGCTTTTTGCACCGAAAAAGCTCAAGCTCAACATCGGCAAAACAAAAGCGCTCAAGGTTACCGCGTCCCCTGCTAATACTTATTACAGCGAGCTTGAATATTCCTCCGCAAACAAGAGCGCAAGTGTCTCGGCCGATGGCGTTGTCACCGCCGCAGGCTGCGGAAAGGGAAGCGTCACCGTGAGCGTCAAGGGAATGAAAAGCGTCAGCGCAAAAACAAAGCTGACTGTTCTTCCCGGAAAGCCCGGCTCAGTCACACAGAGCGCCAAAACTCAAACCAGCGTCACACTCAAATGGAAAAAGGCTCCCGGCGCAACGGGCTACAGAGTCTCGCTCTATGACGCCGCAAAGAAAAAGTGGATCATTCACGAAACGGACAAGCAAAGCTTCACCGTTGAAAACCTCAAGCGCGGCGAGAATGTGAAGCTGCGCGTCAGAAGCTTTTATAAAAGCGGAAAGACCTTCCTTCTCGGCGGATATGTAACTGTTGAAACGCAGACAAGAAGCGCTGCTGCCGTTTCCGGCCTCAAAAAGACCGGCTGCACCGTGGACGGCATATCCGTTTCATGGAACAAGCTTTCAAAGGCAGTGAAGTATAAAGCCGTTCTCTGCACCGCAAGCGGAAAGGCTCTTAAAACCGCAGTTACCGAAAAAACGAACTGCACTCTGTTTGTTCCCTCATATAACGATACATACAAAATCAAGGTCTGCGGCGTTTTCAAAAGCGGAAAGGAAACCTATGACGGAAAGTATGCCGAAATAACGGTCAAAGCACTCTCACCGGAAAAAATCGGCGGACTTAAAGCTTCTTCTGTTACCGCAACGGAAGTGACCCTTTCCTGGAATAGCCTGAGCGGTGTTGACAGATACAATATATATAAGTATGATGAAACCAAAAAAGCGTATGCTCTTGTTCTGAACACGAAGGACATAAGCGCCGCGGTCGCTTCTCTCGCACCGGAAACTCAGCATAGGTTCATCGTAAGCCCGGTCTATAAGCAAACGGACGGAAAGCTGTTTGTTGCTCCCGGAGCGGCGATTACCGTCAAAACACCGGCTCTCTTTGTTCTTCCGAAAACAAAGGCTGAAATTCTTTCGGCGTTTGAAAAGGCGCTGAACTCCACCGCAAAGCAAAATGACTTCATGCTCTTTGAATCCGTTTCTGTCTCCGATAAGCGCGTCTCCCCCAACGAGGACAAGCTTAATTCTCTCCTTTCGGCGATTGACATAAGTGCTCAAAACAATTATAATTTCATTGGCGGAACGGAAACGGGCAAAAAACTTCCGCCGGAAAAACTCATCCCGTTCCTTGGCGGAAAGTTTGCTTTCTCGCCGGAGGACGCCGAGTCTCTTAATGTTTCCGTCAAAGCAGACGGCAGCGGCTATGTTATTGAAATTTCCGCTTCAAAGCTCGGCGCCAAAAGCACCCTTCCCGGTTCACTCCTGCGCGTTCCGGACTTTGAGGCGGCCGAAAAAAGCCAAGGCGTGACCTTTGAAGCGCCGGAATATAAAAACCTCTTTGTTTCCGCAAAAATCAACGGCGGAAAGCTTGACACGCTCTCTTCCTCGGTTGAAATGAGCGCAAAGGGAACAAAGCTTTTGAGCTCTTTCGCCGTGAGCGAAAAAATCGGCGGTGAATACATTTTTCTTTGGAACTGATTGCCTAAGGCAACTTTTCGGCGGCCGGAAGCTTATCCGGAGCGCCATAAATACACCCTAAATTTAAAGGAGGATTTACTCAATGAAAAAGCTTTCAAAACTGCTTGTGACCGCTCTTTTCTGTTTGAGCATCGCCTTTGCTGCGGTTGTTCCGGCTTTTGCCGCAACAGCAAGGGTCAAAAACGTCAAGGCCTCGGTCACGGCGAGCAAGGTCATTCTTTCCTGGAGCAAGGCGTCCGGCGTCAGCGGATACCAGGTTCAGCAATACGTTAAAGAAAAGTGGAAGGCGGTTGGAACAACCGCAAAAACAACTTATACGGTCAAAAAGCTCACAACGGGAAAGACCTATAAGTTCCGCGTCCGCGCCTATAAAAAATCAGGCAGAAAGACCGTCTACGGAAAAGCCTCCGCGGCCGTCAGCGCAAGGCCTTCCTGCATTGCGCCGACAAGATTCAAGGCCTCGGTTCTTTCCCCGTCATCGGCAAAATTCACATGGAAAGCCGTTCCGGCGGCGAACGGCTATAAGCTTCAGAAGTATGACGGCAAAAAGTGGGTCGATGTTTCAAAAACAACCGCAACTTCACTCACCGTTTCAAAGCTTTCAACCGGCGTTGCCGTGAAGTATCGCGTTCTTGCATATAAAACAGTCGGCAAAAAGGCGGTCAACGGAAGAACAAGCACCGTCCTCACCGTCACTCCGACGATTAAAATTCCGGGCAGCGTTAAGGTGACTGCGGCCTCTCCCGTTTCCGCAACCATCTCCTGGAGTGCCGTTCCCGGCGTTTCCGGCTATCTCATCTATAAATATGACGAAACGGGCAAAAAGTGGGCCTATGCCGCAATGACCGGAAGAACCTCACTCACCGTTTCAAAGCTCATTCCGACCGTTGAGAACCGGCTCAAGGTTCGCGCATATGTTAAAAACGGCAGCAAAACCGTTTACGGCGCATTTTCAAAGGAGGTTGCCTTCAAAACAACCGCGATTGCCGCTCCGACCGCTCTCACGCTCAAAGCGAGCGATTCAACAACCGCCACCCTTTCCTGGAACGCGGTTCCCGGCGTCACCGGATATGCGGTCTATCTCTGGAACAGTACCGAAAACAAGTGGCAATGGTCACTCACCTGCGCCGGAAACGGCTGCACCGTTAAAAACCTTTCCTCAAACTCAGACTTCACCGTTGCCGTCAAGGCATACATCAAAGCCGAAAACGGAAAGAACTATCTTTCCGCAAACTCAAACTCGGTTTCCGGCCACACCTCACCGGCAGCCGTGACCGAGCTTAAAGCGCTGAACCTCACAGACAAATCCTTCACCCTGAGCTGGACGGCCTCAAAGGACGCCGCCATCATTGAAAGATATGAAATTTATGCTCAGATCACAAGAACCAACGAGGACGGTGAAAGAGTTTCAAGCTTTGAATATATCGGCTCGGTTCCGAAGGATTCAAACACCTTCAATGTTGAAAGTCTTGACGATAAGCCCCTTGAGCAAAAAACACCGTATATCTTCCGCGTTATCGGTTACAGCATCTATACAAAAACCAATTCCGCCGGAAAGGTTGTCACAAACAGACTTTACACAACACCCGCCGAAGCCGTTATCACAACCGCCCTCACAGACGTTAAGGACTTCAGAGCGGAAAATCCGACAGGCAGCTCAATTAACCTCTCCTGGTCGGAAAACGTCAAGGCTGAAAGCTATAAGCTTCAGTTCAAAAAGGACGGCGCAGCCGAATGGACGGACATTGACCTTTCAAAGTGTGACAAGGTTGACAAGGGTACTGCCGTCAGGTCATACACGGTCAAAGGCCTTGAGCCGTCAACAGCATATTTCTTCCGCGTTACTGCTGTGAGCGGAAACATCACCTCGGTTGGCAACAACGAAATTCCCGCAAGAACCGCTCCGAAATCCGATGCCGTTCTTGAAAAGGATGCCGTTAGCGCAACAAGCATCTCAATCAAGTGGAACGCCGTTGTCGGCGCGGACGGATATGAAATCCAGTGGCTCAAGCCCGGCAGCGAAAGCTGGGAAGTTCTTAAGGAAACAAATGAAGCAAAGCTCACCGTGAACAATCTTGAACAGTGCTCAACCTATAAGTTCAAGATGAGGTCATATTACACCGCTGCAGACGGCAGCAAGGTTTATGCCGAGCAGTTTTCAAACGAGCTTTCCGAAACCACGCTGCTCAAGCCCATCTCTCTCGCATACAGAGCAGACTACGGCATGACCGGCAGCAACGCAATCTCCGTTGCGTGGATTGCAAACTCAAAAGCAACGTCATATGAGCTTTTCTATAAGGAAAGCAGCGCAAAGGACTGGAAAAAGGTCAACGCCTCAATCACCAACAAGAACAGTCTCACCCAAGACAATGTCTGCATCCATAAGCTTGAGGGTCTTGACCCTTCAACGGAATATTCTTTCAAAGGCATTGCGGTCAGTGGTGACGTTAAGAGCAACGAAAGCGCTGCCATCAAAGGCGTGACCGCCCCGGCAGCTGTCAGCGGCTTTATCGCTTTTGAAGTTAAGGACACCTCCGCCGTTCTCAAATGGAACACCTCGTCAAAAGTCGACAGATATGTTGTTGAAATCAATATTGACGGCAAGTGGGTTGTTCCAACGGCCTCAAGCGCAGAGGGACATCTCTCCGTTCTCAGCAACGGAGTCTGCAATGTTAAAAACCTCAAGCCTGCAAAAGCATATTCATTCAGAATTTATGCGGTTGGAAAATTTGATTCAACGCGCGCTCCGAGGTCGGAATATTCAACCGCACTTTCCGTTGTGACAAAGCTTGCAACTCCGAGCATCACCAAGTCATCCGTTTCCGGAAAAGATGTCACCCTTGAATGGAACGCCGTTACCGGAGCAAAAGAATATAAAGTATATCGCAACAATACGGTTATCGCAACCGTAAGCGGAACGTCATACACGGACAGAGCTGTTGCCCCCGGCAAGCCTGCCTATTGCGTTGAAGCCGTCAACGACATTACCGTAAGTGATAAATCAGCACCGAAAACCGTTGAAATTTCTCTCTCCGGTGTTACAAACCTCCGCGCAACGGAAGTAAGCCATTCGTCTGTTACCCTTGCATGGGACAAGGTTGAAGGCGCAGCGAAATATAAAATCATCAAAAACGGCGTTGAAGTTACTGATACCGCTGCTCTTTCATACACGGCTTCAAACCTTGTCGGCTACAGTGAATATACTTTTGAAGTTAAGGCAATTTCCGCTGACGGAGATATGTCATCAGAACCTGTTGAATGCAAAGTTAAAACAAAGCTCACTCCGGTTGACCCAAGCAAAATCACCGTTGTTGAAAGAAAAGAAAACTCCGTCACCCTTTCATGGAGCAAGGTCAACAGCAACATGGAAAAATACCGCATTTGCATTGACGGCAAGCTGGTATCATGCAATAATATCGGCAATAATTACACAATTTCACTCCCCGGAAAAGACGCGGTCGAGCTGAGTATTGTGACCTATATCGGTTCTGACGATTCCGCGCAGGTTTCATTTACCGTTCCCGCATATCAGGAATAAACCGCCTGAACACCGTAATTTTGACCGACCCCAACGGCACCGCTCTGAGGGGTCGGTTATTGGTAAATAAACATATTTTTAAGGAGGAAGAAAACAATAATGAAAAAACTTTCAAAGCTTGTTCTTTCTGCGTTTTTGTGTTTGAGTCTTGTTCTTGCAACAATCACTCCGGCGTTCGCCGCAGTTTCAAAAGTCAGAAAGCTTAAAGCAGTCGTAACCTATAACACCGTCACCCTGAGCTGGAAAAAAGCCTCCGGCGTTTCCGGCTATGAGGTTCAAAGAGCAGCCGGAAAAAGCTGGAAAACCGTTGGAACAACAAAGAAAACAAAGTTTAAAATCAAAAAGCTCAAAACCGGAACCGCCTATAAGTTCCGTGTCCGCGCCTATAAGCTTTCCGGAAAAAAGAAGGTATACGGCTCTGCGGCAACGGTCTCCGCAAAACCCGTCTGCGCCGCACCGAAAAACCTTAAAGCCGCCGTTCTTTCGCCGACGACCGCAAGACTCTCCTGGGCAAAAACGGCCGGTGCAGCAAGCTATCGCGTTCAGAAGCTGAACGGAAAAAAGTGGGTCAATGTTGCAAACACAAAGGGAACGGTTCTTAACCTTTCCGGCCTCACTCCGGCCGCCGCAGTGTCATATCGCGTCTGCGCAGTCACAAAGTTAGGCAAAAAGAACGTCCTCGGAAAATTCTCCGCCGTTCAGGTCAAAACAACCGTTGCAACGCCGTCCTCCCTCCTCGTTTCGGGCGAGAGTGCAAACTTGGTCAAGCTCGCTTGGAGCAAGGTTTCCGGTGCAACGGATTATGTTGTTTATCAGAACGGAAGGCTCACTTATGTTACAAAAACAAACAGCGTTACCGCAAACAAGGGCCTTTCTCCAAACACCGTTTATAAATTCACCGTCAGAGCGCGTGTGAATGCTTCGGGCAAAATTGCCCTTTCCGCGTTCTCGGCCGCTGCCGCGGCAAAAACCGCTCCGGCAGCCGTTTCCGGCTTTGAGGTTGCGGCGGAAAAGGCCGGCTCCCTCACCCTTTCATGGAAGGCTGTTCCCGGCGCGGCAAAGTATCAGATTTTCATGGTCAAGAACGGAAAGAATGTTCAAATTGCCTCTCCGTCAAAGGATACTTTGGAACACACGGTTTACGGCCTTGATGAACACACCGAGTATTCCTTCAGAATCAGAGCGCTCGGCGCTTACGGAAGCAAAACTCTTTACGGCGCACTTTCCGCCCCCAAATCGGCAACAACCCTTGTTGCCGGGGTTAAGGGCTTTTCCGTTGAAAGCGTCACCGCAACCTCCGCTGTTCTCTCCTGGAAAGTTCTTGAGGCCGCTCAAAGCTATACCCTTGAGCAAAGCAGCGACAAAAAGTCTTGGACAAAGGCCGCCGATATAAGCGCAGTCGCCGCCTCAAACGGCAAAATTTCATACACCGTAAGCAGCCTAAAGGAGGGCAGTGTGACATATTTCCGCGTTGCCTCGGTCGTCAAGGGCTTCACCGAGCCGTCATACAGCGACCTTGTTACGGTTAAAACCACACCCGGAAAGGTCACAAACCTCAAGGCCACCCTTTCAAAGGATTCAAAAAGTGCAACCGTTTCATGGACGGCGATTCCCTCGGCTGACGGCTATATTGTCAAGTTTGACGGAACAACAAAGGAAGTGAGCAAAAACACCGCAACGCTCACCCTCTCCTCTGTTTACACAAGAGCCAACACAAAATACAGCTTCTCCGTCATTGCCTTCACAAAATTCGGCTCATCAAAGCTGAGCGGCGCGGAAAGCGACCCCTGCGTTTTCAAAACTCCTCTCGGGGAAATTTCAAACCTAAGAACGGCCGAGCGTACAAGCTTTGACAACGGAAAGGTCACCGTCTATTCATCACTCATCTGGGACAGCATTCCGAATGCCGAATATATTGCAGAAGTCCGGAACACGGCAACCGATTCAAGCTGGCGCCAAATTGCAAAAAGCGATGTCAACCTTGTCAACGTCAACAGCACCGTTTCGGGCTTGAAGGCAACAAAGAAGTCTGATTACGTTACAACGCTTTCCTGGCCTGCCGTTCCCGGCGCAAGCAAGTATATCATCAAGTCCACCGTCTCGGAAAGTGACAGCTATCTTACGGAAATTGCTTCAACCTCTTCAACAAGCATTGACCTCAACCTTGCTCCCTCAACAAAGCTCAACCTTGTTGTTCTTGCCGTTGCAAACTCCGTTTCATACAGGGTCAAAGCCGTTGACGCGGACAAAATCAATCCCGATTCGGCCTATAAAACAATAACCGCGTCAAACTTTGTCATCGGCTCCGGCTGTGTTGTATACACAACTCCGGCGCCCGCCGCGTTCAACAACAGCGCGGAAAGTCAGCGTGCCTATACCCTCAAGCTCATTCAGGCAATCAACAACACCAAGGACGAAAAGACGCCCGTCACCGGACGCTCAGACGTTAAGCTTGAAGCCACTGTTGACACCATTTCACTTTCGGGAATTCCACTCGTTGGAAAATTGAAAAATGAAGTTGAAAAAGAAGTTGAAAAGCTGAAAAAAGAAATGAATGAGAGCAAAAGCCGCACTCTGAATTTCAGCAACGGAATTGCTTTTTATGAAGCAAAGGACAGCAACGGAAACAAGGTCAAGTACTCACAAAGACTCAACTCCTTCATTGTTCCGTCTCCGGATAATTCATATGAAACCAAGTACGCCTATCTCTATAAGCAAAACGACCTTTCCGCATTCAGTAAGGGCATTTCAAATGTTAAAGTTTCAGAAAGCGCAGGAAAAACAACCGTTTCGCTGACCATTAACAAGGAGGGTACCAATGCGGTCTATCACCCCGGCTTTGTTGACAGCATAACCGGCAGCCTCGGGGTTATCGGCGGAGACGGAGCAAGCTGTTCCGCAACCATCGGCGCCTCAACCGTAACCGGTGTTATCAACAGCAGCGGAACCCTTGACTCGCTCAAAATTACAAGCCCGTTCACTCTTACCGTCAGCATGGACGTACCACTGGAGGTTGTTACGCTCCACGTTAAAATGGTTCTCTCCGGTTCCTCAAACTATAATTACACTTTCACAAGATAAGCAAGTGCTTTAAGTTAATTCTTAAATTCGGGGGATATTATAATCTCCCGAATTTTATTCAAGGAGCAGCAAAATGAACAGTAAAAAAATTTTGGGGCTCGCCGCTCTTGCGGTTGCCGCAGTCTGGATTTTCTGCATAAGCTTCATTGTTTCCTCAAACCATATGAAAAAGCAAAAGGTTTCCGGGAGCACACTTCCGCCGTCTCTTTCCGCCTATTCTTCAACAACGGCGCCGCCGAGCGCAACCTCCGGCACCCCGAACGGACAAAAATTCACAATGGACGGCAACCAGATGAGCACAAATGTTACCGCCGAAACCCCGGCCTGGGTCATTGAGGAATCAAAGTCCAAGCAGGCAAGCAAGGCCGCCTCGGTTGCCGCGCAGATTAAAAGCAGCTCAAAAAAAGCGGCCAAGGACGCCGTTCCGAGCGGCAAAAAGGAAATTATAAGCGCATATCTTGACGCGGTCAACAAGCTCAAGGACACCTCCTCCTTCTCTCTCACAAAGGACAATAAGCTTTCGGTTGAAATTGACAGCATCTCAGGCGGCTCCTCGGTTCAAAACATTGCCTCCTCAATGATTGAGAACAACACGAAAAACGAACCGGTAAGCTACAGCTTTTCAAACGGTGTTGACCCTTCGAGCGGAAAATCTCCGAACGCGGTCATTGCTCCGCTCTCACAAAAGGCGCAGCTGAGCGCAAATGACGTTACAAGCGCAACCGCCTCTCAAAACTCCGGCGGCGGCTACAGCCTGAAGCTCACGCTCGGCGAGGCAACGCAGACGCTCTCCTCCCCGGCGGCCGGGTACTCAACCTCAATGGAGGTTATCAATGTTGATTCGCTCGGGCTCCCCTCCTCGGCAAGCATCAGCGAGCTGAACATCACTTATAACAATTCGGTTATAGAGGCCGAAATTGACAAAGACGGCCGCATAACCTCAATGACGCACACCCTTGTTGTTTCAAAGGCGAACGGAAACGGAAAAATGCTCCTTGTTCCGATAACGGTTGAGCTTCACGGAAGCTTTGTCAGCAATTATAAAATCAGTTACTGAAAAATATGATTATTATTTATTAATTATTTTTTCTGTTGACTTGACCGTTCCTTCGTGCTATAATGTGTATAACAAATTTATGGAGGACTATTGATATGGATACTTTCAAGAAAATTCTTAAAATCTTCACAATCATCGCAGCCGTTTGTGCAGCTGTTGCCGGCGTTTATGTTGCCGTCACAAAGCTCATTGAAAAGAAGAACGCTAAAAATGCCGACAGCAGAGAAAACTATGTTTCCTGCTCCTGCTTTGACGCTGACTTCGTTTCCGAAACAGCCTGATTGTTTTCAAAAAAATTCAAAGCCCTTTCAGAGTGCCGAACTCTGAGAGGGCTTTTTCCTTTAACAAAGGGGGCAAACGATGAAAACTTTCAAAAAATCGTTTTTTCTTTTCTTGCTTAATACAGTCTTTTTTCTTTTCTGTTTCTCGTTTTCCGCAGGAGCCGAGACTGCTTATTTTTCCGGCGATTTCAATTACAGAATTCTGCCGGATAAAACGGCGGAAATTACCGCTTACACCGGCCAAAGCGAAACGGTTGAAATTCCCTCAGCCGTTGATTCCATTACCGTTTCCGCGCTTGGAAGGGGCTGCTTTTCAAACAATGAAACGCTCAAAAAGGTTGCCTTCCCCCGGTCGGCGGTTTCAATCGGCGATTACTGCTTTTCCGGCTGCAAAAATCTTTCCGCCGCGGTCATTCCGGACAGCGTTTCCGTTCTCGGAAAAGGTGCGTTTGAAAACTGCACGGCGCTTGAAAAAGTCTCGCTTTCCTCGTCTCTCAAAAGCATTGGGGAATGCGTGTTCAAAAACTGTTTCATTCTGGACAATGTCAGGCTGCACGAGGGCATCCTTTCCATTGAAAAAAGTGCGTTTGAAAACTGCGTTGTGCTTGGAAAAATCACTTTTCCGCAGACCCTCAAACGCATTGAAAAAGCGGCGTTTTCCGGCTGTTCAAGGCTTTCCCGCGTTGTTCTTCCGGCCGGACTCGAAGAGCTTGGCGACCTCGCTTTTGAAAAAACAGAGTGTGCGCTTGTTGCCTGCCCTTCCGGACTGAAAAGGGTCGGTTATAACCCGTTTTTTGATTCTCCCCTTTCATATAACCAGAACCTCAACGGAATCTACTGGGGAAGCTGGCTCATCGGATATGAGGATTTTCCGGACGGAACGGACGGTGAGGAAATCTTTATCAGAGAAGGCACAACCGGGATTGCAGACCGCGTTTTTGCGCCGGAAAACGGCCTTTGCAGCCCTTACCGTCTGCGCTCGATTGAAATTCCGAACTCCGTGAAATACATTGGCGAAAGCGCTTTTTCAGGCAGTGAATTTTCCGAGCTGACAATCCCGGACAGTGTGCTCGAAATTGGAAACAAAGCTTTTTCAAACTGCGCAAATCTCAAAAAAATCACCCTTTCAAAAAGACTGCAAAGCATTGGAAACGGTGCGTTTTCGGGCTGTCTGCGCCTTTCTGCGGTTAAAATTCCGGGCAGCGTCAAAAGCATCGGAAAAAATGCTTTTTATCAAACACTCGCCCTCAACGCTCAAAAAACCACGGTCAAATATATTGACGGCTGGGTTGTTTCATCTCTTATTCCGCAGTGCAGACTCACGCTCAAAAAGGAAACGCGCGGAATTTGCGAGGACGCCTTTTCCGGCTTTGAAAACGAGCTGACCGTTTATAAAAGCACGAAGCACATCTCTGAGCATTCGTTCGGCTTTTTAAAAAGCGGAGCGTCTTACCGGAAAGCTGCAGGCTTCACCCTCATTTGTGAAAAGAACTCCGAGGCGCATAAATTTGCCCTCAAAAACGGCCTGAAATTCAAAATCATCTGTCTGCATGAAAGTTTAAGCAAATGGATAACCGACAAAAAGGCCACTGCAAGCAAGGCGGGCTCGCGCCACAAAAGCTGCCTTGACTGCAAAAAAATTGTTCGCACGGAAAAAATTCCGGTGAAAAAATGTGCCGCTCCGGTGCTTTTGAAGGCCGTTCAAACGGAAAACGGAGTCAAGGTCACCTGGAAAAAAACGTCCGGCGCAAAAAGCTTTGTCATTCTGCGCAAAGCCGGAAACGGAAAATGGAAAAAAATCGGAGCTTCAAAAAACAGAAGCTTCCTTGACAAAAAAGCAAAAAGCGGTGTGAAATATACCTACACCGTCCGCGCCAAAAACTCCGCCGGACTTTCACCGTTCAGAAAAAAGGGCGTCAGCTGCACTCTCAGATAAAAAAACACCGCCGAGCCGGATTTTCCCGGTCAACGGCGGTGTTTTAATCTTTGCAACTCAAGTTTCAGTCCACATACAGCAAATTCACGTCAAAATTGCACTTAAAATCAATTTTTGCCGTGTCTTAATGAAATTACTCGTCAAAAGCTTAAAAGTATTTTTAAACGGCTTTTTTGAGCCGCATTGATTTTTCGGCCGAATTCATGCCGCGAGACCGGTTTTTCGGTCTGAAAGGAGGCTGTTTTAAGCGTCATTCCTCGGTTCGGACCGTTTTGATTTTTCCCTCGGCTCTTCTTTTCATGCGGTCAATGATTTCCTCGTCGCAGCTGTCCGCCATTGAGCCGACGCGCTCCCAAAGCTCATTCGCCTTTCCGCGCCAGATGTCAAAGCCCTCCGGGGTTTCCGGAAATTCGGAGTAAAGCGCCTTCATTTCAACGCTGTTTTTGACCGCGGCAAGAACACGTCTGATAAGCTCAACTCTGATTTTTCCCGTTGCAACTCCGGCAGCAAGCAGGCGGATTGTCCGCTCCGCTTCTTTCGGCGTTATTGAAATGCCCTTTCCAAAGCCGGCCATGATGCTTCTGCTGAAAATGATGTCGTTCTTGAAGAAATATTCGTTTTCTTCACAGTTGAGAGCCGCGGCGCCGGTGAGCAAGGCCATTGAACCGGCAAAAGCCTTTCCCTGAACGTCAATATAGCGTTTATTGATGCTCCAAAGTCTTTCCTCGGTGAGATAGCCGCCCTCTTTGAGTGCATTTGAAATGACGTCAACGGCAATTTCCGCCTGGTAGAGCGAGGAGGTGCAGCCCTCGCCGTTGTTCGGCTTGGTCAGGCAGGCGGCGTCTCCCATTGCAATGAAGCCGTCCGCAACAAATGAGTACGGCGGTCTGCGATACGGCGTTCTTCCGCGCTCGATTTTCTGAACCGTGTATGTGCTCCAGGGAACATTCTTTCTGAACTGGCGGAACATCTCCTCGGCGTATTCAAAGCTGAGGTTTGCGCCAACGCCGAGAATGCCTCCCCTTTCATCGTCCTGTGGCGCGGACCAGACCTTGTATTGCAGGAACGAGTCGGTATGTATAACCTTTTCGTGTCCCTCGGGATAAAGGACATAGTAGAGAATGACATAGAGCATATCGCGCGGCGTAATTTCAAAATTCTCCGCGTTCAGTCCGTCCGGAAGAGCACGCCTTGCAACGCTGGGGATTCCGGAACAGTCGGCAACAATCGCACCGAGCGCTTCCTGTTCGCCGTCTGCGGTTTTATATTTTACTCCGGCTATCCTGCCCTGCGCATCAAAAACAAAACCGGAGAATGACGCGCCGTATATCAGCTCTGCACCGGCTTTCACGGCGTTGTCATTAAGACGCAAAATGTATCGATGTTTGCGCATTCCGATAACGATGTTGTGAGTAGGCTTCGGATAATTTCCGTATGCAGAAAAATAGCTTCCGCCGTCAAACTCAAAGGAGTAGTCCTCATCGTCCTTTTCCGGAATCGGATAGCCGAACTTTTCCATCTCGCTTTTTGCCATATGAAAAATGTCATAATTTCTTGAAACATTCTCGCGCTCCTGCTTTTCAATCATGAGCACTTTGAAGCCGCGCTTCGCCATCTCATTTCCGAACCAGCTTCCGGTTGTTGAAGCGCCGATAATGATAACGTCATATTGCTTCTTGTTTTCCATTTTCAAACATCTCCGTTTTCTTTTCATAGTTTCCTGCAAAGGCTATTATATCACCGCTTTCAAAAAATTGCAAATGTCGATTTTGTCATGTTTGAGAGAAAAAACCGCACGGCTGTTTTCACAATCGTGCGGTTGAATTTTTAGAGTGCGTAAGCATACTTGACCGGTGCGGCCTTTGAATATACACGGCCGTTCGGCGTGTTCGCATAAGCCTTTACCGTGAAGTAATAGCAGGTTTTACTTTTGAGTGCGCTTACGGTGTATGACGTTTTTGAGGCGGAGAGGTCTTTAACAGCCTTGAAGCCGCTTTTCGGGCTTTTTGAAACATAGACCTTATAGCCGTCCGCACCGTTCACGCGGTTCCATTCAAGCTTAACTTTTCCGGAAGAGACGCGCTCAATATCGGTGAGAGAAGCTTTAAGCCTTTCTGTTTTCGTGTTCAGATAGGCATACTTTGTGTAAACCGTTTTTCCGTCCTTTGAAACAAAGCCCTTGACCGCAAACTTGTATGCGGTTGACGGAGAAAGCTTTTTTGCGGTGAAGCTCAAAACATTGCCTTTGAGAACGGCAAAGCTTCCCCATTTTCCGCCGGGAGCCTTGATATAAATTTCATATCCGTCCACACCGTTGATACGGTTCCACTTGAGCGTCACCGAGTCTGCGGTTTTTTTGGCGGCTTTGAACCCTGTCGGATTAATGGCGGAAAAACCGGTAAGAGAAAGAACCGGTGTGGCCTTTTGCGTTTTTTCTCCGCATTTTTCGCAGATATATACGTTAAGACCGGCAGAAGAAAAGGTTGCTTTCTTTGAGGAAACAAGCTTGTTTGAATGCTTCAGGCATTTTCCGGTGAAATAGATAACATTGCTTTTTGCGCTCTTTTCGCCGGTGTAGCAGTTGACGCTGTATACGCTTGCGGCGTACCTGCCCTCTCTTGTGACCGTAACATCCGTTGTTCTTCCCGAGGTTTTGTATGCCTTGGCAGAGGAGAAGTCATACTTTCCGCCGCGCTCTCTTGTCACAAGAAGAACATATGAGGTTGCGCCGTCTCCGCCGTCTGTCCAGCTGAAGCGGACGGACGAGTCAACGTCAACCGTTTTTCCGGCCGAGGCGCTTTTGAGAACCGGGGTTTCCGGTTCGGCGCTGAAGGAGGAGAACTCGTTCCAGTATTTTGAGGAGGCCGCGCCGCCGCGTTTGTTTGCGTGGTAGCCCCTGTTTGCCGGAATCTCAAAATAATAGCACCAGTAATAAGCGGCATTATATGCGCCGTTCGGGTCATTGCTGACGCCTTTGAGATAGTCATAGATGTGGTCATAGTAATCGCTTTTCAGCTCATGCTCAAGATACTTGAGCTGGCCGTAGATGCTGAGATAGTTATAACCGTTGTTGTTGCAGAACCGCCTGAGGCTGCTAAAACGTCCGCCGTTCCACATGCAAAGGCCGCCGCTGAGCAGCCCGTTTGAATCATAGAGAACCTTGGAGGAATCAAAGCCGGACTCGTGTTCCATATTTGCCATTACGCCGCAGGCCGCCGCGGTGTTGAAACCGATCTCCTGCGTCAGATAGGAAAAGACCTGGGATTTGTTGCTTTTGGATGAAGCGCCTTGAGCCGAGAATGCGGGGACTGCAACAGCAAGCATAATTACAACTGAAAAAAACCAACCGAGTGTTCTTTTCATCAAATCACCTCACTAATAGATTCTTTTTTTCACCGCCGACCTAACGGACGGAGGAACAAAAAAGTGCGTCTTTTTTCCGGTTAAACAAAAGCGTGCTTTTGAAAAAAGTCATTCTGCTCCGAGCAAAAAAACAAAAAGCGCGTTTTCGGATAAACGGAAAAATGCTTTGCTTCAACATCCTTTTTGGCTGCTCTCAGCCTGACCTGAGTAATTGCTGAGCAAACAGCAGCCCGTATTATAGCAACTTGGCGTTTTTTTGTCAAGCTTTTTGCGCCGTTTGAGGGGGTCTGCGCACCCGTTTCGGGCGAATTTCCGCCAAAATTCGCGCCTCGGTGGGGAAGTGCAATTCCGCCCCCAAAAAGGCGGTGCTATATAATGTAATATATAGGCTGTTTTTTCCTGCTTTATTCAAGACGCCAAAAATCGCGCTTTTTCGTGCGCAGGAAAAATTTTTTTGAAATTTTTTTCGGACACCATGAAAATCAGGATAGATTATTCTATGCCGAAATAATTAATTCCGTGATTTCGTTCAAAACAAGAAACAAAAAGAGCGGCTTTTTCCCACCGAAAAGCCGCAAAATTTCTCCTTTTTGTCCGTATTTTTACAAAATAAACATAATCGGTTTAAAATTAACTTAAACTGTTTCGGCTGAGACAGTTTTTGAAGCGTTTTTGAACAAAAAATGTTTTAGCCCAACAAAACAGTTTCTTTTTCTTTATTTATATTTTTTCTTTTCTTTTATTTATTCAGTCTAATATCTATCAGTACTTAGTATATCAGTATTTAATTAAGGCCGGTTTTCAGTGTACTGTTTTTCAGTCTACTGTTTTTCTGGTTACTGCTTCAGTATTCAAAAAAATGAAACTGCGCCGGCAGCTTTTGCTGCCGACGCAGGATTGGACGTCTTTGGAAGATGGATGTGTACCCATATATTATAGTATACGAAACAGGCGTTATTCCTCGATGGCTCCGAATTCAATCTCGTTCAGAACATCAAGAGAGGAAAAATCATCCTCGTCCTTTTTGGTGATGTTATAAACAAAGTGCATTGCAAGAACCATTATTGCCGTTCCGGCTGTGAGGAAAATGATATAAAGCTTTTCAACCTTTCCGCCGAAAGCCTCGCTCTGAACCGCGCCGTTGCCCACAACAAAACCGATTGCAGAAAGTCCGAGCGCCGCAATCGCCGAGCCGACACCCTGGGCAAGCTTGCGGAAGAAGGAGTAAACCGCGTAAAGCGAGCCTTCCTCATGAACGCCGCTCTTGCGGAAGCTCAGGCCGATGCAGTCGGCAATTATTGCCCAGACAATTATCTGGAAAAAGCTGTTTCCGATATTCACCGCCATGAGTCCACCGATATAAATGTACATTCCCTTGCTGTCCGGCGTAATCGGCAAAAGCAGCATCATGACTCCGGCAACTGTGCTGATAATTCCCGTAATTGTTATTATCTTCTTCTTTCCGAAAGAGGCAACAAGCTTTCCGGCAAAGGGCATGAGAAGAACAAACGGAATATATGAGGCAAATGAGGCGATTGTTGTTTTCTTTGCGTCATTGAAAAAATACTGAAAAACAAGGTTGTTCACGGACATTGTTGAATTGCAGAACACGATTGAGGCAAAGGTTGCAAGCGTTGCACCCACCATTGCACGGTTTGAAAAAAAACTCTTGAGGGTTGAAATATAGTTGACCTTTTCCGCCGTTTCTCCGCAGGAAACACGCTCTGAAACCATTTTTGTTGTTGCAAAGAGGAAAATCAGCGAGCCTATTGAAAAGACTATTGCAACCATGAACATCCGCGAACCGTCAAAAATCTGGAGCGGTGCGCCGGTGACCGTTTCTGTTTCGGTATAAATGAATTTCGGAATGAGCATGATGAATACCATTGCCACTCCTGCTCCGATGCTGCGGAAAATTGAAAGTGAGGTTCTTCCGCGCGCGTCTTCGGTAATCACCGAATGCAGTGCGCCGTATGGCACATTGGCCATTGTGTAAGCTATTGACCAAAGGCAGTATGAGGCAAGACACCACGCAATTTTTCCGGCCTGAGAAAAGTCCTGAACCGGCGCAAAAACCATGATATTCAGTGCAACAAGACCAATGGCGCCAATGATTATCCACGGCATAAACTTGCTTTTTTTGCTGATTCTTGTCCGGTCAATCATGTTGCCGATGAGGATATCGTTGATTGCATCCCAAATTTTTGAAACAATGACTATCCACGCCCAGTTTCCGGTTGAAAGGCCGATAACCTGGGTGTAAAACAGGAGCATATAATTTGAAACAAGGGAGAACGAAAGGCCGCAGCCAAGGTCACCGCAGGCATAGCCGATTTTGTCAATCATTCCGAACGGACGAAGTTCTTTTGTTTTCTTCATAATCGCTTTTCTCCTTATTTTTTGATTGTCTGAAGATACTGCTCGGCAAGCTCTTTCATATCATCGCTGATGTGAACAAACTTGAGGTTCAAAAGCGTTTTGAGCTTGATTGGAGCAACAATTTTCAAAAGCGGACTTGAAATAATCTTTCCGGCAATGCCGCTCGCCATTCCTCTGATATCTTCATTACGCAGTATCTCGCCAATGGTGTCCTCCGTGCTGAGATATTCGGGATTGATGCTTTCGCTTTTTGGAACGAACCAGTTTCTGACCATTGTTGACGCGCCTTCCGGAAGCGAATATGAGGCCGGATAGCCCTCAACACCCTCAAAAACAACGGTTTCTTCAAGTCCGTCTGCGGCGGCGGTGACTTTGTTGTTTCCCTCCTTGATGGGTACGTCCTCAAAGGTGAAAACGTGCTCGCCCTCAAGGGTCTTTTTATATCTTCCGCATTTGAGCGTGACCTCGTTGCAGTTTGAAATAACGCGGAAAGTGCGCTTTCCAATCATGCGCTGTGTGTAACGGCCGCCCTCGATATGAACAAACTTTTCGTCTGACCAGAAGGCCTTATACATATAAAAAGCGTCCTTTTTGATTTTGCGGTCAAAGGTAACAAGACCCTTATTGTTCCTTCCGCGGACTCCACCCTCGTTGCGCATTGAGGAACCGAAGTCAAACATATTCCAGACATATGAGCCCCAGAGCCAATCATGGCTGTTTATTGTTTTGATGTAATGCTCATGGAAGCGCGACTGATATCCCTCGCTGTAATCGCCCTGAACGGGGTTGTCACTGTAATAGCCGATGACGGCCTCGGCGCCGTACTCCGAAAGGCAGAGAGGAATTTTCGGCTTTGCGGCTCTGAATTTTTCAAGCCATTCGTCAATTCCGTCAACGGTTTTCATGTACCAGCCGTAATAATGGTTATATCCCATGATATCGGTGATATCGTTGAGACTGCTTTCAACCGGACACATTGTGAGCTGAGCACAGGTTGTCGGCCTTGAAATGTCAAGCGCGTGGGCAAGATTGTTAAGCTCTCTTATTGACTCATTGAGAGCCGGAGACGCGCCCTGAATTGTAATTTCGTTTTCAATACCCCAGCAGAAGATTGAGGGATGGTTCATGTTCTGCTTGATAAGCTCTTCAAGCTGAGAGAGGGCGTTCGCCTGCTTTTTCTTTGAAAATCTTGAAATTACCGGAACCTCTGCCCAAACAAGAAAGCCCATTTCATCGCACAGGGAGTAGAACTCCTCAGCCTGCTGATAATGCGCAAGGCGGATTGAGTTTGCGCCAACCTCGCGGATAAGCTCAAGATCCTCGCGGTGCTCGTTGATTGTCAGCGCGTTTCCGAGCTTTTCCCTGTCCTGGTGGCGTGAAACGCCCTTGAGCTTGATGTGCTTTCCGTTGAGGAAGCAGCCCTTGTCCGCGTCAAAGCGTACCTCACGGAAGCCGAAGCGGCTTTCAACGCAGTCAACCGTTCTTGACTCCATAAAGAGCGTTGCACGCAGCGTATAGAGATATGGATCCTCCATTCCGTTCCAAAGATGCGGATTTTCAACGTGGAGACGAACTTTGTTTCCGGCAGAGGCAACATTTTTTCCCTCAGCATCAAAAATTTCATAGAGCACTCTTACGCCGGTTTCATAGCCGGAAATGACCGAACGGACAAAAACGTCTCCGTTCATCTTCGGCGTGATGTAAAGCGCTGAGCTTCCGCAGTCATCAAGCGAAAAATGCTGCTTTTCAACCTCCGTAATGAGATTTACATTGCGGTAAATTCCGCCGTAAAACGTGAAGTCCGCCGTTTCGGGATATACCTCACGCAGCGGAGAATTGTCAACCTCAACCGTGAGGAAATTCTTCGGTGAGGACAAAAAGTCCGTTATTTCAAAGCGGAACGCGGAGTAGCCGCCAAGGTGGGAGCCGACAAGGTTTCCGTTGATATAAACGGTGCAGGCGGCGTTAACACCCTTAAATTCAATCCACGTTTTTCCTTTTTGGGCTTCGATAATTTTTGTATAGGTGCATTTCCCTCTGTAATACGTTGGCTCGGCGCCCTGCCCGTCAAGGTTGTTCCATGTATGGGGAAGATTGACGGCGGTTTTTTCGCCCTTTTTTTCAAATGTCCAGCCGTCATTCAGTGAAATATACTTTCTCATTGCTGTTCTCCTTATATAATAGTATAGTTAATAATACGGTCAAAAGCAGATGTCCGCCATAATTCCGTAATGGTCGGAAAGATACATTCCGTCAACCGTGTCTTTAATGATTTTATAGCGTTCAACCGGCGTACCCTTTGTTGCAAAAATGAAATCTATCGCCGTTGAATGAAAAAGGTCTCCCCGGCCGTAATTGTGATAGGTTTTTCCGCTTTCCGTTTCCTTTGCGGTCAGGCGGCAATCATCAAGAGCTGCGACCATTTTTTTGTAGGTTTCTCCCTTTTCATCGGCATTGAAGTCACCGGTGCAGACAAGCGGGCCGCGCTCTTTGAGCTGACTGATTTTTGAAAGCAGAACGTCCGCCTGCTTTGATCTTGTGTATTCAAGAAGATGGTCAAGATGGGTATTGATATGTGTATAAACAAAGCCTGTTTCCCTGTTTTTGAGCGTTGCCCATGTGCAAATTCGCGGCATTGAAGAAAGGAAAGACTTTGAGCCGAACTTTTCCGGCGTTTTTGAAAGCCAGATTGTGCCCTCGTCAAGAAGTTCATATTTATCCGTGCGGTAATAAACGGCGCTGTATTCGGTGTTTTTTGCGTTGTCTCGCGGTTCACCGACTCTTGAATATTTTTCACCGAGTGCCTCATCAAGAATTTCAAGCCACGTTTTTGTTGCCTCCTGAACGCCGAATGAGTCCGGCGCATAGCTTTCGAGTGCGGCAGAAACGAACTTTCCGCGGTTTTTGACAAAGCCGTAAATATCGTTATTACAACGCAGATTGAAAGAAACAACGCGAACGGCGTTTGCGCTTTTTTCCGGTGCGCCGGTTATTTCAATTTTCGCCGGTGTATACACGCCGAGAGTCATCATTACGGCAAGCAAAAGCGGCATGATTTTTTTCTTGAGAATTTCAAAAATATTTTTCACAGTATCTCCTCCGTAAATATTTTGTTAAAAAAATAGTACTATTTTATCCTGATTTTGTCAAGATTGTTGGCGTCATATGCAGCTTTTTTGTGAATAATCCACAAGGAATTACGGGTTGATTTTGTGGATAAAGGATTCGAGATTTTTTATACTCATTGAAATTTACACGCTGCCTTGTATTTTTCAAATTATCATTGATTTGTATTAATTTATGTGGTAAAATAATAGTGGCACACAATTTAACAAGCGTAAAAAAGGAATACACTTTTGGTAGAAGTGCATTCTCTGTTTTACTATGCCTTTTTTGCGGACTTGTTAAACAATTTGTGTGCCAACAAATGAGATTGCATTTTTACGGTGCGTCTCATTTGGAGGCGCACTTTTTGTTTATGCGGAAAGGAGGGCAGGAAAACAATTAACCGCTAATTTCAACAAATAATAAAACAAAGGAGAATTTCTATCCTAACCTCCCCGAAAATTATCA
>DJPI01000032.1 GCA_002438505.1 Ruminococcaceae bacterium UBA6416 | reverse complement strand
GAAAATCCGATTTGCGGGGAAAATCGGACTTACGGCTCCGGCACGCCTACAACGCCACTCCTACAAAAGCCCCCTCACACAGACACAAATCCGCTAATTGCAGTCTACTAGGTATGTGCTTTTCCCAATGTTTAATATAACCGTTAAGCTCTGCTATTTTTTTGCTCGCGGATTTTTTGCAAAAACGGTTAGGTTCAGCCTTTCTCAAATCTTAATGCAAAGATGGCAATGAACCCAGCCTCTTGCACCGCATAAAAATAAGCCTCGGCATTGTAGAAGTATCGGCGCGTAACCGCCCGAATTATTTTAGATAAGAGATAATAGATAATAAATAATAGATAATAGATATTTTGAAAAGAGGAACAAAAAGCATGGACATCAAACGGGTTTTTCTTATTGTTCTTGACAGCGTTGGAATCGGTGAGCTTCCGGACGCAAAAAATTATGGAGACGAGGGCAGCAACACAATCAAAGCATGCTGCGCCCAGCCCTTCTTCAACATTCCGAACCTCAAAAAAGCCGGCCTTTTCAACATTGACGGTGTTGATTTTGAAAAAGGCGTTGAAGCGCCGACCGGTGCCTACGGAAAATGCACCGAACGCTCCATGGGTAAGGACACAACAACCGGTCACTGGGAGATTTGCGGCCTCATTTCAAAAAAGGCTATGCCCACTTTTCCGAACGGCTTTCCGAAAGAGCTTCTTGACGAATTTTCAAAAAGAACAGGCCGCGGTGTTCTTTGCAACAAGCCTTACTCCGGAACAAAGGTTATCAAAGATTACGGAAAAAAGCACATTGAAACCGGCGATCTGATTGTCTATACCTCAGCCGACAGCGTCTTTCAGATTGCGGCGCACGAGTCGGTTGTTCCGGTTGAACAGCTTTATGAATATTGCCGCATTGCGCGCGGGCTGCTCAAGGGTGAATACGCAGTCGGAAGAGTCATTGCAAGGCCGTTTGAGGGCGAATATCCGTTCAAGAGAACCGCAAGACGGCATGACTTCTCTCTCCTTCCGCCGCAGGACACTTTGCTCGATTATCTTTCAAAAAGCGGCCTTGACGTTATCCCGGTCGGAAAGATTTTTGACATATTTGCCGGAAAGGGACTCAAAAAAGCGAACCCCACCGTCTCAAACGCGGACGGAATGAAAAAAACGCTTGAGTTTTCAAAAACGGATTTTCACGGCCTCTGCTTCACGAATCTTGTTGATTTTGATATGCTTTTCGGTCACAGGAACGATGCTCCCGGCTATGCAAAAGCGCTCATGGAATTTGATAAATGGCTCGGTGAATTCCTTTTGACTCTGCGTGACGAGGACATTCTCATCATCACCGCCGACCACGGCTGTGACCCGATTACGCCGAGCACCGACCACTCAAGGGAATATATTCCCCTGCTTGTGCTCGGAAAGAACGTCAAGCCCGTCAACCTCGGCATTCGTCCGACATATGCAGACATCGGAAAAACCGTTGCGGACATCTTCTCCGTCAGCGCGGACATTGCCGGAGAGAGCTTTAAGAATGAGATTTTATGAGGTGGCTTTATGACCGAAAAGGAGCTTGTTGAGCTTGCAAAAAAGGCGGCAGAAAACGCCTATGTCCCTTATTCTCACCACACTGTCGGTGCTGCTCTGCTTTGCAAAAGCGGAAAGGTATATCTCGGCTGCAACATTGAAAACGCGGCCTATTCTCCGACCAACTGCGCCGAGCGCACTGCCTTTTTCAAAGCGGTCAGCGAGGGAGAAAGGGAGTTTTCCGCCGTTGCCGTTGTTGGCGGCTATGAGCTTGACTTCAAGGATTATTTTGCCCCGTGCGGAGTCTGCCGCCAGGTTATGGCGGAGTTTTGCGATATGAAAACATTCAAAGTCATCCTCGGAAAAAACGGCGATGAATACAAGGTTTTTTTCCTTGAGGAGATTTTGCCATTCGGCTTTTCGCCGAAGGATCTCACTTTGAAATGACGGCCGGTCAAGCAGCAACGGATGCCTCAGTGCGTCAGTTGCTGTTTTCTTTTTCTCTGTGAGAGTTAACAATTTTGTGACCAAAATATTTTAATTTGTTGTTGAATTTTTGTAAGATTATGGTATAATGGGTGAAGTCGGACGAACAAAGAGCAAGATTTGTTCAAAAACTCATTCCGATTAAAATTTAAGGAGGAAATCCAACTATGAAAAAACTTCTTGCAGTTTTACTCGCAGCAATTATGGTCTTTGCCCTTGCAGCCTGCGGCGGCAGCGGCGATGACAAAACAACCGCAGCTCCGGACGGAAGCAGCAATGCTCCGGCAGACACATCGGCTTACAAGGTTGCAATGATCACCGATTACGGCGACATCACCGATGAATCATTCAACCAAACCACCTATGAAGCCTGCAAGGCTTTCAGCGAAGAGAACAAAATCGGCTTCAGCTATTTCAAGCCCGCCGGTGACTCCACCGCTGACCGCGTTGCAATGATTGAAAAGGCTGTTGCAGAAGGCTATAACGTCATCGTTATGCCCGGTTATGCTTTCGGCGGCGCAATCTTTGAAGCTGCTCCCAAGTATAAGGACGTTAAGTTCATTGCTCTTGACGTTGGCAAGGGTGACATCCTTGAAACCGCAGTTGCGGCTAAGGGTGAAAAATACAGCTATAATCCCGATGATTACAAGCTTGAAGATTATGCAGACATCTCAAACGTATACTGCGCAATCTATCAGGAAGAGCTCTGCGGCTATATGGCAGGTTATGCTGCCGTTAAGCTCGGTTATGAAAAGCTCGGCTTCCTCGGCGGAATGGCTGTTCCGGCAGTTGTCCGTTACGGCTACGGCTTTGTTCAGGGCATTGACGCAGCAGCAAAAGAGCTTGACAAGAATGTTGAACTCAACTATATTTACGGCGGTCAGTTCAGCGGCGATGCAGACATCACTGCCGTTATGGACACCTGGTACGGCAAGGGAACGGAAGTTGTCTTTGCCTGCGGCGGCGGAATCTACACCTCAGCTGCCGAAGCAGCCAAGAAGGCCGGCGGAAAGGTTATCGGCGTTGACGTTGACCAGGCTGCCATCATTGACGGCAAATACGGCAAGGGCATCACTGTCACTTCCGCTATGAAGGGTCTTTATCCGGCAACATATGACACCCTTAAGGCTGTTATTCTTGACGGCAAGTGGGCTGACTATGCAGGCAAGATTGAAACCCTCGGCCTTGTTAACGGCGATGATGCAACCAAGAACTATGTTCAGATCCCGATGGACAGCACTCAGTTTGCAGACGGAAAGTTCACCAAGGACGACTATGCAAAGCTTGTTAAGGATATGTTTGACGGCAAAATCAAGGTTTCAAACGACACCACCAAGATGCCTTCTGTTACCAATGTTAAGATTGACGATCAGGGCAAGATAAAATAATTTTAAACTGAAAGCTCAGTTGTGATTACCGTGGGGCTGCTGCGTTGAGCGGCGGCCCCAATTTAGATTTTAGATATTGGATGTTGGATATTAGAAAAATATCTATTATCTATTATCTCTTATTTCTTATCTATTATCTGATATCTAAAACCTAAAGCACGGAAAGACAAAGCTATGTAAACGGAGTGAAGAGCGATGGAAGAAAAATACGCAATCGAAATGCTCGGGATAACAAAGCGCTTTCCCGGCATTGTTGCCAACGACAACATTACCCTCCGGCTCAAAAAGGGCGAAATTCACGCCCTGCTCGGAGAAAACGGCGCAGGCAAGTCCACCCTCATGTCTGTCCTTTTCGGCCTTTATCAGGCCGAGGAGGGCGTGATTAAAAAGGACGGAAAGGAAGTTCAAATCAAAAACCCGAACGATGCCACTGCCCTCGGAATCGGAATGGTTCACCAGCACTTCAAGCTTGTTGAATGCTTCTCCGTTCTTGACAACATCATCCTTGGCATTGAGCCGAACAGGCTCGGCTTCCTCAAAAAAAACGAGGCGCGGAAAAAGGTTCTTGAGCTTTCAAAAAAATACGGCCTTGAGGTTGACCTTGACGCCCTCATTGAGGACATCAGCGTAGGTATGCAGCAGAGGACGGAAATTCTCAAAATGCTCTATCGCGAAAACGAGATTCTCATTTTTGATGAACCGACGGCCGTTCTCACTCCGCAGGAGATTGAAGAGCTTATGCAGATTATGAAAAACCTTGCAAAGGAAGGCAAGAGCATCCTTTTCATCTCCCACAAGCTCAACGAGATTATGGCCGTTGCCGACCGCTGCACCGTTTTGCGCAAGGGCAAATGCATCGGAACGGTTGACATTAAGGACACCTCAAAGGCCGAACTTTCAAAAATGATGGTTGGAAGAGACGTTGACTTTGCCGTCCACAAAAAGGAAATGACTCCCGGCGATGTTATTCTTGACGTTAAAAATGTCAGCGTTGGAAGCAAGCTCCACAAAAACAACGCCGTCAAAAACGTCTCCTTCACCGTCCGCGCGGGAGAAATTGTCTGCCTTGCCGGTATTGACGGAAACGGCCAAACGGAGTTTGTTTACGGTCTCACCGGCCTTGAGCCGATTAAAGAGGGAACCGTTACCCTCCTTGGAAAGGACATCACAAAAGCGCCGATAAGAAAGCGCAACCTTCTCGGTCTTTCCCATATTCCGGAGGACAGACACAAGCACGGCCTTGTTCTTGATTATTCGCTTGAAAACAACATGGTTCTTGAGCGGTACTTTGAGCCGCAGTTCACAAACAAGTTCGGCTTTTTGAAAAAGAAGAACATCCGTGAATATTCCGACAAGCTCATTGAGCAGTATGACGTCCGCTCAGGCCAAGGCTCCGTAACGATTGCAAGGAGTATGTCCGGCGGAAACCAGCAAAAGGCCATTGTTGCGCGCGAGATTGACAAAAACCCCGAACTGCTTGTTGCCGTTCAGCCAACGCGCGGTCTTGACGTCGGTGCAATCGAATATATCCACAAGCAGCTTGTCTCCTGCCGCGATGCAGGAAAGGGCGTTTTGCTTGTTTCTCTTGAGCTTGATGAGGTTCTTTCTGTTCCGGACAGAATCCTTGTTATGTATGAGGGAGAAATTGTTGGCGAGCTTGACCCGAAAAAGACAAACGCTCAAGAGCTTGGCCTTTACATGGCCGGAGCAAAAAGGAAAGGAGAAAACGACTGATGAAAAAGAAACTGCGCTCATTCTTCAAGAACAACGCCGTTCAGTCCGTGCTTTCCTCGCTCGTCTGCATCCTGCTCGGCCTTCTCATCGGATACATTGTTCTTTTGTTCATCAACCCGGACGGGGCGGCAAAGGCAATCGGAGACCTTATGCGAAACTTCCTCAACTATCCGAACCCGAAGATTCAGCTTCAGTATTTCGGAAGCACACTTGTTAAAACCGCTCCGCTTCTCATGTGCTCGCTTTCAATTCTGTTCTGCTATAAAGTCGGCCTTTTCAACATCGGCGCGGCCGGCCAGTATGCAATAGGCATCGGGCTTTCGCTTTATGCTGCGATTGCGTGGAGCCTGCCGTGGTGGGCGTGCATTCTTCTTGCGGCGCTCGGCGGTGCGCTTTCCGGTGCACTCGGCGGCCTTCTCAAAGCTTACTGCAATGTTAACGAGGTCATCAGCGGAATCATGCTCAACTGGATTTCCCTTTACGGTGTGAATATGCTTTTGACAACCGTTAAAGAGGACACAAGCCCATATACGGTTGTTTTCAAATACAGCAATCCAAAAGCGCTCATCCCCTCCCTTGGGCTTGACAAGCTTTTTTCAAACAACAACTATGTCACCATTGCGGTTCCTCTTTCGGTTTTGATTGCCGTTCTTGTTTGGGTCATGCTTGAAAAAACAAAGTTCGGCTATGAGCTTAAGGCAACCGGCTTCAACAAAAACGCCGCAAAATATTGCGGAATGAACGAAAAGCGCAACATCATTGTCACCCTTGCAATCGGCGGTGCGCTCGCTTCAATCGGCGCGGCGTTCCTTTATCTGACCGGCTATGAGCAATGGAACTGCAGCACCTCCTCCGTTCCGGCAATGGGCTTCAACGGAATTGCGGCGGCGTTCCTCGGCGGACTCAATCCGATAGGCTCAATCCTTTCCTCATATTTCATTCAGCACATCACCGTCGGCGGAGCATATGTTGACAAAACGCTTTACTCCTCGCAGATATCCGACCTCATCTCCGCAATCATCATCTATCTTTGCGGCTTTGTGTTCTTCATGAAGTATGCACTGAACAAATACCTCATGAAAAAGGAAGAAAAGCAAGCGCAAAAAGCGCAGGCTGAAAACAAAAAAGGAGGCGGAAAATAATGTCACTTCTCATTCAATACACATTGCTTTACGCCTCGGTGCTCATTCTTGTTGCGCTCGGCGGCTGCTTTTCGGAGCATTCCGGTGTTATCAACCTCGGTCTTGAGGGCATAATGGTTATGGGTGCGCTCGGCGGAACACTGACAATGCGCTTTCTTGCCGCGTCATATCCCGCCGCCCCGGCGATTGTTATCATTCTTGTTGTTATCCTTGTTTCCGTCCTTTCCGGATTGCTTTATTCGGTGCTGCTCGGCGTTGCCTGCATCAGCTTCAAGGCCGACCAGACAATCATCGGAACGGCGCTCAACATCCTTGGAACGGCAGCGGCAACGGTCATTGTCAAGGCCGTCAACACAGCGCAAAACCCGGACAACGTCTCCTCCGTTGTTGAATATATCAAGCCAAAGCAAGCGTTCATTGTGAACATTAAAGGCTTTGAATTCAACTGGTTCATGCTTGTTGCGGCGGTTCTCCTTGTTTTTTCATATGTTCTGCTTTATAAAACGCGCTTCGGACTGCGGCTCATGGCGTGCGGCGAGCACCCTCAGGCGGCTGACAGCGTTGGAATCAATGTTTACAAAATGCGCTATGCCGGTGTTCTCATCTCCGGTGCGCTCGGCGGTCTCGGCGGAATCATTTATGTCACCTGCGGAGTCAGCGAATGGAAGTTTGAATACGGCGTTGCAGGCTTCGGTTTTCTTGCACTCGCGGTTATGATTTTCGGCCAGTGGAAGCCGACAAGGATTGCGCTCGCCGGACTTCTTTTCGGCCTTTTCCGTGCGCTTTCAAACGTCTATTCCGGAATTGACCTTCTTGCCGCGCTGAACATTCCGAGCACGGTTTACAACATGATGCCATACATCATCTCCCTTCTTGTTCTTGCTCTGACGTCAAAGAAGTCAAGAGCGCCCAAAGCGGAGGGTATTCCTTATGACAAGGGCAGCAGATAAACATTTAGTCAACATCTTCAGTTAATATTTGAAAGAGAGAAGAGAGGGGTTTTCGCAAGCGAAAAATTCACGCTGTTCTCTCTTTCTGTTTTCTTTAAGGAGATTTTTAATATGCGTATATATGACATTATCTCAAAAAAGCGTGACGGCCTTGAGCTGACACAGGAAGAAATTGCCTTCTTTGTCAAGGGCTATACCGCCGGAAAAATCAAGGACAGCCAGGCCGCGGCGCTGCTTATGGCAATTTATCTGCGCGGCATGACGGACAGGGAAACCGTCAGTCTAACAAATGAGATGGCTCATTCTGGCGATATGCTCGACCTTTCATCGGTTCCCGGCGTCACGGTCGACAAGCACAGCACCGGCGGAGTTGGAGACAAAACAACCCTTGTTGTGGCTCCGGTTGTTGCCTCACTCGGCGCAAAGGTTGCAAAAATGAGCGGAAGAGGCCTCGGACACACGGGCGGTACCGTTGACAAGCTTGAATCCATTGAGGGCTTCAGAACAGAGCTTTCACCTGAGGAATTCATAAGTCAGGTCAAGGATATCGGCATTTGCGTTGTTGGTCAGAGCGGCGACCTTGCTCCGGCGGACAAGAAACTTTATGCGCTGCGTGACGAGACGGCAACGGTCGGCTGCATTCCCCTCATTGCTTCCTCAATAATGAGCAAAAAGCTTGCCGCAGGCGCCGAATGCATTGTTCTTGACGTTAAAACCGGCAGCGGTGCTTTCATGAAAACCGTTGAGGACGCAAGAGAGCTTTCAGAAAAGATGGTTTCAATCGGAAAAAGCTGCAAACGCAAGGTTGCGGCTCTGATTACCGATATGAACACTCCGCTCGGCAACAACATTGGCAATGCGCTTGAGGTTGCGGAGGCTGTTGAGATTTTGAACGGAGAAGGCTCTTCGGACCTGCGTGAGGTCTGCATTGCCCTTGCGGCGAACATCATCAGCCTTTCGGAAAACATTGAGCTTGAAAAAGCAAAACAGCTTGCGGCGCTTTCACTGAAGGACGGCAGCGCATTTTTAAAATTCTGTGAGATGGTTAAGCTTCAGGGAGGAAAAGTCAGCCAAGTTCTTGACACAAGTCTTTTGCCTCAGGCGAAGTTCAGGCGCAAGGTGCTTTCACCGAAGGACGGGTTTGTAAGCTTCACAGATGCGGAAAAAATCGGTTCGGCCTCGGTTGTTCTCGGTGCAGGAAGAAAAACAAAGGAGGACAAAATTGACCCTGCCGCAGGCATCATTCTTTCCAAAAAGACCGGTGATGCGGTTCAAAAGGGCGATGAGCTTGCAACGCTTCTTTCAAACAACGAAAGTCTCTTTGACGAAAGCGAAAAGCTGCTTCTTTCGGCATATGAGTTTTCCTGCGCGGCACCGGAAAAAACACCGCTCATTTATGAAACAGTGCGGATGTGACCACAAAAATTTTCAACGGGTATCCTTTGCGGATGCCCGTTTTTCGGCGTTTTAATGGCTCATTTCAAAAAGCTTAATGAATAAAAACAATAGCCCGAAAAGCCGTTATTCCTGACAAATTCAATCTGTTTTTCAATAACGTCAGGGTTATCGCGCCATTCGTTTTTTCCGCTTTCTCCGGCGTTGAGGTCCTCTTTCCCCTCTTTATAAAGAGCAAGCCCGGCGCAAAGGCGGACATTTTTGCTTTTGACGGCGTTTTTCCAGCGCATTGCGGTTTTTTCAAAAGGAAGGCTCTTGTTTTTAAAGCCGAAATATATCTGCGGAATGAGCAGGTCGCACCAGCCATCCTCACTGCCCCACCTTTCGGTGTCCGCAAAATAATCGGAATAGTTTTTGTCAATGTTCCCTCCGGGGCTGACGCTGAAAATTTTGTCCGGTGAAAAACTCTTGACCTCTGAATATATTCCGCAGACAAGGGCATTGACGTTCTCACGCCGCCAATCGGAAAGAGGGAGCGTTCCGCCGCTTTTTTTGTAGCTTTCAAACTGAACACAGTCAAGCTTTTCGCTTTTTGTTGGATAAAAATAATCGTCGATATGTATTCCGGAAACATCATAATTTTTCAAAATTTCACGCACGCCGGAGATGATGAGCTTTTGCGCTTTCACCGAGGCCGGAGAAAAAAAGACGCCCTCCTCAAGGGACACAACATCGGGATAGGAAAGCGTTTTTCCCGGACTTTTTGAGCAAAGCTCTTTCCCCTTCAGGCTCTTTGGAAGAATACGGTAAGGATTTATCCATGCGTGGACACTAAGGTCATATCCTTTTGCTTCTTTTATTATCACGGACAAAAAGTCAAAAGGAAGCTTTTCTCCCTGATTTTCGGCAACGCAGAACGATGACGGAAAAAGCCTGCTTTCATATATTGCGTCCGCAAACGGGCGGACATGGACAAAAAGAGTGTTGATATCATGCTTTTTCAAAATTTCAAATTTTTCGCAGAGATAGGCGGAAAACTCAGCCTCGTTTTTCTTTGGCGCACTCTCAAGCTCAAGATATGAAAACCAGACTCCTCGGATTTCTTTTTTGAGGTCAAGAAAATTTTCACGGTCGGCAACACCGTTTCCAATGTTGTCATCACCAAAATAAAGCGTATCGTCATTGCTGCTGTCGGTATCACACGCGCAGAAAAGAAAAAAGAACAAAAGCACAAAAGCAAGCACCGAAACAATTTTTTTCGCTTTCAATGTGTATCACCCTCTTTCACTTGACAAGAACACAAAAAAATAATAAGATAATATCACCAGACAGGAGGTCATGAAAAATGGCAATCAAAACTCAGGAAAACCTCATCACAAAAAAGCACGGAAAATCGAACCGTGTTGTCTGTCCAAGCTGCAAAAAAGAGGTTTGCTTTTCTCTTTTTGAAAACATTGATCTTTCTCCCGTTGCGGCGCTTCTTAAAAAGAACGGCGGCCGCTCCTTTGCCGTCTGTCCCGAATGTGCGGCAATTTTTTCCGTTAATGAAAACTATATCCGCGAGAAGGAAAACGGAACCGTTTGCGCAATGACGGAAAGCGACCTTGAAAAATGGGTGAACAAATGATGAGCACCAAGGAAAAGGTCATTATTGCGTATTTTGCCGCCGTTTCCCTTTTGAGCGTTATTCTCACCGTTTCAGACAAGCGCAGAGCAGTGCGCGGCCGCAGACGGATAAGCGAAAAGGCGCTTTTTGTTCCCGCTCTCCTCGGCGGAAGCCTTTTTGAATATCTCACAATGAAGCTCATCAGACACAAAATGCTTCACAAAAGGTTCATGATTGGCCTTCCTTTGATTTTTCTTTTTCAGGCCGCCGCGCTTTTGTTTTTGTGGTTTCGTTTTGTCCGGACGGGTGTGATTGCTCTTTGATTCAAACGCCCGTTGAAAAGCTAACGGGTCGGCGTAAATCCGACCCGCACTGAGTGATTCGGTCTTAATAAGCTTCAGCAGCCGCAGGGTATCATTATCATTTTTTCTTCCTCAATCTCATCGCCGGAAAGGTCATTCTCGTCCGCAATCGCCTTGCAAGTTGAGCCGTATTTTTTTGCAATATTCCAAATTTTTTCTCCCTTTTTTGAATGGCAGATTATCAGCGCGGAGCGTTCGGGCAAAGCGGCGTTTTCATCAACGCAGGCACCCACGCAGACGCGCTTTTGTTCTGCGGAATAAACATCAAACCTTCCTCTGAGTCTGAAGGAAAACTGAACCTTTTCTCCGCCGAGTGGTGCGGCCTCAACCTTTTCAACCGTAACATACGGCTCACAGAGGATTTTTGAAAGCTTTTTGTTCTGCTTTGCGTCAATCGTCAGCTCGCAGTCCTTTTCCGCGTATTGAATTGTTGAATCGGCGTCCTCAAAAATTACACCGGCAAGGATATTCACGCGGCATTCAAGCTTTTCCCCGTTTGAAAGGACGCTGCACGAGCTTTTGATACATTGGGCGTCAAGAACGCTTTTTGCGCTCCGGCCGGAAAGCTCGGCCGTTTTTTTGTAAGTATCGTTAAAATCAAACGTATAAGCTTTTTTGCAAACATCAACAAACGCATAGTCCGCTTTGATTGCACAGGAGGTTGAATAACAGTCCGTCACCGGCTCAATGCTCTTTTGGGCTCTACCCATGACAAGGGCGCAAACCTTTGCGGCAATTTCAAGAAGGCGGTTGCTGCCCGTTGAATCCGCGCGCGGCTGGAGACTCAATGCTCTCACATAAAGCTTCACCGAACAGTTGTCATCCTCAGTAAGATTCGAGATTTCAATAATCTGGCTTATCGGCATCGAATGGCAAAACGTCTCAAGCTTCATTCCGGAGGAATCGGAAAGATATAAAACCTCGGTCACAAAATCTCCCTTAATGAGCAGCTTTCCGCTCACCGCTTTTGCGGACTCAAGCACCGCATAGCTGCGGCTGCGGACAATTTTTCCAATCGGCTCGGCATCCTGCAAAAGCGATGCCGTTTCAGACATATCAAAGCATTTTTCGCCTGCCGCCGTCACGCAGACAGCGCTCTCCTCCTCCCGGAGCGTTTGGGCGCCCGGAGCTTCAATTCCGGCTATCAGCTCCGTTTTTTCAAAGCAGTGCGCCTTGAAAAGCACCGAAACGCTGCCATCGAGTGAAATTCTCCGGCGGCTTGCCGCACGGCAGTTGATATACTCCGTTTCACATTCGCAGGAAAGGACGGCGTTTTCAAAAGTCTCATTAAGCTCGGCGGTTTTTGAAAGCTCGGTCTTGTGCTCAAAGCAATCAAGCTTTTCGTCTGAATTGATATAGACGAGGCGAATGACAATCTCGCCGGAGGCAGTCACACTGCCGCTTTCTCTGCGCACGGAATTGACAGATGGAAAGCACAAACATTTGAGGATTCGCCGAATGTCCGAGCAGTAATCCGGAAGATTCAGCTCAAGGTCAATGCTTTGCTCCGCCGGAGCAAAACAAACACATTTCAGAGCGTTCAGCTCCTCTTTTTTTAATTCAAGGTTCATGTTGACATCTCCTTTTCGCCGCTCCTGCGGCAACTACTTTGTACATCTTTATTCAAAGATGCCGGTCAATATGAACGCAGGAAAAACTTTAAGGACCCTGTATCTTTTCGCTTTTATTCGGCAAAGTATGCTTGAAAGCCCAAAGAGCAAAAGGCAAAACTTCCGCTCTAATCACCGGATACTTATTGACAACAGACGCAATTAAAGGTAAAATATACCTATCAAACGGGTGCGCCCGTATCGGAGGAAAACCTTATGAGTGATGATATAAACATGGATATGGACATTGTTACCGTTGTTGACGATGACGGTAAAGAGCATATTTTTGAAGAGCTTGACCGCATTGAAACCGATGACGGCTCGCGCTATGTTGCCCTTCTCCCCGTCTTTGACGATGAGACGGAAATTCTTGAGGATGACGGCGATGTTCTGATTCTCAAGGTTCTTGAAGAGGACGGAGAAAGCTATCTTGTTCAAATTGAGGACGATGATGAGTTTGAAACCATCGGCAATATTTTTGAGGATCGTCTCATTGAAAAATATGAAAACGAGGAAAACGGGGATGAATAATCCCCCTGCTCAGGCAAAATAATAAAATGCCTGCCGTTCACGATTGTTCTGTTGTTATAACCCAACACGTTATTAAACGGAGAGACGCTCAGGCAGCGGATTGCAGACCTCCCGGTTTTTCCGGACGAAGGGAGCGTGAACCTGCCCGGCTATCGCCATCCTGCTTTTTGCAGGTTATATAAGCAGTTCCGGCTCGGCGGGGTTGTTTATTTTATGGCTGTTTGCATCTAAATGCGGCGGT
>DJPI01000031.1 GCA_002438505.1 Ruminococcaceae bacterium UBA6416 | reverse complement strand
TCTCACATCTATTGTAAACCTACGCTGTTTTTGCAATTAGTTTTAAATACCCTATTGCAAAATTTGCAAAATATGATATGATAGAACAAACACAAAAAAGGAGTGGTAAACAATGAAAATAAGCAGCATCATCAAATTTGCAATCCTTCCCCTGATTCTTATCGTTAATTTTTTAACACGCAAAAAGCCTTATCACAAAGTTCTTTACGGCTTTTCAATGGCATATCTTGTCGGTGATATCATTTATACTTTTTCACAGCTTTTCGCCGCAAAAAAGACGGATACCAACGAATAAAAAACAAAGAACCGAGTCCGTTTTCTTGCGGAGTCGGTTCTTATTTGAAATGAACGTGATACACAATAGCACCAAGAAGGTGCTGTGTACCCTGCTGCGGTTATTATATATGCTTTCATCTTCCTTCGGCTGCGCCAACAGCTGAAGGATTTTTTTGTTATATCTGCTCACGAGGGCGGTCAATTACTATTAAAAACCGCATAACGGCATCATCTCGCTTACGCAAGGCGCCTGCGGCCTTAACATAAGCGGCTCATATGTTCTGATGAACACGCAGACGGTTTTGTCGTAATCAGCAATGATGAACCGCATTTTGCCCTCCGGGGTGAAGGTCAGCGTTATTCCCTCCGTTTCACAGCCGAAAGCACCTGTCACATTCCGCGAAAAGAAGTCTGAAACCTCACCCGTTTCAAGGCTGACGGCTTTAACGGTTTTTGTTCCTTTCGGCTCGTTCGGGTCAAGGTTTGCAAAGAGCGTTCCGTTGCTGCAGACGGCGCCCTGAATCCGGTCAAGCTCACAGGAGAGGTCAATCTTTTTTTCAAAGCTCATGTCCTTGAGGTTGAACGCAAGGATATACTGCGCGTGGTGGAACGGAGAAGTATAAAGAAGTCCGGCCTCCTCGTCAACGGCGCACCACGGAATTCCGTCATGCAGATAGGTCTGGTCAATTCTGTAGTACACGCCGGTATACTCAAGCGTGTTTTTGTCAAACAGAAGAACAAGCGGATCGGCGTTGCTTCTGTGTTCAACGGGCGCATATATTGTGTCTTTGCAAAGGCTGATTGCTCCAATGTGGTCATAGCCTTTTTTTGTGAACTCAAAGGGCAGGGCGGAAAGGTTCTTTTGAACAACCTCGCCGGACTTTATGTCAATTTTTGAAAGGGCGGTCATGTAAAACGCGGACATTGCGCCGGAGGTGTAAAGATACTCTCCGTCAGCGGCAAGCCCCTGTCCGGCCGCAAACGCTTCATCAAGAACATACTGCCGCTGAGAGATGAGCTCGGCCTGAGACGTTGACGGGGAAAGCGGACTCAAAAGGCCGCACACAAAAACAAACACCGTTGCAAGAATCGCTCTTATGCTTTTGAGGATTGAAAGAACTTTCATTTTTTTCTCCTTTAAAGTTTGCTCCTTTAAAGTTTGCTCCGCCTGCAAAGACGGGTTATTTTTTTGACGCAGAGCTGCTCAAACGCTCAAATGCACTTTTGAGCCATTTTAAAAACGAGAAGAGGAAGAACATGAGCCTTGCTGCCGGGCTTTCGGGCTTGTCTGCCTTTTCGTTCGCAGTCCAGAAATATGTGTTGCAGTTTTCCTGCGTCATGGCCGCGCCCTTCTTCGTCTCATTGTCATAGACTATGAACTGAGAAAGCGGACTGTCTTCAACGGTGAGCTGGTTTTCTGCTTTGAGGATGGCATAGATAATGTCATTCTCGGTATTTGTCCAATTTGAATGCTTTACACCTTTGACAAACCATGTCTGATCCGGGAACAGGCAGGTTGAAGCATCAATCTGTTTGTCCGGAGAAATGTATTTACCCTTTCCCTCGCTTATCCTCTGTGTTATATAGTCATCGGAAAGTGTTGAGTATATATCGGAGGTTGTTGCGCCGTATGAGGCGCTTTTTACTGTTGCAAACTGGTCGGCAAGCTCGTTGCGCGACTCAATGACGGGAACAATTTGAGAACCGTATTTTGCAATAACGGCGAGGTTTCCGCTGTCATTGATTTCATTCATGATTTCGGGAATCTTTTGGCGAACCTTTTTGTCATAATTATCAAGCTTTGCAATGAGCCCGGCGTATTCACGGCGCTTTTCGCTGCCCTCTTTTCCGAAAACATATTCCTTGGCTGTTTCATAATCCTCGCTTTTGACTGCAGCCCAGTATGACGGGAAGGTGAAAAATGTTGAAAGAGCGAGTGCGCTTGTCACACCCTTGACAACCGTGTAATAGATTGTCTCCTTTGTCACACCGGAAATCACCTCAAAAACGCCGGCTTTTGAGAGCATATCAATCGTTTCGTTGATGAATGTGTCAACATTGAAAAGGCCATAGCCGTTGCAGTCAATGAGAAAGCGGTTGACCGCGTTTCCGTCAAGGCAGAACTTTCCGCTGATTGTTTCGCTGAGAATTTCCGCGCCGTTAACAACACCACCGTTGAAAGCAATGGCGTGGATGTCCTCCGTTCCGTATTTTGCAACATATGCCGTTGCAACCGAGGAGCCGAGGCAGCGCGCAGCAATGGAAACCTTTTTTGCTCCTGTGCTCTCTTTGATTCCTGCAATGAACGTGTGAAGCTCTTCAGCTGTTTCAAGCGGGTCAAGCCTCCAGTCGTACCAGAATATATAATCAAACAGCCCATAGTAGCCCTTGCCCTTTTTCTGGTCATGGGTGAGCCAATACTCCATCGTGTTTTTGTTTTCCTGAGAGATGCCGGAGCCGTTTGAGTTGTTTCCGTTTTTGTCAAGAAGTATGCCGGAAAAAAGTTCACCAATTTCCTTTTGGAGCGCTGAGTAATAATTGTCATAATTTCCGGTTCCGAGACCTTCGATAAGGAACGGAAGAACAACATTTGCAACCGATTTGTAAAGCTCCTTTTCTCTTTCCTTTTCCTCCTCTGTTTTTTCGCTGTCCGTGCCGTTGTCCTTGCCAATGGTTCCGAGAAGTTCACGGTATTCAAGAAGTTTGTTTCCGTCCTTGTCATAAAGCGCGGTTCCATCGCCGAAGATGTGAACGATTGGAATCTGGCTTCCATTGTTGTTCCAACCGTCTGCGGCAAAAGCCGGTGTTACGGCGCAAAACAGCATCAAAAGCGAAAGAAGAGCCGAAAGAAGTCTTTTTGAATTTTTTTTCATAATGTTTTTCTCCTTTACTCCGCCTGCGGCGAATAATCTCAAGACTAGTGTAACATAAATATTTTTCCGTGTCAACAAAAATCAAAGAACCGCTTTCCGGACGCAAAAATATCGGCTGAAAAGAATGCATTCTTTTTTATTCTTCTTGCAATCTTTTCCGGAACGTGATATCATCTGAAAGTAAATTATTTTTAGAAAGGGAACACTGATATGGATTTTAAAAATCTTCTTGAAAACGCAAGGGGAAAGCTCGGTGAATATGCCGACTTTGCCGTTCGGGGCATCACCCACATCTGCTCCGAAATCGGTCCGCGTGAATGCGGAAGCGAAAACGAAAAGAAAGCACAGGAGTATATGGGCGAGGTTCTCAAAAACTATGCCGATATCGTTACGCGCGAAACCTTTTCCGTTCATCCGAGAGCGTTCATGTCCTTTGTTCCGCTTGCCGGCGGAATGCTTCTCGGTTCAACTTGTGCAAATATAGTCGGTGCGTTCAAAAAGAACAGGTTCTCCGCCGTTTCCGTTCCGCTTCTCGGTGCAACGCTTGCAAGCGTTGTCGGTGAATTTGGCCTTTACAAAAAGCCGCTTGATCCGCTTTTTCCGAAGAAGGAGTCCGGAAACATCGTTGCCGTGAGAAAAGCCTCGGGTGAAACAAAGCGCAGAATCATCATCTCCGGCCACACCGATTCCGCTCCCGAGTGGACATATACCTATAAGCTCGGCTCAAAGGGCGTTGTTCTTGTTGCCGGTTATGCGGTTGCCGGTCTGCTTTATGACATTGCCTCAACCGCCGTTTCTCTCACCTCAAAGAACGCAAAGCTCAAAAAGGCTCTTGCCCTCGGCCAGCTTGCTTTTGCTCCGGGCTTTGCCGCGCTTTATAAATTCACCGACCCGACCCGCCACGTTGACGGCGCCAGCGATGACCTTTCCGGCTGCTACATTGCAAATTCCGTGATGAAGTATCTTTCGGACAATGATATCCGCTTTGAAAACACGGAGGTTATTGCCCTTCTTGCCGGTGGTGAGGAATGCGGACTGCGCGGCTCCGAGGCGTTCTTCAAGGCGCATCCGGAAATGAAAAACGACGGCGTTGAAACCGTCTTTGCCGGTTTTGACACCATCCGTGACGAGGAATACATGATGATCTATACCAAGGATCTCAACGGCCTTGTCAAAAACGATATCGGCGCGTGCACTCTTGTTAAAAACGCCGCCGCGAAATGCGGAAAGGACGTTCCGTTTGGAGCAATCCCGCTCGGCTCAACCGATGCCGCCGCCGCTTCAAGAGCAGGCATCAAGGCCGCAAGCTTTGTTGCAATGGATCCCGCTCCGGCAAGATACTATCACACACGTCTTGACACGGCGGACAATCTCTGCCCGGAAACGATTGAAAAGACGATTGAAATTGCGCTTCAGACCGTTTTTGATTTTGATGAGAACGGTCTTGGCTGATTCGGCTGAAAAAACGGCCGCTCACCTGCTTTTTTGGTGCGCGGCTTTTGTTTTGCTGCGGCTGACGTTAACACAGTATTTACATTTATTTAATTTTTCTTTATAAATCATGTGTGATAATTAACAGGTGTTGAGAATCGTTGAAAAGGGGAGAAAGCGTTGTCCTTTTGCTCCTCAGCCCTCAAAGTCAATTCTCGGGTCAATCAGAACATTGTAAATATGGCGCGAAAGGTTCAGCGCCATTGTTTCAAGCGTTTCCGGGAAGCCGCGGATTATCCAGAGATAAATTGTTCCCGTGAAGCCGCCCGTGACGAACGTATATGCGTTTTTGAGCCATTCGACACGCGGCTTTGAGTGGGTCGGAAAGCCTATCGGAACGAGCATATCAAAATACATTTGGCCAAGCTCAAGGTGGATTTTGTTTTCCGAATCCGGGTTATAAATGATTTTTGAAATTTCAATATTCTCCATGATAAGGTTAAGCATTTTTATCATGAGGTTATACACATCGTCAACGGTGATTTTCCGGCCGCATTTCATCATCTGCTTGAGGTTCTCGCGGCTTTGCTTTGCAATGAGACGGTGCTTATCATAAAACTCCTGCATGATTTTTTTGTGCAGGTCATAGATGTCTTCAAAATATGAATAAAATGTGCAGCGATTGACGTCTGCCATTTCACAGATTTCCTTAACGCTGATTTTGCTCAGCGGCTTTTGGTCAAGAAGCTCAATGAAGCTTTCCTTGATGACTCTTTTGCTGTATGCGGCGCGGCGATTTTCCTTTTTTTCCGTCTCGGCCACAGTATCACCTCCGAAATGAAATGTTACAAATGATTTTCTGATGTATGTTGACTTCTCAACAGCGTGTATAGTATAATAAATTAGTCAAAAAAAGTCAAGGCGCAGCTCTTTGACTTGTTATAACGGCCTGCGTTTTGCCGGCCGGAAGGATTTTTTACGAAGAAAGGCAGGCGTCATTTAATGATTGACCTCAACGTGCTGCTGTGCAAAGGCTGTTCTTTTTGCGTTCGCTTCTGTCCGAAGAACATCCTTGAGCTCGGAACCGAGCGCAGCAAAAAAGGATTTTTCTTTCCCCATCTTACAGACAGCGAAAAGTGCATTTCCTGCGGAATTTGCGCAACCGTCTGTCCGGAAGGTGCCATTGAACTGAAAAAGGAGGCGGAGTAATGTCAAAGGTATTCATGAAAGGCAATGAAGCCATTGCCGAGGCTGCGGTCAGAGGCGGCTGCCGCTTTTTTGCGGGCTATCCCATCACTCCGCAGAATGAAATTCCGGAGTATCTTTCCTGGAGACTTCCGGAGGTCGGCGGCGTTTTTGTTCAGGGTGAAAGCGAGGTCGCTTCCGTCAACATGGTATACGGTGCGGCGTCCTCGGGCTGCCGCGCAATGACAAGCTCCTCCGGCCCGGGCATCAGCCTCAAGAGCGAGGGCATCTCATATCTTGCAAGCACAAAGCTTCCGGCGGTCATTGTCAACATCAGCCGCGGAGGTCCCGGCCTCGGCTCAATTCAGCCGGCCCAGATGGACTATCTCCAGGCCACCAAGGCCATGGGTCACGGCGGCTTCAGAGTGATGGTTTTTGCTCCGGCAACCTTGCAGGAGGCCGTTGATTTGACATATAACGCCTGGGAATACGCCGAACGCGACCGCAACCCCGTTCTCATCCTTATGGACGGCTGTCTCGGCGCAATCATGGAGCTTGTTGAGCTTCCGGAGTTCAAGGAAGCCAACCGCGAGGGAACAAAGCACTGGGATCTCAAGCGCCGTGAGGGTGAACACAGAAAGGCTCGTTTGCTCACCCCGTATTACCCCGAGGCGATGCTTGAATATGAAAACACAACAAGAGGCCAGCTCTATAAAAAGTGGGAGGAGAACGACGTTAAGGTTGAGGAATTCATGCTTGACGATGCCGAGTATGTCATTGTTGCATACGGAATTTCCGCGCGCGTTTCAAAGGAAGCAATTCTCCGCCTGCGTAATGAGGGCTATAAGGTTGGAATGATTCGCCCGATAACCTTGTACCCCTTCCCCAAGAAAAGCCTTCAGAGCCTTGATTTTGAGCGCGTTAAGGGCATCATTGACATTGAGCTTGCAATTCCGGCTCAGATGCGTGACGATATTGCCCTTGAAGTTAAGGACAGAACGCCGATTTATACATATGGACGCTCCGGCGGCATTCTCCTTGACGATGAAAGCACATATAACGCAATTAAAAAGATTGTTACGGGAGGTGCAAAATAATGGAATACAAAAGACCTTCATGCCTTAAAGGCTCGCCGAGCGGCTTCTGCCCCGGCTGTATGCACTCGCTCGCAACAAAAATCATTGCCGAAGCCGTTGACGAGCTTGGCCAGAAAGACAACTGTGTTCACGTTGTTCCTGTTGGCTGCTCAACGCTCAACCTGCTTTATTGGGACGGAGACATTGTTGGCGCAGCTCACGGACGCGCTCCGGCGGTTGCAACCGGCTTCAAGCGTACCAATCCTGAAAGGCTTGTTTTTGCCTATCAGGGTGACGGCGACCTCGCCGCAATCGGTCTTGCGGAAATTATGGGCGCCGCAAACAGGGGAGAAAACTTCACCGTAATTTTTGCCAACAACCAGACCTACGGAATGACCGGCGGCCAGATGGCTCCAACAACGCTCATCGGCCAGAAAACAACAACAACGCGATACGGCCGCGACCCCAAGGAGACCGGTTATCCGATGAGAATGTGTGAGATCATTTCAACGCTTGAGGCTCCCGTTTTTGTTGCAAGATATGCGCTCAACTCTCCCAAGGGAATTATGGACGCAAAAAAGGGTATTAAAAAAGCCTTTGAGCTTCAGCTTGCGGGAAAGGGCTTCACCTTCATTGAGCTTTTGACCAACTGCCCGACAAACTGGGGAATGACTCCGCTTCAGACCCTTGATTATATGAACACAAACACAATTCCGTATTTCGTACCCGGCGTATACAAGGACAAGGAGGCTGAAACAAAATGAAAAAATCACTAATTTTTTCAGGCTCCGGCGGACAGGGTGTTGTTTCCGCGGGAATGATGACCGCAAAGGCTGCCGTTGAGGGCGGAAAATATGCAACTTTCCTTCCGGAATACGGACCCGAGCAGCGCGGAGGCAGCGCAAAATGCACCGTTGTTATTGACGATGACGCAGTCATTTCTCCGCTCGCAAAAAAATGTGACGTTCTTGTTTGCATGAACGAGCAATCGTTTTCAAAGTTCAAGACCCAGCTCAAAGAGGGCGGCGTTCTTCTTCTCAATTCAAACAGAGTCACAAGTGAGGTCAAGCGCGATGACGTTACCGTCATTTCTCTCCCTGTTGACGATATTGCAGTTGAAATCGGCAATCCGAAAGCCGCAAACATTGTAATAATCGGCGCGCTCATTGGCGCAACGAACATCATCACCGAGGACGAGTTCCTTGACAGCCTCAAAAAGAAGTTTGCCTCAAAAGCTCCCTCAATTATGGAGATGAACACCGTTGCTCTCAGGCGCGGCGTTGAGCTTGGAAGAGGACAGTAAACGAGATAATATTAAAGAGTTGTCGTTTCTCTGCGGCAACTCTTTTTTTAACCACAGGAGATGATTATTTAAGCTCTGAACACCGGGCGCAATTCATTGCGCAAAGTTGTTTTGTTTTCTTTTATTTCTTAAGTACAGTATCTTTCAGTACTTAATATTCAGTACTTTATATATCAGTATTTAATTAAGGCCGGTTTTCAGTGTACTGTTTTTCAGTGTACTGATTTTAGGGTTACTGGTTGGAGAAGTTAAATGTTAGAATTTAGAAAAAATATCTATTATCTATTATTTATTATCTTTTATCTATTATCTAAAATAACTCAAGCGCCAACTCACACATAATGCGCCTTGCTTCCCTCCAAGTTTAGCTCAGGAAGGAGGGGTTGCCATGGAATATTTGGCAATGATTATCCTGCTTCTCATTGTAGCCACAGGTTACATAGTAGCAATAAAATAACGAGCAATAAAAAATAACCGCCCCATATCCCAAAATGCTGCGGTTATTTTTTAACTTCAACTGAGGGCACCGCTTTCTGCAGAGCCTTTTTACATTTATATTATACTCAGCCGCTTGAATTTTGTCAAGCGGTTTTTGCTGCGCAATGTAGGGAGCCTCGAGCGACCCCTGTACGAGCTGATGCTTATTTTTATGCTCTGCAAGGGGTTGGAATTTTGCCATCTTTGCATTCAGCCTTGAGAAAGGCTGAACTTGACCCCTTCCGCAAAAAATCCGCGAGCGAAAAAAGGCACAACCTAACGCCTAAATAAAGCATTGGGAAAAGCACATAGCTAGTAGACAGCAATTAGCGGATTTGTCCGATTAAAAGGGGGTTTTAGCTGTACGTTTGTTGTAGACGTGCCGGAGCCGGAAGTCCGATTTTCCCCCGCAAATCGTCCTTTCGGTCTCCAAGTGCGCCGTACTTAAAAGCGTCTTTTTATCTCTGCGTTTTGTGACA
>DJPI01000001.1 GCA_002438505.1 Ruminococcaceae bacterium UBA6416 | reverse complement strand
TTAATTAAGCTCCAGATTCCCGCAGGTAAGGCTACTCCGGCACCGCCCGTTGGACCGGCTCTCGGTCAGCACGGTGTTAACATCATGGCTTTCACAAAGGAATTCAACGAGCGCACAAAGAATGACATCGGTCTCATCATTCCCGTTGTCATCACAGTTTATGCCGACCACACATTCTCATTCGTAACCAAAACTCCGCCGGCGGCAGTCCTTATCAAAAAGGCTTGCGGAATCGAAAGCGGTTCAGGCGTTCCGAACAGAACCAAGGTCGCAACAATTACCGGTGAGCAGGTTAGAAAGATCGCAGAGCAGAAGATGCCCGATCTCAACGCTGCAAGCATTGAAAGCGCTATGAGTATGATAGCCGGAACTGCTCGCAGCATGGGCATTGTAGTCGCTGACTGAATGCTTCCGGGTGGGAGGAAAAATCCGATTAACCACTCTATAGGAGGATGAAATTATGAAACATGGAAAAAAGTATGTTGAAAACGCAAAGCTTTTCGACAGAGCAACACTTTATGATCCTGCGGACGCTCTCGAACTCACAGTAAAGACCGCAACCGCAAAATTTGATGAAACAATCGAAGCTCATATCCGCCTCGGTGTTGACTCCCGTCACGCCGACCAGCAGGTTCGCGGCGCCGTTGTTCTTCCGAACGGAACCGGTAAAAAAGTTCGCGTTGCCGTTTTCGCAAAAGGCGATGATGCAAAAGCAGCTGAGGCTGCCGGTGCAGAAGTTGTCGGCGCTGAAGATCTTGTTGCAAGAATTCAGGGCGAGGGCTGGATGGAATTTGACGTTGCAATCGCCGCTCCCAACATGATGGGACTCGTTGGCCGTCTCGGTAAGATTCTCGGACCGCGCGGACTCATGCCTTCTCCCAAGGCCGGTACCGTTACTCCGAATGTTGCCCAGGCTGTTACCGATGCTAAGGCTGGTAAGATTGAATATCGTCTTGATAAGACCAACATCATTCACTGCCCCATCGGCAAGGCTTCATTCGGCAAGGATAAGCTTAACGAGAACTTCACAACCCTTCTTGACGCCATCATTAAGGCTAAGCCCGCGTCAGCAAAGGGTCAGTATATCCGCTCCTGCGTTGTTACCGCAACAATGGGTCCCGGAATCCGCATCAACCCGGCCAAGGTTGGCTCAACTGCCGCTCAGGGCTGATTCGCGGAATAATTGCCTCTTTTTGGGGGTAATTTGAAAAAAATACTTGACATGGCTTGCGCCGTGCGGTATAATAATCAAGCTGTCCCCCTAAGACAGCAGGTGATTTCTTAAAGGCAAGTTTCTTGCCGCCTGCCGAGGTAATTTCAGCATAATTTCAATTTCTGATTGACTTATGTTGCGCCTTTTCTCGGCTTTCTGATGAAAAGGCGCTTTTTATATTATCACCTTTAAGGGTACGGCTGAAAACCAAATTTTTTCAGGAGGTGAATTCATCTTGCCAAGCGCAAAAGTTTTGGAACAGAAAAAGCAGATCGTTGAAGGTCTTGTTGCTCGTCTTAATGCGGCGTGCGCCGGCGTAATCGTTGATTACAAGGGCATTACCGTTACTGATGACACGGCTCTGCGTAAGGAGCTTCGTGAAGCAGGCGTTGAATACACGGTTGTTAAAAACACCCTTCTTCGCCTTGCAATCGGTGAGACTGAACTCAATGGTCTTGAGGCTGTTCTTGACGGAACAACCGCTATCGCTACCAGTGCAGATGATTACGTTGCTGCTGCTCGCATTCTTTGCAAGTTTGCAGACACACACAACGGCTTTGAAGTTAAAAACGGCTTCATTGACAAAGAAGTTATCGACGTTGCAAAAATTACCGGACTTGCAAAACTTCCCTCGCGTGAAGTTCTTCTTGCTCAGGTACTCGGCGCCTTCCAGGCTCCGATCTCCGCTTTCGCCCGTGCTGTTCAGGCTATTGTTGACAAGGACGGCGAAGCTGCTCCCGCAGAGGAAGCTGCCGAAGCTCCCGCAGAAGCGTGAGACAATTTTTCTTAATATTAACAAATTGGAGGTATAATTACCATGTCAGAAAAAATTACTGCTATTATTGATACTTTGAAAACTTTGACAGTCCTTGAGCTTTCAGAGCTTGTTCACGCTGTTGAAGATGAATTCGGCGTTTCCGCTGCTGCTGCTGTTGTTGCTGCCGGCCCGGTTGAGGCTGCTGCCGCTGCTGAAGAAAAGACTGAGTTTGACCTTGAACTTACCGAAGTTGGCGCAAACAAGATTGCTGTTATCAAGGCTGTTCGTGAGCTCACCGGTCTTGGCCTTAAGGAAGCTAAGGAAGCTGTTGACGGCGCACCGAAGGTCATCAAGGAGGCTATGGGCAAGGATGACGCAGAAGCTGCTAAGGCTAAGCTTGAAGAAGCCGGCGCAAAGGCTACCCTTAAATAATCAATTTTCAGTGATACTTAAAACCGCTGACCTTTTCCGGTTGGCGGTTTTTGTGTTGCTATATTATTTGCATATTATAACAGTGATTTTTTTATTTTTCTTCAGTGCGTTATTAACAACAAACCTTGTTCCGTGTGATTTGCCGTCCCAAAAGGCAATTATTTCATCAGCATAAGCAATTATTTTTAGATTTCTGTATAAAGGCGCACTTTTACCATATTTAGAGTAGTCCGGTAAAAATCCTGTCAGTTTTATATTTGCAGACAGCGCATACTTTTTAGCACATTTATCAATACCTTTTGCACCTCCGGAAACAATTTCAGTTGCTGTTGATGGAACATATTCGCGCAAGTTTTCTATTACAAGGTGACGCGAACCGATTATTGCGATTTTCATAATATACCTCCTAAACAGTATACTTAATTTAAGTATACTGTGCACATTGTATCACAAAATAATCTTAAAATATACTCAAAATAAGATTGTTTGGAGATGTATTATGAGAAACAAAGCCAACAAACATCTCGGGCTTGAAATTGATCCGGAGCTTCATTACAAGCTGCATTATATTGCAAAATATGAGGGCAGAAGCACAAACGGTCAGGTTTTATACCTGATTCGCCAGTGCATACGCGAGTTTGAGGAGAAGGATGGAAAAATTGATTTGCCGGATGACATAATCAAGACTTTAAAGAAATAATGCGCCGGTTATTTTTACACCGTACAGAATCAGGCAGGCGCTGACAGTTCCTTTGAGAACCGTGAAAAAACTTTTGAAAAATTTTCAAAAACCCTTGACAAACAAAAATCCCGGTGGTAGAATACACAACATAAAGCGACAAGGGAGCCGCGGACAATGGGAGTTGTCTGCGGTTTTGTCTTTAAATTTAATTTGTAAAAAAACAGCGACAAGGACGTCGCGCAGTTTTCTGCGTGTCTCCCTGTCGCTCTTTTATTATCGGAAAGGAAGTTTTTAGCAATGAAAAGCGTAACGGAAATCTTCGGCTCAATGGTGTTTGATGATGCGGCAATGGAAGCAAGATTGCCCAAGGATACCTATAAAATTCTTCAGAAAACAATAAAGGACGGAAAGCATCTTGAAATCGGAGTTGCCAATGTTGTTGCAAACGCAATGAAGGATTGGGCGATTGAAAAGGGTGCAACCCATTTTACCCATTGGTTCCAGCCGATGACCGGCGTTACAGCCGAAAAGCATGACAGCTTTATTTCTCCGAAAAACGGAAAGGTCATAATGGAATTCTCCGGAAAGGAACTTATCAAGGGTGAACCGGACGCTTCCTCATTCCCCTCAGGCGGTCTGCGCGCAACCTTTGAGGCAAGAGGCTATACCGCATGGGACGCAACAAGCTATGCTTTCATTAAGGACGGCGTGCTCTGCATTCCAACCGTTTTCTGCTCATACGGCGGCGAGGCTCTCGACCAGAAAACCGCGCTTCTGCGTTCAATGGAAGCAATCAACCGTCAGGCGCTGCGCGTTCTGAAGCTTTTTGGAAACGATGATGTCAAGTCAGTCAAAACAACCGTTGGCCCCGAGCAGGAATACTTCCTTGTTGATGAGAAAGCATATAACAAGCGTAAGGATCTTATTTATACCGGCAGAACCCTTTTCGGCGCCCGTGCACCGAAGGGACAGGAGCTTGATGACCACTATTTCGGCGCCATAAAGCCCCGTGTTGCAGAATACATGAAAGACCTCAACGAGGAGCTTTGGAAGGTTGGCGTTCTTGCAAAGACCGAGCATAACGAGGTTGCTCCGGCTCAGCACGAGATGGCACCCATCTTCACAACAACAAACATTGCCGCTGACCATAACCAGCTCACAATGGAAATTATGCAGAAGGTTGCAAAAAAGCACGGCATGGTTTGTCTGCTTCATGAAAAGCCGTTCGCCGGTGTTAACGGAAGCGGAAAGCATAACAACTGGTCAATTTCAACCGACACGGGAGTCAACCTCCTTGAGCCGGGTGAAACGCCTTATGAAAACGCGCAGTTTCTGCTTTTCCTTTGCGCCGTTATCAAGGCTGTTGATGAATATCAGGAGCTTTTGAGAATTTCCGTTGCCTCTGCCGGAAATGACCATAGACTCGGAGCGAACGAGGCACCTCCGGCAATCGTTTCAATGTTCCTTGGCAGCGACCTTTCGGAAATTCTTGATGCCATTGAGAAGGACGAGCATTTTGACCCGAGACAGAAGGAGCTGATGAAAATCGGCGTTCACACTCTTCCGAAATTTCCGAAGGATACCACCGACAGAAACAGAACAAGCCCCTTTGCTTTCACCGGCAACAAGTTTGAATTCCGTATGCTTGGTTCGGCATCGTCAATTTCCTGCGCAAACACCGTTCTCAACACTTCCGTTGCAGAAGAGCTCAAGCAGTTTGCAGATGAGCTTGAGGGTGCAAAAGACTTTGAAGGTGCTCTTCATGATCTCATTAAGAGAACGATAAAGGAGCATAAGCGCATCATCTTCAACGGAGACGGTTATGATGATTCCTGGATTGCCGAGGCGGAAAGACGCGGACTCAAAAACCTCAAGACCACTCCGGACGCTCTTGCCCATATGCTTGATGTTAAAAACGTCAAGCTCTTCACCGACCATAAGGTTCTCACCGTTCCGGAAATTACGGCGCGTCATGAGGTTCGCCTTGAAAACTACTGCAAGGTTATCAATATTGAAGCACTCACAATGCTTGACATGGTGAGAAAGGACATTCTTCCGGCAATGAGCGGTTTCTCCTGCGAGCTTGCCGATGGCGCGTCAAAGAAAGCGGCCTTTATGCCTGAGGCGGACTGCACCTATGAAAAAGAGACGGTCAAGAGTGTTTCGGCTCTCATGGGCGCGGCATACAGAGCGGTCAGAAAGCTTGAAGATGACCTTCTTTCCTCAAAGTCCATTGAAAGCTTCACGGAGCTTGCAGATTTCTATAAGACAAAGATTCTTGACGATATGAGAGTTTTGAGAATCTCTGTTGATGAAATTGAAACGATTGCACCGAAGGAGAAGTGGCCGTATCCCTCATACGGTGAGCTGCTTTTCTCCGTAAGATGAAAGGTGGTTATTCCCAATGTGTTCAATAATGGGATACTGCGGCGAAACGCTGCCGCTTGAAGAATTTGAAAAGGGCTTTGAAAAAACAAAGTCCAGAGGCCCTGATATGTCCCGTGTGATAAACACGGGAAAGGGCTTCCTCGGTTTCCATCGCCTTGCAATTATGGGCATTGATGAGAGCGGAATGCAGCCCTTTGAAAAAAACGGAAATTTTGTTGTCTGCAACGGTGAGCTTTATGGCTTCAGAAAGCTCAAAAATGAGCTTATTGAAAAGGGCTATACCTTTGTCAGCAATTCCGACTGTGAGCTGCTTTTGCCGCTTTATGAGGAATACGGAACGGATATGTTCAAAAAGCTTGATGCGGAGTTTGCTCTCATAATTTATGACGGAAAAACCCATGAATATATTGCGGCGCGTGACCCTATCGGAATCAGACCGTTGTTTTACGGACTTGATAAAGACGGAAAAATGCTTTTTGCAAGTGAGGCGAAAAACCTTGTCGGTCTTTGCGGTGAGATAATGCCTTTTCCGCCCGGCCATTATTATAAGGACGGAAAATTCACTTGCTATTGTGACATCAGCGTTCCGCAAAAGGTTATTTATGACGATGTTGAAACCGCGTGCAAAAATATCCGAGAAAAGCTTGTTGCCGGAATTGAAAAACGCCTTGATTCCGATGTTCCCGTTGGCTTTCTGCTTTCCGGCGGTCTTGATTCCTCACTCGTTTGCAGTGTTGCAGCAAAGCTTTCAAAGGAAAAAATCAAAACCTTTGCAATCGGAATGAGCACCGATGCAATCGACCTCAAGTATGCAAAAGAGGTTGCCGATTATATCGGCGCCGACCACACCGAGGTCATCATCACCGAGAAGGATGTTATTGAGGCCTTGCCGCAGGTTGTGGCCTTGCTCGGAACTTATGATATCACAACAATCCGCGCTTCAATCGGAATGTATCTTGTTTGCAAGTATATCCATGAGAACACCGATTTGCGTGTTCTTCTCACCGGTGAGGTTTCAGACGAGCTGTTCGGATATAAATACACTGACTTTGCGCCCTCGGCGGAGGAATTCCAGAAAGAGGCACAGAAGCGCGTTCATGAGCTTTATATGTATGACGTTCTGCGCGCCGACCGCTGCATTTCCGTCAACTCGCTTGAGGCGAGGGTACCTTTTGGTGACCTTGACTTTGTTCGCTATGTTATGGCACTCGATCCTGAAATCAAGATGAACAAATATAACAAAGGCAAGTTCCTTTTGCGCCACGCTTTTGAGGGCGACTGGCTTCCGCACGATATTCTTATGCGCGAAAAGGCGGCGTTTTCCGATGCTGTTGGTCACTCAATGGTTGATGACCTCAAAAAATATGCGGAAGAAACCTATACCGATGAAGAGTTCAAAGAAAAGATTAAGAAATATACATTCGCCACTCCGTTCACAAAGGAGTCCTTGCTTTACCGCGAGCTTTTTGAAAAGTATTATCCCGGCCAGGCAAGAATGGTTAAAGACTTCTGGATGCCGAACAAGAACTGGAAGGGGTGCAACGTCAATGACCCCTCTGCGCGTGTCCTTTCAAACTATGGAGACAGCGGAAAGTGATGCCACTCTTCACATCGCTCTTGCAACGGCTTAAAATATGCTTACAACCGGCACTGCCGACTTGTAATATCAAACACCGATCGGGTTTACACAGCGCCCGGTCGGCGTTTGTTTTGCGTTTTGGAATGCAAATTTCATTCATTTTAACAGTGTCTTTAGCTGATTTATGTTGTGTTTGAACAAAAATATGAGCGGAAGAATTTTTCTTCTCATTACCCCTTGAAATCTGGGTGTTTTTAGTATAAAATATACAACAGAGTAGTGTTAATTAAGGCGGGTTTTTTATTAATTTTGGAGGTTTTGTATGAAATACTCTCTCACAAAGGCTCAAGCGAAGGAGCTTATATCGGGAAAGCTTTCCCATTATTTCGGCGTCGGTGTTCATGAAGCGACCGATGAACAGTATTATAAAGCGGTTGCTCTCATTGTCCGCGATCTTATGCATGAGGGCGTGCGCGAATTCCGCAAAAAGGCTGAACAGTCCGATTCCAAAAAAATCTATTACCTCAGCATGGAATTTCTCATGGGACGCTCGCTTAAAAATAACCTTTTTAATCTTGGGCTGACGAATACTTTTGCCTCGGCGCTCAAGGATTTTGATATAAACCTTGACAAGCTCTATGACTGCGAACCTGACGCGGGACTCGGAAACGGCGGTCTCGGCCGTCTTGCGGCCTGCTATCTTGACGGCCTTGCAACTCAGGGCTATAACGGAATGGGCTATTGCATCCTTTATGAATGCGGAATTTTCAAGCAAAGACTTGTTGACGGTTGGCAGACCGAGCTTCCGGATTTCTGGCTTCCCGGCGGTGAGGTCTGGCTTGTTCCGCACGAACAGGAGTCCGTTGAGGTCAGCTTTGGCGGTCAGGTTAACGACAACTGGGATAATCAGTATCATTCGGTTGAAATTACCGGAGACACAAAAATCACTGCCATGCCATATGATATGTTCGTTTCCGGCAACGGCGGAAACGGTTACAGCATCCTGCGCCTCTGGAAGAGCAAAGCGCCCTCGCTTGATATGCACCTTTTTGACCAGGGTCAGTATATGAAGGCGATGGAACAGGCCGCAATGGCCGAGGTTATCAGCAAGATTCTTTACCCCTCTGACAACCACCCGGAGGGAAAGAGCCTGCGCCTCAAGCAGCAGTATTTCCTTGTTTCTGCCTCGATTCAGGATATTGTCAAAAGGCACCTGCGCCACTATTCAACGATGGAGAACTTTGCGGAAAAGAACGCCGTTCACATCAACGATACTCATCCGACCCTTTCAATTCCCGAACTCATGCGTATTATGCTCGATGAATGCGGCTACGGCTGGGATGATGCGTGGAAAATTGTCACCGCAACGTGTGCATACACAAACCACACCGTAATGAAAGAGGCTCTTGAGTGCTGGCCGGAAAGCCTCATTCAGTCGCTTCTTCCGCGTATTTATCAAATTATAAAAGAAATTGACAACAGATACCGCGCCCACATCTGGGAAATGACCCATGACGCAGGCAAGGTTGAAGAGCTCGCCGTAATATCCGGCGGCGTTGTCAGAATGGCGAACCTTTGCGTTATTTCCTGCCACAGCGTCAACGGCGTTTCCGCCCTCCACAGCCAGATTCTTAAAGATTCGCTTTTTCATGAGTATTATAAGCTTACACCGGAAAAATTCACCAATGTAACAAACGGAATTGCTCACCGCCGCTGGCTCTGTCAGGCCAATCCGGAGCTTTCAAAGCTCATTGAAGGTCTTATCGGCAAAGGCTTTGTCACCAATGCCGCGGAGCTTTCCAAGCTTAATGAATATCAGAATGACAAGGCTGTTCTTGAAGCGCTCGGAAAAGTTAAGCTTCATAACAAGGAAAACTTTGCCGCTCTCATTAAAAAGAAAACCGGAATTGAGCTTGACCCGACCTCGGTCTTTGACGTTCAGGTGAAGCGCCTTCATGAATATAAACGTCAGCACCTCAATGCCTTCCAGATTGTTGCAAAATATCTTGAAATTAAGGCGAACCCAAACGGAAATTATGTTCCGCACACTTATATTTTCGGCGCAAAGGCAGCATCCGGATATTTCATGGCGAAGAAGATTATCTGCTTTATCGTTGCCCTTGCCGACCTTGTTAACAATGATCCGGATGTCAGAGGCAGACTCAAAATTGTTTATGTTGAAGATTACAATGTTACCGCTGCGGAAAGGCTTATGCCTGCCGCCGATATCAGCGAGCAAATTTCCCTTGCGGGAACCGAGGCGAGCGGAACCGGAAACATGAAGCTTATGCTCAACGGTGCCGTCACCCTTGGAACTCTTGACGGCGCAAATGTTGAAATTCATGAGGCCGTTGGCGATGACAACATGATTCTTTTCGGAATGACAACTCCGGAGGTCAATGACCTCAAACGCACCGGATATGTTCCAATGAATTATTTCAACAATAACCCCGAGCTGCGCGCCGTTATTGAATTTGTTCAGCACGGAATCGGCTCGAAACAGTTCCCGGAGATTGGCAACACAATCATTCACCATGACCCGTATATGGTTCTTGCCGACTTTGCTGATTACAGAAACGCTCAAAAGAAAATTGATACTCTTTGGGCGGATAAGGAACATTGGAACAAAATGTCGCTTATCAACATTGCGGGCGCGGGCCGCTTTGCCGCCGACCGTGCCGTCAATGACTACGCGAGGGATATTTGGCACACTAAGCCTGTAAAATAAGGTGATGAAGAATGAAAAAGGCAGTAATTTTTGACCTTGACGGAACGCTGCTCAACACTCTTTCCGACCTTGCCGCGAGCACGAATTTTGCTTTGCGCTGCTGCGGCTATCCGGAGCGCACGGTTGACGAGGTGCGCTCATTCATCGGAAACGGGGTTATAATGCTCATGCACCGGAGCGTTCCGAAGGGAACGAGCGAAGCGGACGAAAAGGCCTGCTTTGAAAAATTCCGCAGCCATTATCTTGAGCATATGGAGGATACAACTGCGCCGTATGACGGCGTGAATGAGCTTATTCGGACACTCGGCGAAAAAGGAATAGGCACTGCCGTTGTTTCAAATAAGCTCGATGCCGGTGTCAAGGGTCTTTGCAAAAAGTATTTTCCGCACCTGACCTGCGCTTTCGGCGTCTCTGATGAAAGTGAAAGAAAACCCTCTCCGGCGAATGTCTATAAGGCGCTCTCTCTGCTTGGTGTGCAAAAAGAACAGGCTCTTTATGTCGGTGACAGTGAGGTTGACGTCCAGACGGCAAAAAATGCCGGGCTTGAAATGGTCGGTGTGACTTGGGGCTACAGAAGCCGTGAGCTCCTCCTTTCCTCCGGAGCAAAGCATATTGTTGACGCTCCGCAGGAGATTCTTGAACTCATATGAACAAAACAAAAACCGGCGGTTCAGTCATGAGCCGCCGATGCTTTTTTTGCTTTATTTACTTAATAATTTCCGCTTTCATCAAATAGCATGAAGCTTTTATAACCGCTGTTCTCAAGAACTCTGATATATTTTTTGCTGTATTCATCAATGCCTATGACGGGCGCAAAAACCGCAGCTTCATTTTGCTTTTGTCTGAACAATGAAAAAAGGGAGAGCATGGAGGCGTAGCCGCTCTTCTTGTCCGCAATGTAGTTTTCCGGACGGACGGCGGTGTTGAGGCAAACGCCGTCTGCGCTGCTTCTTAAAAGTGAGTCGGCATATGAGGTGGAAGCGTTTTCATTTGTGAGGCTGTCAGCATCAATCGAAAGCAGGAGAAAACAGCCCTGCGGCAGAGATTGCTTTGCTTTTTGAATGAAGTCAAGCAGCGTTTGCGCGCGCGCGCTCGCGTTCTTTTCTCCCGGGAAACCCGCTGCCGAAATGTCGCCTTTCGGAAATGAAGCCGACTCAAGAATGAAGCCGCTTACACCGAGTGATGAAATCTCTTTCATCAAATCAAGCAGGTAGTTCACTGCACCGGATGAGTAGGGATTGAGCCAGGTTTTGCCCGTGCCCTCCGAGAGATTCTCGTGCCAGAGAACCTGAGTGTCCTTGTATTTCACGGCGTATTCCGGCTCGGCGGCGCTTGCCGCCGGATCCTCAAAGCAGAAGAATCTTGCAATAACATTGATGTTTTTGGATTTGAAAAGGCTCAACGCATCTTTGACCGTTTCATTGTCAAAAACGGCACATTTTCCAAGCCGGGCAAGCTCTGTTTGTGAGGAGTAGACAAGCTTTCCGTTTTCGGTTTTGAAGTCAATAACAACGCTGTTGCAGTCTTTGCGGTTAATCTTCCTGATGAAGGAGGAAAGCTCTTTCCGGCTTGAAAGAAGCTCATACGGCATATAAAGCGCTTTCATTGAGTCTGAGGAAAAAAGATTTTCTTCGCTGCTTTTATCTGCTGAAGAAAATTCGGGGTCTGCGGAAAGCAGCGGTTTGTTTGAAAACTTCAGACCGAGACTCACCGCAAAAAACGAGACGCAGACAATAACGCAAAAGCAAAGCACGGCGAGCGCGGCGCGGAAAAAGGCGGCGGTGCGTTCTTTTTTTGTTTTAACGTGTTTTGTTTTAATGATTTTTGCGGCCGGATATTCCTTTGAAAATGTGTAATAGCTGTTTTTGACCCTTGGCGGAACATTTTCCGGAAACGGGTCTTTTTTGTGTTTGAACGGTGGTTTGAATTTCATAAGCGTCATAGCCTTCCTTCAAGCAGTGGTTACTTAAACAAACAATGCTCCGCCCGAAAGGCACGAAAGCATGAGGGACAGAAGCGAAACATAGATGAAAAGAGCAGGCGTTCCTTTGAAAACCTTTGGAATGTCTTTGCTTTGCAAAAAGCGCATTGCGCCGTTTATAAGAAGAACGGAAAGAACAAAAGCCCCGGCGGCTCCGACCGCAGTTCCTGCGGCTTCAAAAACAGTGTGGTTGGCTTTGAAGTTGATGATTGGAACGGAAAGAACAAGAGTGTTGAACGCGCAGATTCCCAGCGAGTTCATATACTTTTTGTCAGCCTTGAGAACAAGAATGGAGAAAAGCGAGCTGATGAGATATATCACGCAAAGAATAAATGTATAAATTGCAATGTGAACGGGGAGGCTGACGTTTTCCATAAGTCCTGCCTTGTCTGCCGCAATGCAGGCAAGAGAGGCGGAAAGAGTATAAAACAAAACAGAAGCCGCATACATTAAAAGATGCTTCGGCGTCCTTGCAATCCTGATACTTTCGCTTACTCCGTATGCGGAAGAGAGAACAAGGTTCTGTAAAAGCATCGCATATAGCGCGGAAACAAGCAATGAAGAAAAAACATTCATTTCATTTTTCCTCCGTTTCGTTGGTGAAGGAAATTTCCCGGTCTGAATGTCTCGGCCGGATATTGTCGTGTTTGGCGGTGTCCGGTTTTGACACTTTTTCCTTTTTGCTTTTTCGGATACCAAGTCCCGGGTCATGAAGCACCGGCTTTTCATAAATTTTTGAAAAGTTGAATGTTTCGTGTGACTCGTTTTCAAAGCGTTTCATAACAATCGCTTTTTGCACCGCAGCAAGAAGGCCGAGGATAACAAGTCCGCCGAACGGAAGCGCAAAGGCGGAAAAAACGGGAAGCGCCGAAATCTTTAAAGAAAACACCGAGCCGGAAGAAAGAAGCTCTCTCAAAAGGCCTGTTATGAGCGCAACGGCCGAAAATCCTGCCGAACAGGCAAGAGAATCAAAAAGCGCACCGCGGACATTCGTCTTGACCGCAAATTTTTCGCAGCGGACAACAATGATTGCATTGACGGAAATCAGCGGAAGAAAAGCGCCGAGAGCCGAAGCCGTTTTTCCTCCAAAGAGGCTCATTGAAAGAATGGTCGGAATGCTCGCCAAAAGGCAGTATAAGCAGACGCGGACGTTGCGTGCAGCCTTTTTGAGTGCAAGCGAGGAAACAAGCTCGCAAAGAACAACCGCAAAGGTGAAAACAACCGAAAGCACGACAGCATTTTTGGTTGTTGTTGCGGCCGCAGCAATCGGACAGACGCCAAGAACCTGCGTGAGCACCGGATTATGAATGAAGCCGCCCTTAAGGACGACAAGGGATAGGCTGAGTTTTGAAGAATCGTTTTTATCTTTCATGCGCCGACCCTCCCTTTTTCCCTGTTTTGAACCTGCTTCTTTTTCCTGTTCAAAAAAACGGGAGAGGCGGCATTAACTATCATGACTGCAAGACAGGGTGCATCGATATTTTTCAAAAACGTGCGCAAGAGCATACAGATTATTCCTGCCGTTGCGCCATAGAGAAGCATTTTAAGAGTGCTTTCCGGTGCGGTTGCCGGGTCGGGTGCAACAAGCATCGCCGTAAAAAGCAAAGACCCGGCGCAAAGCTCCATAATAACGGAAATAAGCCTTCCGGAGGCGATGCGCGGAAAAACAAAAGCATATATTGCGCACACCAAAACGAATCCGGCGGAAACAAGGAGCGTTTTTCTTTTTCTCAGCGCAAGATATATAGCCGCGGCGGCAAGGCCGAGAACACAGGCGGTTCCAGCCGCAGACGGATATGAGCCGGAAAGAAGCGCGGTAACGGAAAAAGTGTTGAGCCTCAGCCCCGTACCCTGAGAAAGCATATCAAGAAGGCTTGTGCCCTTTAAAAAGCTTTCTGAGTCAGAAAAAACCGCTTCAAAGAGATTTTGACTCTGCATCGGGCAGGCAAAAACATACTGCGGAAAACAGAGCGACGAAAAGCAAACGGCCGCCGCAGAAGGAACAAAGGGAGCGTTTTTGCCCGAGCCGAAAGGAAGCTTGCAGACAAGGCAGGCAAAGCAGGACGCCGCGGCGCCGATATAAAGCGGAGCACTTGCCGGCAAAAGCAGAGAGATTAAAAGGCCGTTTTTCACCGCATCAAGGTCGGAAAGCGGCTTTTTTGCACTGAGGATAAACCTGAATGAAAAATATTCACAAAAACAACTCACTGACACGCAGACGGCAGTCTGAATAAGCGCGGCAACACCGTTTTGAAAGAATGCGGCACAAAGCAAAAAGACCGCAACAAGGCAAATGTCAAAGTTATATTTAAAAGCCGGATTTCCGAAGGAAAGGGACGGCTTCTTTTTCTGCTCTTTCAAGGTGTCACCTCCCGGAAGGCAAAGCGTTGCCATATTTTGTTCATTGATTATTTACAAAGAGAGTAGTATTATTTAAGCGAGGATTAAACTACATAAGGAGAAAATGAAGATGAAAATTGATGCCATTGACGAAAAAAGCATTCTTGTTGAGCTTTCAAAAGAAGATCTTTCAAAAAGCGAAATCACCTATGAAGAGCTCGATTACAAAAACGAAAGAACCCGGAAGCTTGTTCAAAGAATCCTTGAAACAATCCGCCTTGAAACCGGAAAAACCGTTTTTGAAAACGGCTCGCTTGAGGTTGAGGTTATGCCGGATTCGTTCGGCGGCTGCCTGATGATTTTCAAGAATAAAACCGGAGAAAAGACCGGAGAAGCGGAGAAAGTTTCAGCCTTCTTTTCTGAAAACATCAACAATTTTATCGACTGCGCAAGGGCGCTCGGAAAAACCGGGGAGAAGAGCAAAAGCGGAAAGCTTTTTTCCTTTGATGGAACGTATTTTCTCATTCTTTCCGGCCTTTCGGAAAGGAAAAGGAGCGTTCTGTCTGAATATCTTGAAGAAACGGCACTCACGCAAGCGCGGCTGGCTTTTCTTTTGGAATACGGAAAATGCCTGATTGAAAAGGACGCGCTTTTTGTTCTTTCGGCGTAATCAGGTGCTTCTTAGTGGTTTCGGAGGCTTGCGATGGTTGCTTTCGGGTCTGCGGAGCCGAAAATTGCACTCCCGGCAACAAGAACATTTGCGCCGCTTTCAACGGCAAGGCCGGCGTTTTTCTCATTGATCCCGCCGTCAACCTGAATGTCCGTGTCAAGCCCTCTTTTTTCGCATTCGGTGCGCAAAAGCTTGACCTTGTCCATCATATCTGCCATGAAGCTCTGGCCGCCGAAGCCCGGCTCAACCGTCATGACAAGCACCATTGAAAGCTTGTCAAGATATGGGAAAACAACCTCAACGGGAGTCTTTGGTTTAACGGAAAGGGCGGCTTTGCAGCCGAGAGAGCGGATGAGGTCAACCGTCTCCTCAACGGGGGAGTCGGATTCAACGTGGAAGGTTATGATATCGGCCCCGGCTTTGACAAAGTCGGGGATATATTTTTTGGGGTCGCTTATCATGAGATGAACGTCAAAAACAAGATCGCTGCATTTTCTCATGCATTTAACAATGGGTGCGCCGAGCGTAATATTCGGAACAAAATGACCGTCCATGACGTCAATGTGCAGCCAGTCCGCGCCGCAATCTTTCATTCTTTTGAACTCCTCGCCCATTTTTGAATAGTCACAGGAAAGGATTGACGGAGAAATTTTTATCATAAATAAACACCTCAAATTCAAAGTCGGTTCCGGGGAAAAAGCAAAATCTGCAATGCTCCCATATTTTCACAATATTATACCATTGAGAGGCCGAAAAATCAAGGCAAACGAAAACGAGCCTTTCGGTATTGAAATGAGTGAATTTTTATGCTAAAATTAACAAGTATTTTTTCGGTTGAAAGGTGTGAGCTTGGCGGCATGGAAAAGGATGAGATACAGGTTATTGCGCATATCCGTTCTCCGTTTTCGGAAAAATTCGGAATACCGCGTCAAAGCGGACTTTCAAAAAGCACCGTTTCAAAGGTTGTCTTTGAAAAAGAGTTTTCCGTTTTGGAGGCTTTCAGAGGCCTTGACGGTTTTTCTCATCTCTGGCTCATTTGGAAATTTTCCGATGTTCAAAGCAGCAGCTTTTCTCCAACGGTCCGTCCGCCGAAGCTCGGCGGGAACCGCCGCATGGGTGTTTTTGCAACACGTTCGCCGTTCAGGCCGAACAACCTTGCGCTCTCCTGCGTCAAGCTTGAAAAAATTGAAAGGGAAAAGGACGGCCGGATTTCACTTTCCGTCAGCGGAGCGGATTTGATGGACAATACGCCGATTTATGACGTGAAGCCGTATCTTCCCTATACCGATTCTCACCCGGAAGCCGTTGGCGGTTTTGCGCAAGAGCTTGTTCAAAAAAAGCTTGATGTTGAGTTTCGGTGCGAACTGCCTTCTTCTTTCTCGAATGAGCTTTTGCCCGGCCTTACCGAAGCGCTCTCATTTGATCCCCGTCCGGGATATCAGAACGGAAAGGGCAGGATGTATTACATGATGTTTTCCGGCTTTGAAATTGCTTTTACCGTTGAGGGCACGGTTCTCACAGTCTGCAATGTGACCGAAAAACAGTCAGATTAAAAAGGAAGATAGTTTTGTTTGACGTTTTTGTTTTCGCGTTTAATGCCGTTGCACCGATTCTTCTTCTTGTGATTCTCGGCATAATACTTAAAAAGGTTCATTTTGCAGACGATGATTTTTTCAAAAAGGCCAACAGCCTTGTTTTTAAGGTCTTTTTGCCGATAATGCTCTTTTGCAATGTTTATGAAATAAAATCGCTCGGTTCTGTGAACTGGCGTGCTGCTGTTTACAGCGTTTTTGCCGTTCTGCTCTTTTTGGCGGTTGGTGTGTTCTGCAGCCGCGTTTTTATTAAAAAGCGCAGCCAGAAGGGTGTTATAATGCAGTGCTCATTCCGCTCGAATCACGCCATTGTCGGAATACCGCTTGCGCAGTCCCTCGGTGGCGCCGAAGCGCTTGCGTTTGCCTCTCTCCTTTCGGCAATAGCGATTCCGCTTTTTAATACCCTTGCGGTTTTCTGCCTTTCGAGATATGCCGATGAGAACAACAAAAAGCCGTCCTTTTTGAGCACGGCCAAAAAAACCGTTCAGAATCCGCTGATTATCGGCGTTGCCTGCGGCGCAGTTGTTTTGCTTGTCCGTTCACTTTTGCCACAAGGCGCGGATTCTGCTCCTGTTTTCACAATTAAAAACAATCTTCCGTTTTTGTATAGCGCGCTTTTAAGCGCCGGAAAAATTGCATCGCCGCTTGCGCTTGTTGTTCTTGGTGCAAGGTTTGATTTTTCCGCCGTGAAATCTCTGCGCAAGCAGATTACCCTTGGTGTTTTGCTCAGAAACTTTGCGGCTCCCGTTCTCGGAATCGGCATTGCACTTCTGCTTTCAAAAAAGTTTTTTCTTTTTCCTGTTACCGGAAATGAGCTTCCGGCGTTCATTTCCGTTTTCGGCTCTCCCGTTGCCGTTTCAAGCGCCGTAATGGTTGGCGAAATCGGCGGAGATGATCAGCTTGCAACACAGCTTGTTGTCTGGACAAGCATCATCTCACTTTTCTCCGTTTTTCTGACCGTCTTTGTTTTAAGAAGCTTTGCATTGTTATAATGAATTAATAGGAGGAACATATGAAAATTAATTTTAAAAAAGCTGCTGTCGGGGTCGCCGCAACCGCAGCCGCAGCGGCAACAACCGCGGCCGCAGTGGGAATGAAAACAAAAAAATTCTGTCCGCTTTGCGAGGCAAAAAGACTGCTTCATAAGGTGTGCATCAATGAAAAGTCTGAGCATGGCTATGACAATGGTGTTGCACTCACTCCGCCGATGGGATGGTCAAGCTGGAA
>DJPI01000011.1:5583-5798 GCA_002438505.1 Ruminococcaceae bacterium UBA6416 | reverse complement strand
AATAATCATGTTCCTTTTGCACAGGCCGTTGAAAGTCTCCCCACTCTTTTACAGTTCGACATCGTGTTTATATCCGAAAACACGAACGCATTACTACTTGAAAACATCAAAAAGGACGGTGTTATCCTCATGAATAAATTTGATGAAAAACTTGAAAAGTTCTCCGAAGCCGTAAATCGACTTGAAGAAGCTTTGGAAGAATATGACAAATACGG
>DJPI01000011.1:3744-5511 GCA_002438505.1 Ruminococcaceae bacterium UBA6416 | reverse complement strand
CTTGCGTGGAAGTCAACAAGGGAGTTTTTGATTTCGGAAGGTTATGTTGACCTAAACAGTCCTAAATCCGTAATGAAGCAAGCATATGCAGACAGTCTCATTTCGGATGAAAAGACGTGGCTCGAGCTCCTTTACTCAAGAAATCTCACGTCACACATCTACGACGAACACACCGCAAGCGATATTTTCACAAACATCAAAGAAAAATACTTATTGTTGTTCAAACAACTGCTTGCCACGCTGAACCAACATTAACCGCCCTCATGAGCAGATAAGACCAATTCGCCCAAGTGAGCGAGATGGTCACAAAACTTTCACATCCTTGTTTTCGACCAAAAAAAGAAAGAACCGCCCGTAACGGGCGGCACAAACCGTAAAAATGTTTAATAAGTAAAAATAAATATCATGAAGAACACAGTTTCTCGATTGTAATCTTATTGAGCTTCATTTGTGTTAGGCAAAATCGAAGCCGGGGTAACAATAGGTATTGCCATTCCGATTTGAGCAGATATTTGAGAAATCATTAAAGATATCCTTGCAGCGCAATTATCCAACAAATAGTTTTTTTCTTTAATTATTGAATCAATGAAATTTTTTTCATTAATGTCTTCGATATCATTAATAGCCTCATTAAATCTTCCGTAAATATCAAACATTACAAATATATTAAAAAAATCTTCCGATGATTTAATTTCCCTTGATAATGTAATGATAAAATTATCTTTTGTAATTTTTTTAACCGAAACAACATCTTCACAGGATAAATCGATTTTACCTGCATGATTATAATAATTATTAGGTAAAAATCTAACATCCATTAATACATAGCGAACATCCTCGCTAATATTTTTTACAAAATTTTGCATCGTTATTTTCCTCCTTTTAACATAAAGAATTGGTGGTTTACATTAGAAATTGCAAGATTGTTATTCAAGCAATTTACAGCCGCATTTAAATTATCAACTTTCTTCGATATTTCAGCATGTTCACGTGAATTTATGTTGTCTGATAATTTTTCGGCAATAGCCCTATCAACAAATTGGTTAAGTGTAATTCCCAATTCAGTGGCTTTATATACTGCTTTTTTATGTCTCTCCGGCGATACCCTCACATTAAAAACACCGTTAAACGCTTTTTCCGGCTCTTTACCGCATTCTTTGCAAAACTCAATGTAGTCATCAACCGCATCTTCAAATGACTTTTGAATTTCAGATACACTTTCCGACTCAAAAGTAACAAGATCATTAATATAAAGCAATTTTCCAAATATAACGCCATCTTCCACATTGATATCCATGCTGCCTAAAAAGCCTTTATAATGCAGATTGTTCATATTAATCCATCCTCCTCTAACTGATCATAAACCATATCTAATATGTACCTTTTTACAATATTGCCGGGATGAGGCTTATGTAAACATAAAATTCGTTGTGTTTCAACATTGTAAAATTTCACTCTTGAACCGCTGCCCGGATCATTTTCCTTATATCCCCAAATACTCAAAAGCGACCTTAATTCATCATATGTAAAATCTTTCGGCTTACTGCAAAATCTTCGTATCAATTTTTCATTTTTGCTCATCCGGCTGTATCGCCTCCAAATATGTAACTATCTTGTAGTTACATATTTTACACCGTTTTGAACCAAGAGTCAATACATTTCAATAAATTCACACCTAAGAAGTTCTTGACAGCTAAAAGACCAATTCGCCCAAACGAGCGAGATAGTCACGAAACTTTGACTTCTGACAACCGTTTTTATAACCGG
>DJPI01000011.1:0-3603 GCA_002438505.1 Ruminococcaceae bacterium UBA6416 | reverse complement strand
ATCTGCGTGGGTATAATATGAGGGTGTAACGACAGTTACGCATTTGCTAATAAGCTCTACGCAGTAAGCTTCCCACTATAGGGGATCAGCCGAACCGTAGAGCATTTTTTATTTTAGAGAGGATGTTTAAAGGCACCGTTGAACCAAATACAAAAAGCAAATAAATCATATTAAAAACAAAAAATCCTTCGGTTGTTGGTGCAACCGAAGGAAGATGAAAGCATATATAACCACCGCAATATGGTACATAGCACTTTCTTGGTGCTATTGTATCACGTTCATTTCAAAAAATCAAGGAGTGATATAATAGTGAAAAAATCAAAAAAAGAAAGGAAATTCACAAAACTTACGATAAAAATCGGTGATAAAACTTTTTATCGTTCTGTTTCGTACCGTACGCTGTCCGAGCTTACCGAAAAGCGGCAAAAAATAGAAGAAGAGCTTCGCCGCGAAATTTCCGATAAGTTTTCCAATATTGCCGACCGTTGGCAGGAAGAGCACGATGAAGAAGTAAAAAGCTATACCCAAACCTGCTACGTTGCCCCCCTGAAAGACCTAAAAGCCGAGTTCGGCGAAAAACCGGTGAATGAAATCGGTTCAATTGAATTTCAGATGTTTCTCGACAAAATGAAGAAACAGGGCTTTGCAAAGCAAACCATTCGGCTTCGCAAAATCGTGATGAAAATGGTTCTTGACTATGCTCTTGCGCATAAGATGATTATTTACAACCCTATTTCGGTTTGTAAAGTACCGAAAAACTCAAAAAAGAGCACAAGAACTCCGCCCTCTGATACTGATGTTGAATTGATTAAATCTCACCCTGAGGGTACTTTCGGTTTGTACTGTAACTTTCTTCTCTATACCGGACTTCGGCGTGAAGAAGCGCTTGCACTTTCGTTTGACGATATAGACTTTGAGAAGAAAACAATTCATATTTCAAAGGTAGTCGTTTTTGAAGGAAGCAAGCCCATGGTTCGTGACAGCACAAAAACCGAAGCCGGTGAAAGATATGTTCCGCTGCTTGAGCCCGTTAAAAAACTTCTCTCTGTCATTTCAGAAAAGCAAGGTCTTCTTTTCTCCGGTAAGTACGGCATTATGACAAAATATGAATTTGATAAAGGCTTTCGGAAATATAAGGACTCAACAGGAATATCCTGCACATCACATCAGCTTCGGCATTACTTCGCAACACTGTGTTTTGACGCTGAACTAAAAGAAAAAGATGTTCAGGAAATCATGGGTCATTCAAAAATTTCTTTGACGCACGACGTTTATACGCACATCAGAAAGCAGCGAAAAGAACAAAGCACAGAAAAACTCAATGCTTTCCTGTTGGCAAAAGAAAAAGAAAATTCCGAAGTTTCAGCCTAAAAAGTGTGGCAAAAGTGTGGCAAAAAAGTGGCAAACTGGGTCTAAAATAGTCCAATTCTGTCAATGCCTACTTCGCCAAAGCGGTAACAATTCATATAAAAGAAAACGCCGCAAACCCTTATAAATAAAGGATTTGCGGCGTTTTCATGGCGGAGAGCATGGGATTCGAACCCACGAACCGCTTTTGACGGTTACACGATTTCCAATCGTGCTCCTTCGACCAGCTCGGACAACTCTCCATATACTCTGCTCGATTGCCTTGATATTATACACAAGTGCACAAAAAAAATCAAGTGCTTTTTGAAATATATTTTACAAATTCTTCCACCGGTTCGGCCGGAGGGCAAAATTCCTCCTGCGGTCATACTTTGTCCGCCTTTGTCATAAGATTTTTTAAAGTGCTTTTTGACGGGAGTGGGACTGTTGTTTATAACTTTTGAACCTAACGAAAAAAAGGAAGGTGCTTTTGACATTTTTTGCGACCTTTTCAGAGAGCCGCTCGTTGAAAAGAAAAAAATTGAAGTACCCGGCGCTCTGCCGTTTTACAGTCTGAGCGCAAAAAACTATCGCGGCCGCTGTCCGTGGAAGGAGATTGAGTCCGCCGCCGGGAGCCTGCGCTCACGGGTGCTCTTTCCGCCCGGAATTGTTCCGCCGCAGGAAAGCGGTCTGCGCCCCTTTTCGCCATCGGTATTCTTTGAACGCCTTCTTTTCAACACCGCCGTCCGCTCAATCGAAAAAATGCGGCTCGACCCCTGCCGCGTCAGCGTAACGCTTTTTGACGAAAACGCCTATCTTGTTGACCTTGCGGAAAACCTTGTTCCGCTCGCGTTCCAGGTGAGGGTTGTAACCTCATGCATTGCCGCATATGAAGCCCTCGGCAAATATCTTCTTGAAAAAAGCGGAATCTCCCTCGTTATTGGCGCAAGAGTTGATGACAGCGTACTTTCAAGCACGTTCATAATCTCCGCAACAGGCAAAAATGTTCCGCTAATTTTTCCCGGAATCCTTTTCACAAAGCGAAAGGAGCGGATGATGAACGCCATTGTGATGACCGGCGAAGGCTTTTCTCTTCCTCAGAAATACGCTTCTCTGCTGCCGGAAAGAATTGAGCCGCTTGCGTTCGCCGGAGCGCTGTATGAACTCTGCGGCGCAGACGATCTTGGAAAAATGAGATATAAAACAACGGTTGCGGTTTAAAATCTTATTCAATACCCTTTCCGTTCAGGACGCGAAAAAACTCATCCGCAGCGGAAACCGCAGCAAAGGTACAAACGGAAAACCCGGTATATTTTATGTCAGCAAAAGCGAGTGTCAGCGGAAGCAGAAAGAGCAAAAAACCAACAATTTTGTTCATGACAGTATGCGGCATAACAAGCCTCTTATATTTCACCGCACCGGAGATTATGCTTGCAAGCTTCAGCGCAAGAACGGCGCAGACAAAAAGTATGAGACATTTTTCCCCCTTTAACAAGTGGAAAGACCTTTACGGCGCTTGCCGCAAAAAAGCACACATCCGAAACACTGTCAAGTTTTTCTCCGAAATTGCTCTGCGAGTTTGTCCTGCGGGCTATTGTTCCGTCAATCATGTCTGACACTCCGCAGTATAAATATAAAATGTAAAACCACGGCGAGAAAGCCTTTGTAAAAAGCAGTGCAAATGACATTTCAATCCGGCTTGACGTTATAATATTTGCAAGGTGTTTCAATTTTAACGCTCCAAAAATTCAGTACAAATTTTACCTGCCGACAAAACTAGACAGAAAATCAAAAATACCGCCTATATTCCACTTCGGATTTCATCTCTTTCAGCAATTCATTTTTCCTCTCAAAAATTGGCTTTTCAGCACTTTCCTTGAAAGGCTCCCAAATTGCCGGCAAAGAGTTTTTATCTGAGCAAACATATTGCCATTCGTTATCGTCAAACCGATGAATAACTTCTAATTGATAGGTGAAAAGGCCTTGCACGTCTTTTAAAATGACATATCGCATTGAATGGTCTTTTGAATAAACAACATCTATCACTTCATCAACAAAAGAGTCGAGCTGTTTATCATACATCGTTTCAACAACTGTTTCCCACGGCGGCATGGGATAAGTATTTTTCTTATCTTCATCATGAAAAAACCGATCGAAAAATTTCATATCGTAGCATCATATCCTTAAGTATTAATTCAACGAAAAAAACGCCTTTTGTCCAAGCGACAAAGGGCGTTTTCTGGAGCGGATGACGGG